>NZ_JANEZT010000114.1 GCF_025403405.1 Frankia tisae
GGTCCACCGGGGGAATCCTCGGCAACGTCTCCGTGGGTGAGGGTCCCGCGAGCCGCCCGGCCGCCCTCGGCTCGCCGTCGCCGGGCAGCCGAACGGGCAGGGGGGTGGCGCTGCGGGCGAGCGCGGCGGCGAGCTCGGCGGCGCTCGGCCGCCGGTACGGGTCGTCGATCATGGCGGTGGCGACGGCCACCGCGACCGCGGCCGCGTCCGGGCCGGTCGCCTCTCGCATCGCCCCCAGCAGCAGATCGGCGAGGTCGTGCACGTCCGCCGAAGCCGCCTCGGGCGGAACGGGATCGGCTCGGGCGGCGTCGGCCAGCGCGGCGACCCCGAGGCCGGTCAGGACCGGTCGCCCGGTCGGCTCCAGGAGGATGTCCTCCCGCTCGAGCCGGCCGTGCACGATGCCGGCCGCATGCGCGGCGGCCAACGCCTGCGCGACCGGCAGGCCGACGGTGACGACCTCGCCCGGGTCGAGATCCCTGCGCAGCGCCAGCAGGCGGGCGAGGCTGATCGCGCCGACGACCGGCTCGGTGATCAGCGCCAGCCCCTCCGCCGTGGGCAGCACCGCCACCACCGCAATGAGGTGCGGATGGGCCAGCTCCGCCAGCGCGCGAGCCGCGGCGACCGCCGCCGAACGCAGCACCGGATCGGGGGCGAGACGCACCCGCCGCACGACGCACTCGACCCCGGACTGGTCGAACTGACCCGCCCAGAGCTCGCCGGAGCCCGCGTCCCGCAGCCGGGAACGCACGCTCACCCCCGGCACCTCGGGTACCCCGCCGACGCGCCGCGTCGGCCTGTCCGCGGAATCGTCGGTGAAGGTCACAGGTAGCGACGCTAGGCTCAAACAGGGTGGGTCTGCATTAATCTTCGTCCGGTTGTGGATAACTTTTTACGATCACTCCACCGGCGGCGTCACCGCCTGCGTCGGCGGTGACGGGACGTGGCTGGTCACGGCGGGCCCAGGCACGCGCCGAGCGGAACTTGGCGGAATCGGGCGGTGAATCTCGCCGGCATGAGCCGGAAACCTGCGGCGGTAGCCGGCCCACCGCGGCGCGGATGCGTGGATGGCGGACAATCAACGGAGACCGGAGCCGAACGGCGGCGCCGGCGGCCGACGAACCGGGGAGAGACCGGAGTGCAGATCCTCGCCACCAGCGGCGGTTTTCTTCCTGACGGCCGGTACGGCGCGAAGGTCGGGCCGATCCTGACGCACGCGATCGAGCTGGCCGGGGCGGGCCCGCGCCCGCGGGTCTGCCTGCTGCAGACGGCGCTGGGCGACGACCAGGGCGCCTACACCCGCGGATATGCCGCGTTCAACCGCGACCGCCCCGACGTGCGGGTCTCCCATCTCGCACTGTTCCCCATGCCGAACATCCCCGACCTCCGTGGCCACCTGCTGGCCCAGGATGTGATCTGGGTCGGTGGGGGCAGCGTGGCGAACCTGCTCGCCGTCTGGGCGGTGCACGGGCTGGGCGAGATCCTGCGCGAGGCGTGGGAGGCCGGCGTCGTCCTCGGCGGCGTCTCGGCCGGCTCCCTGTGCTGGCATGTCGGTGGCACCACCGACTCGTTCGGCCCGGACCTGCGGCCGGTGACGAACGGCCTGGGCCTGCTGCCGTTCAGCAACACGCCGCACTACGACTCGGAGCCGGGGCGCCGCCCGCTGTTCCAGCGTCTCGTCGCCGACGGGACGTTGCCCCCCGGCTGGGCGACCGACGACGGCGTCGGGCTGCACTTTCACGGCACCGAGCTCGTCGAGGCCGTGGCCGACCGGCCGGGCGTGCACGCCTGGCGGGTCGAACCCGGCCCCGGCGGCGCCGCGGTGGAGACCGCTGTCGTGCCCCGGCTGCTACCCGGTGCGCCGGGCGCGGACCCCGCCGGCTGACCGCCGGCTGGCGAGCCCGGAGCTCCGGTCGAGCTCACAGTGACGCGGCGCGGCGCGGGCGTAGGCTGAATGACGTGGATGTTCTGAGGCTTTCCGTGGTCCCCTACCGCGAAGCGTGGGACATGCAACGATCCCTCGCCGAGGCCCGGGTGGCCGACGAGGTGGACGACACACTGATCCTGGTGGAACATCCCAGCGTCTACACCGCGGGGCGGCGCACGGAGCCCTTCGAACGGCCGCTGAACGGCACCGAGGTCGTCGACGTGGACCGCGGCGGCAAGATCACCTGGCACGGCCCGGGTCAGCTCGTCGGCTACCCGATCGTCAAGCTACCTCGCCCGCTCGACGTCGTCGCCTACGTGCGCGCCCTGGAGGACGCCCTCATCGGCTCCTGCGCGGAGCTCGGGCTCGCGACCCACCGGGTCGAGGGCCGCACCGGCGTGTGGACCGTGGACGGCCTGCGCAAGGTTGCCGCGATCGGGGTGCGGGTGCGGCAGGCGGTGACGACCCACGGCTTCGCGCTGACCTGCTCGTCGGACCTGGGCGCCTTCGGGCAGATCGTGCCCTGCGGCATCACCGACGCCGGGGTGACGAGCCTGTCCGCCGAGCTCGGCCGGGCGGTGACCGTCGCCGAGGCCCGGCCGGTCGTCGAGCGGCACACCCTGGCGGTGCTCTCCCGGTACCTCGGCGGGCGGAACCTCGGTGATCGCCTCACCGCGCGGGTCGAGCCGCCCGGCGCGCCCCCGGCAGCACAGCAGCCCGGGACCGAGCGGATGGAGCTGGTGAGTTGAGCGCGGTCGCCCCCGAGGGTCGCCCCCTGCTGCGCCTCGAGGCGCGCAACGCGCAGACGCCGATCGAGCGCAAGCCGCCGTGGATCCGCACCCGGATGCGTACCGGCCCGGAGTACTCCGACGTCAAGGGACTGGTACGCGCCGCCGGCCTGCACACGGTGTGTGAAGAGGCCGGCTGCCCGAATATCTACGAATGCTGGGAGGACCGCGAGGCGACCTTCCTGATCGGCGGGGACGTCTGCACCCGCCGGTGCGACTTCTGCCAGATCGACTCGGGTCGTCCCACCCCGCTGGACCAGGATGAACCACGGCGGGTGGCGGAGTCCGTGCGCACGATGGGGCTGCGCTACGCCACCGTCACCGGCGTCGCCCGCGACGACCTGGCCGACGGCGGCTCCTGGCTGTATGCGGAGACGGTCCGCCAGATCCACGTGCTGTCCGCGGGCACCGGGGTCGAGGTGCTCATTCCCGACTTCGGCGGGCGCGCCGACCAGCTCGGCGAGGTCTTCGGCGCCGTCCCCGAGGTGCTGGCGCACAACCTGGAGACGGTGCCGCGGATCTTCAAGCGCATCCGGCCGGCGTTCCGCTACGAGCGTTCCCTCGACGTGCTACGCCAGGCCCGCGCGGCCGGGCTGGTCACGAAGTCGAACCTGATCCTGGGCCTCGGCGAGACCGCCGAGGAGATCCAGCAGGCCATGCGGGACCTGCACACCGCCGGCTGTGAGCTCCTCACCGTCACCCAGTATCTGCGACCCACGCCCCGGCACCACCCGGTGGAGCGGTGGGTGCGGCCCGAGGAGTTCCTCGACTGGGAGCGCGTCGGCACGGAGCTCGGCTTCTCCGGCGTCATGTCCGGGCCACTCGTGCGATCGTCCTACCGGGCCGGCCGGCTCTACCAACAGGCGATCACGGCTCGTGGCGAGGCCCACACCGCGATGTCCGACGCCCCCAAAAGTGTGCTGGAAACCTCTCACACGCAGTGACGGGCACGCTGGTGGGCATCCCCCGGACGGGCTAGGCTACTCATCGTAGCGTCACCCCCTTGTCACAAGGGGGTCTCTCCTCTGGCCCAGCATCCCCGCTGGCTCATGATCGAGGTGTGCGCCCACGACCGTGCCGGGAGGTCGTTCCCATCGTGCTCCGTTCACTGCTCAGCGTCCTCGAAGAAGCGACTCTGCTCGTGCTGCCGCATGGAGGTCAGAAGACCGCGCGGCGCAACGCCTGGCGCGCGGCCGCCGACCTGCACGTCACAACGGGATACCGATGGGTTGATCCGATGTCGGCGGCCCCGATCCCGCCCGGACCAGGCGCGTGCGCGAGTGTCCCGGGCACCGGGGGCACCGCGCGAACCCCCCGGCGGGCCGGCCTGGGTGGCCTCAGCGGCGGCGCGACCACCGCCCGGCTCGGCGCCGCCGTCCGCGGGCTCCCCCGGGTCGTCGCCGCCCAGAGCTGATCCCCGGCCGGCGACCCGCCCCGGCAACCGCCAGGGCCGTCGGCCCCGCAGTCCTGACGCAGGATCACGACAGCTGATCGCGGTGGGCGCTGACAGCCGCACTGTGCAGTGCCCGCAGGCCGTAGGCTCGCGGTCATGGCACTGAGGAAGCAGCCGAGGGACACCTCGGGGTCGTCGGCCCCCGCGGCGGCGGGCAAGAACGCGGCGGCGGTAGCGGGCGGGAAGAACGGTGCGGGCCGGGGCGGCGCCGCGGGCGGTGGCCGCGGCGCGAGTACGGGCGGCGCCGCGGAGGGCACCGGTTTCAAGGCCCGCCTCGCGCAGCTGCGAGTGGTCTTCAAGATGACCCGGCAGCGCGATCCGCAGGCGCTCTGGTTCACCCTGGCGGGCTTCTTCGTCCCGCTCGCACTCGGCATCGTGCTCGGCCTCTTCGTCGGGCCGCTGTACCTGTGGATCCCGATCGCGATCCTGCTCGGCGTCGTGGTCGCCCTGAACGTGTTCAGTCGGCGGGTCCAGCGCACCGCCTACGCGGAGATGGAAGGCAAGCCCGGAGCCGCCGCCGGGGTGGTCGAGCGGATGCGCGGCGACTGGCGGATCACGCCCGCGGTCGGCATCAACCGTCACCAGGACGTGGTCCACCGCGTTGTCTCCCGCGCCGGCGTGGTGATCATTGCGGAGGGCCGCGGCCGCGGGCCGCGGGAGCTGCTCGTTGCGGAGAAGCGCCGCGTTCGCAAGGCCGTCGGCGACACGCCGGTGACCGACATCATCGTCGGCACCGGAGAGGGAGAGATCCCGCTGCCGAAGCTCCAGGGCACGCTGATGCGGCTGCGCCGGACCCTGCGGCGGGGCGAGGTGGACGCCCTCGACCGCCGGCTGCGCGCCATGGGCGGTGCGGCCCTGCCGATTCCGAAGGGCCCGATCCCCCGCAACGTGCCCCGAGGCGGCCGCCTGCGCTGACCCGCGCCGCCAGCCGGCGTGGGCCCGCCGGATCAGCCCTCTTCCGGGCCGCTCCGGCGGGCACGCCGACGCGCTGGCACATGGCACGGTGGGCCCGCCCGGTTCTGCGGGCGATGCCAGGAGGACATGCCACCCCTCCCACCCGTTTCCGTACCTAAATAATCACGCAGAGCTGCTATCCGTTGGTCGGTTCCGGTCCCAGCCACCGGAGGCCGGCCGGGGCGCGAGGTTCGGTTCCGCGAAACACCATGTCCGTCCGCGGGCCTCACCTTCACGGCGGGGCATGAACCGACCCTAGGAAGCGGAGTCCGCGCGGGCGGGGTCGCGCACAACGACGGTTCCGGCCGCACGGTCATGTAGGCCGCGCTGGTCACGGTCCCAGATGACCACGGGCACCAGCAGCGCCAGCAGCAGGGTGCGCACCCCGATCCAGGGCCAGGACTGGCGGCCGCGGTCACGCAGCCGGATCACCCGCATGCCCAGCAGCCGCATGCCGATCGTCTGGCCGCCGGTGCTGATGAGGATGAACTCCTCCAGCAGAAACACCAGGTAGATCGCCAGGCCGCGCACGTCGCCGGCGTAGCCGAGCCCGGCCAGGTACAGCGCACCGACGATCAGGTTCGCCACGACTGCGTCGATGAGGTAGGCACCCAGCCGCGGACCGAAGCCCACGACTGAGCCTCGGCCCTCCGCCGGCAGCCCCAGCCGGACTCCCGGCGGGGAGTCCCGGGGCAGACCAGGCCCTTCGAGCCAGCCTCCAAGTGCTCGTCCCACGACGCAAGCTTATCCGCCACACCAAGCTGCACCCAACAGATCACCAAGGGTGATAAAGTAGGTGCCCGTAACACAAACGAAACAACTTCGTGATGTCGCGGGTTCACCGAGGCATGACCGAAGACACATCGACATGCCGTAACCTACAGGCTTGATAAGCGTGGCGGGACGCTGGAGGGCGAATGTTCACAAAAGCCGAGGACGTGCTCCGTTATATCCGCGACGAGGACGTTCAGTTCATCGACGTACGATTCTGCGATCTTCCCGGCATCATGCAGCACTTCACCATTCCGACGCAGGTTTTCTCCGAATCCGTCTTCACCGATGGGCTGATGTTCGACGGCTCCTCGATTCGAGGTTTCCAGGCCATCCACGAATCCGACATGCTGCTGCTGCCGGACCCGCAGACCGCCTTCGTGGATCCTTTCCGCGAACACAAGACCCTCGCGATGACGTTCTTCATCCACGACCCGATCACGAAGGAGCAGTACTCCCGGGACCCGCGAAACATCGCGAAGAAGGCGGAGACGTACCTGCGGGGTACCGGAATCGCCGACACCGCTTATTTCGGACCCGAGGCGGAGTTCTACATCTTCGACGACGTCCGCTACGACTACAACCCCTACGGGTCGATGCATCAGGTCGACTCGGTCGAGGCCGCCTGGAACACCGCCCGGAAGGAAGAGGGCGGCAATCTCGGCTACAAGCCTCGGTTCAAGGGCGGCTATTTCCCGGTTCCGCCGACCGACCACTTCACCGACCTCCGTTCGGAGATGACCCGGGTCCTCTACGAGACCGGTATCACCGTCGAGATGCAGCACCATGAGGTCGGCACCGCGGGGCAGGCGGAGATCGACATCCGCTTCGACACGCTGCTGAAGACCGCGGACAACCTGATGCTCTACAAGTACGTCATCCGCAACGTCGCCCGCAGCCGGGGCAAGACCGTCACCTTCATGCCGAAGCCGCTGTTCGAGGACAACGGATCGGGCATGCACGTGCACTCCAGCCTGTGGAAGGACGGCGAGCCGCTGTTCTACAGCCCCAACGGCTACGGCGGCCTGTCCGACACGGCGCGCTACTACATCGGCGGCCTGCTGCACCACGCGCCGGCACTGCTGGCGTTCACGAACCCGACCACGAACTCCTACCGCCGGCTGGTGCCCGGCTACGAGGCCCCGGTCAACCTCGTCTACTCGGCGCGCAATCGTTCCGCCTGCTGCCGCATCCCGCTCGGCGGCGACTCGCCCAAGGCGAAGCGGGTCGAGTTCCGGGTTCCGGACCCGAGCTGCAACCCGTATCTGGCCTTCGCCGCGATGCTCATGGCGGGCCTGGACGGCATCCGTAACAAGATTGACCCGCCGGACCCGATCGACAAGGATCTCTACGAGCTCCCCCCGGACGAGCTGGCCGCGGTTCCGCAGGTTCCCGGTTCGCTGGAGAAGGTGCTCGACGCGCTCGAGGCCGACAACGACTTCCTCCGCGAGGGCGATGTCTTCACCACTGACCTGATCGAGACCTGGCTGTCGTACAAGCGACTCAACGAGGTCGATGCCATCCGGCTCCGGCCGCACCCGTACGAGTTCACCCTCTACTACGACATCTGACCGGCGGGGCCCCTCCCGGCGCGGCCCGGTCGAAAAACTGACCGGGGTGCCCGAGCTCCGCGCGCACCGGCCGAGAACCGACGAAAGTTCCCACTGGTCGCTTCCCGAGGCCCCGTTCCAACAGCACCGGAACGGGGCCTCCCACATTCCCACCAGCACCATCTGCGCGGATTCCTCCGGCTTCCCTTGGGCGAGACCTGAAAAATCGGCGCCCACCAGTGTCGTAGGGCCGGTCGAGCGGCCTCGGGGAACTAATGCCCTGGTCCGGCCATGCATACCATCTGTGACGTACCAGAGACGAAGAATTAACAAGTACGGAACGGGGCGGTAACGGGGCCCGACGAGGCTCCGACCGAACCCTCCCGTCCACCGCGGCCTGGGTCGGCCTCCCCCAGGCCGATCACGAAGTCGCACCTTTTCGTGCAGGACCAACCACGGGGAGTATTGAGTGAGTTATCAGGCCGAGTACATCTGGATCGACGGCACCGAGCCGGAGCCCTTGATGCGGAGCAAGACCCGCATCATCAAGGACGGCAAGGAGCCGGAGATCTGGGGCTTCGACGGCTCGAGCACCAACCAGGCGCCGGGATCGAACTCGGACTGCGTGCTGCGTCCCGTCTTCGTCAGGCCCGACCCGATCCGGGGCGGCGACAACATCCTGGTGCTGTGCGAGGTCGAGCTGACCGACTTCACGCCCCACCCGACCAACACCCGGGCGGCCACCCGCGCCGTCGCCGAGAAGTACGCCGACATGTCGCCGATGTTCGGCATCGAGCAGGAGTACACCTTCTTCAAGGACGGCCGCCCGTACGGCTGGCCGGAGGTCGGGTACCCCGCGCCGCAGGGGCCGTACTACTGCGGCGTCGGCGGCTCGAAGATGCCCGGTCGCGAGATCGTCGAGAAGCACACCCAGGCGTGCCTCGACGCCGGCCTCGCCATCGAGGGCACCAACGCCGAGGTCATGATGGGCCAGTGGGAGTTCCAGATCGGGGTCCTGCCTGCGCCCGCCATCGGCGACCAGATCTGGCTGGGCCGCTGGCTGCTCCACCGGATCGCCGAGGACTACGGCGTCGAGGTGTCCTTCGCCGCGAAGCCGATCCCCGGTGACTGGAACGGTGCCGGCGCGCACACCAACTTCTCCACCAAGCAGACGATGGAGGGCTGGGACGCCATCGTCGCGTGCTGCGAGGCGCTCGGCACGCGCGTCATGGAGCACGTCACCCACTACGGGGTCGGCATCCAGGACCGGCTGACCGGCAAGCACGAGACCGCCCCCTGGAACAAGTACTCCTGGGGCGCGTCCGACCGCGGCGCCTCGGTCCGCATCCCCTGGGCCGTCGAGAAGGCCAAGAAGGGCTGGCTGGAGGACCGTCGTCCAAACGCGAACATGGACCCGTACCTGGTCACCGCGCTCATCGTCGACACCTGCTGCAGCGCCCTGGCCGGCGACAAGCCGACCCTGTTCGTGCCCTCACAGTCCGCGCCGGCGACCGCCGAGGCGAGCGTCTGAGCAGGCAGACACGTCTGCCTGGAACGATCGGCTGACAAAGCCGACGCGGCTGGGCAGACATTGCGTCATGGCCGGGGCGCTCGCGCGGGGGAGCGCTGGCGCCCCGATCCCCCGGTTCCCGCAACGGTGCGCACCGCGGTGTGAGGTGGCAGGTGACAGGCCGGCCGTCCCGAGACTTGTCCTCGGACGGCCGGCCTGTCGGCGTCTGCGGGCAGACCATCACCCTTCGAACAGGGTCCGGCCAGCGAGCGGCGGGGCGGCTGGCGGCGGGGCGGCTGGCGGCGGCGCTCAGCCGAACTCGGCGGTCCGTTCCCGCGCGAAGACGTCCGCGACCACCGCCTCGGCCCGCCTCGCCAGCCGCCGATACTCGTCGATCAGATCCTCCGCGCCGTCGGGCGGCCAGCCCGCGGCCCGCGCCGTCGCCTCAAGGGCCCCCGGGCGGTCAGGGAGCACGTCCGGCCGCGGCCAGCCGGCGAGCGTGCTCGCGTTGCGCAGCCGCGACGCCGACAGCCAGGCCGCCTGCAGATCACCCGCTGCGGCCTCGCCGAGCAGCCCGGCGAGCACGGCGGACCGCAGGCCGTCGAGCGTCGAAGTCGTGCGCAGCGACGGGATCTGCCGGCCGTGGCGAAGCTGGAGCAGCTGCACGGCCCACTCCACGTCCATGAGCCCACCGGGACCGAACTTCAGATGCCTGGTTGGATCGACCCCGCGGGGGATCCGCTCGCGCCGCATCCGGCCACGAAGCCGGATGATCTCGTCGATCGCCGCCGCCGGCAACGTCGTCGGGTAGCGCACCGTGTCGGCGAGCCGGCAGAACCGGCGGGCGAGGTCGGGATCGCCCGCCAGCGGCCGCGCCCGCAGCAGCGCCTGCGATTCCCAGTCCTGCGACCAGCGGCGGTAGTAGGCGTCGTAGGCGTCGAGGGTGCGCGACGCCGTGCCGCTGCGGCCCTCCGGGCGGAGCGTCGTGTCCAGCCGCAGCGCCGGATCCGGGCCGGGCACGGCGAGGAGCCGGTGCAGCTCCCCGACCACATCGGCGGCGGCCCGGTTCGCCTCCTGCGCCGAATGGCCCGGCCGGGCCTCGTGCACGAACAGGACGTCGGCGTCGCTGCCGTAGGACATTTCGGCGCCGCCGAGCCGGCCCATCGCGATGACGGAGATCCGCGCCGGCAGTGACTCGGGATCACCCCCGGCGATCCTGCGCGCGGCGACCAGCAGGGTGGCGGCGACGGTCGCGGCGGCGGCGTCCGCCAGGGCCCGCCCGACCGCGGCGACGTCGAGCAGGCCGAGCAGATCCGCGCAGGCGACCCGGACCAGCTCCTCCCGGCGCACCGCCCGCGCCCGACCGACGGCATCCTCCCAGTCGGGGTTGCGATGCACGATCGCGACCATCGTTCGACTGAGCGTCTCCCGCGGAACCGGAACGAGGTCGGCCTCGGTGCGCAGCAGCCGGACCGATTCGGGCGCCCTCGTCATCAGATCCGCGACATACCGGCTGGACGCGAGGACCCGGGCAAGCCGGTCGGCGGCGCCGGCGGAGTCACGCAGCAGCCGCAGGTACCAGGGTGCGCGGCCGAGCGCCTCGCTGACCCGGCGGTAGGCCAGCAGACCCGCGTCGGGGTCGGGCGCGTCGGCGAGGGTCGGCAGCAGCGTCGGCAGCAGATGCCGCTGGATCGCGGCCGTCCGGCTCACCCCGCTGATCAGCGCTTCGATGTGGCGCAACGAGCGGTCCGGCGCGGCGAATCCCAGCGCGGCGAGCCACTGCTGCGCCTCGACGTGGGACAGCCGGATCTCCTCGGTCGACAGCCGGGCGACCGCCTCCAGCAGCGGGGCGTAGAACAGCTTCTGGTGCAGCGACCGGACGGTGCGCACGATCCGGGCGTGGGCGTCGGTGAAGTTCTCGCCAGTACGCATCCCCAGCGATCGGGCGAGCCAGCGCAGCTCGTCCGGGTCTCGCGGCAGGGTGTGCACCCGGCGCAGGCGTTGCAGCTGAAGCCGGTGTTCGGCGTTACGCAGGAAGCGGTACGCCTCGGCGAGATCGGCGGCGTCACGCCGGCCCACGTACCCGCCGCGGGCGAGGCCGTCGAGGGCGGACAGCGTCGAACGCTCCCACAGCTTCGCGTCCACCCGGCCGTGGACGAGCTGCAGAAGCTGGACGGCGAACTCGACGTCGCGCAGCCCGCCCGGGCCCAGCTTGAGGTTGCGCTGCGCCTGCGCACGCGACAGCGTCGATTCGACCCGGCGCCGCATCGCCCGCACGTCAGCGACGAAGTGCGGCCGGGAGGCGGCGGTCCAGACCAGCGGCGCGACCATGGCGCAGAACTCGGCGCCGAGCGCGGTGTCCCCGGCGACCGGACGGGCCTTGAGTAAGGCCTGGAACTCCCAGGTCCGGGCCCAGCGGCGGTAGTAGGCGCGGTGGCTGTCGAGGGTGCGCACCAGGACGCCGTCGCGGCCCTCCGGGCGCAGGCCGACGTCGACCTGGAACAACGCGCCCGCGGAGGTCACCAGCCCCGCCGCCCGCACCACTCCCTCGGCCAGCCGCGTCGCCGCCCGCAGTGCCGCCTGCGCATCGGCCGCGTCCGACCCAGCCCCGTCCTCGGCGACGAACAGGACGTCCACGTCGCTGACATAGTTCAGCTCCCGGCCCCCGCACTTGCCCATGCCGATGACGGCGAGCCGCACCGGGGGCAGCTGTGGGTCGAGGCCGGCGCGAGCGATCGCCAGCGCCGCGTCGAGCGCCGAACCGGCCAGGTCGGCGAGCTCCGCGGTGGCGTCGTCCAGCGCCACCGCGCCGGTGAGGTCCCGGGCGGCGACGACGAGCAGCGCCCGGCGGTAGGCGACGCGCAGAGCATCGAGGGTCGCCGGCCGGTCGTCGACGGCGCGGGGCATCCGGTCGGCGGGGTCCGCGCCGACCGCGCGCAGCAGCCCCGCCCGCACCCGGCCGGCATCCGGCGAGGCGCCGACCAGCTCGTCGGGCCGCAACACCCGCCAGTCCGCGGGATGGCGGACCAGATGGTCGCCAAGGGCTCGGCTCGCACCGAGCACGGCGCACAGCCGTACCCGCAGCCCGGCGTGCCTGGCCAGCTCCGCGACGAGTCCCCGTCCGTCGGCCGGGCCGAGCGCGTCGACGAGCTGGTCCAGCGCAGCGAGTGCCAGGTCGGGGTCGGCCGCCGCAGCCAGCGCCCCGACCACGACGTTCGCCGAAAGCCGGGACTCCTGATCAGCTGGCGTCGCGGACCCGCCGAGCAGGCCGAGCCGTTCCATGGTCGCCGCCACCCGGTCGACGTCGCTGAAGCCGAGCCGGGCGAGCTGGGCGGCTACCGAGCTGCCGCGTGGATGGCCGGCGGCTGGCGGCGCGCCGGACCCGGTCGCGCCTCCCAGCCATTCGACCCGCATGGCGCCACTCTCACAACACGGGCAGGTAGCGGTCAATCTCGAACGGTGTCACCTGCCGGCGGTAGTCCTGCCACTCGGCCCGCTTGTTCCGCAGGAAGAACTCGAACAGCTCGTCGCCGAGGGTCTCCCGCACCAGCGAGGACCGCTCCATCACCGTGATCGCCTCTGCCAGCGAGCCCGGCAGGGCGGTGATCCCCCGCTCCTGGCGCTGGACGTCGGTGAGCGTCCACACGTCGTCGGCCGCCGGCGCGGGCAGATCGTAGCCGCCCTGGACGCCCCGCAGCCCGGCGGCCAGTACCAGCGCGAAGGTCAGGTACGGGTTGCACGCGCTGTCCGGCAGCCGGAACTCCACCCGGGTGGCCTGCGACTTGTGCAGCTTGTACAGGGGCACCCGGACCAGGGCCGACCGGTTGTTGTGGCCCCAGCACACGTAGGCGGGCGCCTCCAGTACCTCGCCGAGGCGCTGGTCGCCGATGAGCCGCTTGTAGGAGTTCACCCACTGGTTCGTCACCGCGGTGATCTCCGCGGCATGCGTGAGCAGACCGGCGATGAACGCCTTGGCAACCTTCGACAGCTGGTATTCGTCGGTCGGGTCGTGAAAGGCGTTGCGGTCACCTTCGAAAAGACTCAGGTGGGTGTGCATGCCCGAACCGGCCTGATCACCGAACGGCTTCGGCATGAAGGTGGCGTAGATTCCCTGCCGCAACGCCACCTCCTTCACCACCTGGCGGAAGGTCATGATGTTGTCCGCGATGGTGAGGGCGTCGGCGTAACGAAGGTCGATCTCCTGCTGCCCGGGCGCGACCTCGTGATGGCTGAACTCCACCGAGATGCCCAGCCGTTCCAGCATGCTGATGGCCTGCTGGCGGAAGTCGTGGCTGATGTCGTTCGGCGTGAGGTCGAAGTACCCCGACTCGTCGACCGGCGCCGGCATCGGCCCGCCACGCTTCGGCGGCTCCTTGAGCAGGAAGAACTCAATTTCGGGATGCGTGTAGAAGGTGAAACCCGCGTCCGCCGCACGAGCCAGGGTTCGGCGCAGCACCCAGCGCGAGTCCGTGGCGGCCGGCGCCCCGTCCGGCATGATCAGATCGCAGAACATCCGCGCGGTGAGCGGATGTTCACCGCGCCACGGAAGTACCTGGAAGGTGGAGGGGTCCGGCCGGGCCAGCATGTCGGCCTCGTGCACCCGCGCGAAACCCTCGATCGCGGAGCCGTCGAACCCGATCCCCTCGGCGAGCGCACCCTCCAGCTCGGCGGGCGCGATCTCCACGGATTTGAGGTAGCCGAGCACGTCGGTGAACCAGAGCCGAACGAAGCGGATGTCCCGCTCCTCGAGAGTCCGCAGAACGAACTCCTGCTGCTTGTCCATGGTGCCTCCGCGCTGAGGTGGGGACTCGACCATACGGGCCGCCCGGTCAGCCTGACCCGACCATAGCGGGGACACCGCTGCGCCGCCGTGATGTTGCGTGCAGGCAACCGGCCCGCCAACAGTCCGTCACATCCAACCCGCAGCACCTACCGCAGGGTCTACCCCGCAACCCACGACCGCACCGCGGATCATGCCGTCGGCGGAGCGAGGCAGAGACAGAACTCAGGCCTGACCTTTGCGCCCCATTCCCAGCGCCTTCCGGTAGAGCTCCGGGACGCGGTAACGCTCGACCTCGTCCCGGGAGCCGGAGTCGATGCGCAGCAGGCCGACCTCCTGCCCCAGGCTCACCACGTCCAAGTCCACCTGCAGCTCACCGGCCGGGAACGGCGTCCGCCCGATCTCCCGTAGCGCGTCGAACAGCGGGACGAGCTCGGCGAACTCCTCCTCCAGCGAGACGATCTCCTGGTCGCTGATGTCATCAAGCGATTCCACCAGCGCTCTCGGCCGAATAAGGCTCCGCTCGTATGGTGATTCCGGGTACCATCCGCGTTCCCGCCCCACCGCACGGTCGAAAAGCCGGACCAGCGAGCGGGGGGAGTGGTCCTTGTTGCCGTCCGCGAGTCGACTCCACACCCAGTTGTAGGTGAAGGCGGTCTTGCCTCCGGAGATCCGCTCCCCGACCAGCACCCGCCAGGCATCGATCACCCGGGACTGCGGCCAAGAATCGACCGCGGCCGGCGAGAGCGCAGCCGGGCCGATATCAGGCATTCTCTGCCCTACCAGGTCGGCAACTTCCCGAACGCGCAACGCCTGTTTGACGATTACCTTGAGATAGTCGGTCTGGTTCGCCCAGGACAGCCGTGCGTCGCGGCCGTAGAAGTGGGACTTGTTCGGGAGCTGGACGGCACGCCAGATGTCGTCTCGGAGCAGGATCTTCAGCCGGAGGTTCACCAGCTCGTCCCCCCGCTCGGACACCAGCGACAGCAGGCCACCTACGCCGTCGCGGCGCCTTTCCAGATCCCCCGGGGTGCGCCCGAAGCCTGCATCCAGACCGTCGAACAGCAGGAGGGTGTCACGCGGCATCGTCGCGTCCAGCTCCCGAAGCCACTGCCAGGCGACGAGGCCGACGTCGCGGGCCGCGAGCATCGTGCGCACGTCCTCGACCAGGTCGAGCGCGGTGTACTCCGACTCGTCCTTCGCTTTGCAGGCCAGCTCGCCGAAGGCGGCGGGCACAGTACGGCGGTCTCCCCCGCGGAGCAGGATCGCCACACCGATCAGCAACGTCCAGGCCACCCGCCAGTCATTGCCACCGTCCGAGAGTGCCGTACCCACTGCCTTGTACGTATCGCTGGATGGCATCCATGGTCGGCGCATAGGCAGGTCGGGGGGGCTGGTCACCACGAGGTTCCCGCCCGCGGTGGCGAGCCGGCGGAACAACGCCGTCTTGCCGGTACCCTTGCGCCCCAGGATGAGCGGGATGTCGGCCCGGGTGGCCCGCCCGACCGTCTCGGTCTGAAGGAACGTCTCCTGAAAATCGACGTCCGACTGGCCCTCGGCGGTGCCGGCGGAGAATCGCAGCTCGGCCAGGGCGGCGGATTTCGAGGTCGACGCAAGCGCGGTCGGCGCCCCCGTGTCGCCGGGTGCCTCGGCTGCCGATCGCGGGACGAAACCCTTGATCCATTCACTGATCGGCGCGTACGCACCGATCCCGGTCTCGCTGACGACACTGTCGGTTCCGGCCACGTCCTCGCTGTAGCCGACGACGTGGATAAGTTCCTCGACCTCCCCGAAAGCCGCCTGGCCACCCTCGACGACCGCGGGCGCGAGCCACTCGCTGATCCAGTCGGCGGCTCGGTCCTCGTAGCGACCGCGGATCTCCGGAGCCCCCGCGCCTGGCACCGGACTGACGATGAATCGTGGTTCGGGCGTGTAAGACCGTTCGGATCTCGCGGCCAACAGCGCCCGGGTCAACGCCCGCGTACCTACCCGCGCCTGCGGATGTGGAAAGAAGGTCACGACGGCGATGTCGGCAACGTCGAACAGCAGCGGTGCCGAAAGCGGGCTGATGCCGGTTCGGGCGTCGATGAGGACGATCTGCGGGGCGATCCGCAGCCGGCCGACGGCGGCGATGAGATCCCGCAGCGGGTTGCTCTCCTCCCGGTACCACGCCGCCGGGTCGAGCTGGGCGAGCTGGCGGGCGTAGTTGGCCTCAGGATGACCCGCGGGTAGCAGGTAGAGCTCACGATCAGGATGCACGCGCAGCAGATGGGGCGTGACGTCCGGCAGCCCGCCATTGATCTCTGCCTCGAGCAGGAGTGGCACGATGCCTCGGCCGGGAGCCACCTCGCGCTCAACGTCGAACAAGGCGGCGAGGCCGGGTGCTTCGAGATCCATGTCGAGGCAGAGGACCCGGTGTTCACGCGAGAGCAGCAGGGCGGTGTAGGCGAGTGACGTCGACCTCCCGACGCCACCGCGCAGAGAGTAGAAGGTAGCGATCAGCGGCTCGGAGAGGAAGTCGTCCGATCGGGAAGGAAGGCGGACCTCGACCGGCTCGTGCTGGCCACGGGCCAACGAGTCCGGCCACAAAGGAAGCTCCAGCACCTCGTGGCGCAGGAAGTCGGCTGCCCCCTCGACGGCGGAAGCCGCCGACTCGTCGGGGGTGAGCAGGCTCAGGAATGCTATGTCGGCGTCCGGCACAATCGAGCCGAGCGCGAGAGAACGTCGCTCGGCCTGCACCCGGCCCTCGAAGAGCCGAGTGACCACCTGGATCCGATAGCCGTGGTAGGGATCTGACACCACCTGCACCTGCGCCAAGTGGTCACGCTCCCGTACCCAACCCAAGACGTCCGCGCGGATGCGGCCTGCCGCGTCCTGGCCCTCACTGGGCATGCCGGCACCTCCCCGCCACTGGTTGCACCTGTCTCGCCATCGCACTACCCACGGATGCCGGAGCGTAGTGAGATCAGACTAATCGTCGAAGTCGACGGCCGAGGTGCGCGGCAAGCTTCTGCGCCCGCGCGAGTTCGGTCGCATAGTCGACCTCAGGAGAAAGAACCGGGTCATATCGCATGGTGACCGTCCGCTCATCGGCGTATACCCGTAGATCCAGCGGAAGATCACTTCTGTGGATCCCGCATTCTTCAAGCAGCGGTATGAGGTTGTGCGTGTGAAGCACGGCCCCACCGCGTGCCGAAGCGAGGGCCTTCGCATAGGCCTCGACGACGTAACCCGTGAAATAGAGCGCCGCGAGCTGGCGTGCCTGCGCATGGAGCGCAGCGGCGTCGACGCCTCGCTCGCGGGCCACGCTCGCCCAGTGATCTGCCAGCTTGCGCCTTGTCGGATTCAGCGTCCCCCGCCCTCC
>NZ_JANEZT010000115.1 GCF_025403405.1 Frankia tisae
CCCAGCCCCTGAGCCACAACGGCGCCGGGGACGCGTTCGCGCCCTTCCCCCTGACCGCCACCCAGCAGGCCTACCTGCTCGGCCGCGGCGACGCCTTCCCCCTCGGCGGCGTGAGCACGCACGCGTACCTGGAGTTCGACACGCTGCTGGGCCGCCCGGACTCCGACCGTCCCGTTCTGGACGGCGGCCTGGACCCGCAGCGGCTGCGGGCCGCCTGGCGGCGCCTGCTCGGCCGGCACGACATGCTTCGTGCGGTCATCGACCCGCAGGCCGCCGAGCAGCGGATCCTCCCCGACATCAGCGACGTCGGCGACGGGGAGCTCGGGCTGCGCACCGTCGACCTGCGGGACGCCTCGCCCGCCGAGGCCGATCGCGCGCTCATGGCGCTGCGCGCGGAGCTCTCCCACGAGGTGCGCGACCCGGCGTGGTGGCCGCTGTTCTCGACGGTGCTCAGCCTGCACCCGCTCGGGGGCGCCCGCCTACACGTCGGGTTCGACGGGCTCACTATCGACTACGCCAGCTGGCATGTGCTCTACCGGGACCTCTGCGCCTACTACGACAATCCGCTGCGCACCGACGAACCCCTGCCCGGCAGCTTCCGCGACTACGTGCTGTGCCATGGCGAAACCCCGACCGCCGGCGCGGCCTCGCAGCCGGGCGGCGACGCGGACAGCCAGCTCGCGGCGGCCCGCCGGTACTGGCGGGCACGACTGCCCGAGCTGCCGGGCCCGCCGCAGCTACCGCTGGCCCGTGACCCCGCCACCGTGCACGCCGGGCGGTTCCGCCGCCGGGCCCACATCCTCGATCCCGCGTCCTGGGAGCGGCTGCGCCGCGGTGCCCATGGCGCCGGCCTGACCCCGTCGGCGGTCCTGCTCGCGGTGTACGCCGAGGTGTTGGGCCGCTGGAGCCGCAGCTCCCGGTTCACCGTGAACGTCCCGCGGATGAACCGCGATCCGCTCTACCCGGGCGGCGCGGAGCTCGTCGGCGAGTTCGCCTCGTTCAGCCTGCTGGCGGTCGACACCAGCGGGCACGCGCCGCTGCGCGAGCGGGCGCGGACCATCCAGCGCCAGCTGTGGTCCGACCTCGAGCACGCGGCCGCCAGCGGGGTCTGGGTGCTGCGCGAGCTGGCCCGCCTGCGCGGCGGGCTGCCCGAGGCGCCGATGCCGGTGGTCCTCACCAGCACGCTCGCCTGGCCGGACGAACCACCGAGCACACTGGACTCGCTGTTGGAACCGGGGTACGCGATCTCCCAGACGCCGCAGGTCTACCTGGACGTGCAGCTGGAGGAGCGGCGCGGCGAACTGCGCTGCAACTGGGACGCCGTCGAGGAGATCCTGCCCGCCGACGTGCTGGACGGGATGTTCGCCGCGTGGGTCGGGGCGCTGGCCCGCCTCGCCGACGACCCGGACGCCTGGGACGCGCCGGATCTGGTCGACCTCCCCGCGGCCACAGCCGATCTCCCCGCCGCCGCAGCCACAGCCGAACCCGCCCCGAGGGCCGGTTCGGCGACGCCGGACGGTTCCGCGGAACCGTCCGGCCTGCTGGTGCACGAGCTGTTCGAGGCCCAGGCCCGCCAGCAGCCGCAGGCACCGGCGGTGATCGCCGCCGACGGCCGGCTCAGCTACAGCGAGCTGTACCAGGACGCGACGCGGCTCGCCCGGTGGCTGCACGCCCAGCCGTCCACCGCCGGCACGCCCGCCGCCGACGGTGGCGGCGCCGATGGCACCGGTGCCGCAGGTGGGGCGGGGCGGCCGCCCGTCGCGGTCGTGATGGACAAGGGCCGGGCGCAGATCGCCGCCGCGCTCGGCGTGCTGTTCGCCGGCCGCTCATATGCGCCGATCGACGGCACCCAGCCGCCGGCGCGCGTCGCCGCGGTGCTGCGCGACTGCCGCCCGGACCTGATCCTCGTCGACGCCCGGTGCGCCGACACGGTGGCAGCGGCGCTTGCGCTGCTCGACGGCGCGCACGGCAGCCCGGCCCAGCTCGACGTCGACGCTGCGCTGTACCGGTCCGCGGTGCGGCCCGACGCGGGCCCGGGGCCGCTCGACGGGTTCGACGACGGCCCGCTGCCCCGCACCGCCGCGCCGGACGACCTCGCCTACGTCCTCTACACCTCCGGGTCCACCGGCACCCCGAAGGGCGTCATGATCGCCCACCGGGGGGTGGTGAACTGCCTGCTCGCCACCCGCGCCGAGTTCGATGTCGGTCCGGACGACCGGGTCCTCGGCCTCACCGCGGCGCACCACGACATGTCGGTGTTCGACATCTTCGGGGTGCTCGGCGCCGGCGGCGCACTCGTCCTGCCCGACCCGGAGCTGCGCACCGACCCGGCGCACTGGTCGACCCTGCTGCGCGAACACGGCGTGACCCTGTGGAACTCGGTCCCGGCGACGATGGAGATGCTGCTCGCCCACGTCGCGGCGGGGCAGGCCGAGATCCCCGCGACGCTGCGGCTCGCGTTCCTCGGCGGGGACTGGATACCGACCGCCGCCGTGCGCGACCTGGCCCGGCTCGCGCCCGGCCTGGAGCTGGTCAGCGTCGGCGGTCCAACCGAGACCACCCTGTGGAACATCTGGCACCGGGTGGTTCCCGGCGACGCCGACGGCCCCAGCGTGCCCTACGGGCGGCCGATCCCCGGCGCCCGTTATCACCTGCTCAACGAGGCTGGCCGGCAGTGCCCGCCGCTCGTCGTCGGCGAGATGTGCTGCACGGGTGTCGGGCTCGCCCGGGGCTACTGGAACGACGAGGCACGCACCGCCGCCGCGTTCACCACCCATCCGCGGACCGGGGAACGGATGTATCGCACAGGCGACCTCGACCGGTACCGGCCGGACGGCGTCCTGGAGTTCGTGGGTCGCCGCGACCAGCAGGTCAAGATCCGGGGTCATCGGGTCGAACCGGCCGAGGTGGAGGCCGCACTCGCCGCGCACCCGGGGCTGCGCGCCGCCGTCGTCACCCCGGTGGCGCATCCCGGCCGGGCCGGGCACCGGGCTCTGACCGGCTGGGTGCTGCGGGACCCGCAACACGCCGACGCGCTGCCCGCTGACGTCGTCACGGCCGCGGCGACCCTGACCGAGCACCTGCGCTCCCGGCTGCCCGCGGCCCTGGTCCCGGGCCGCATCGTCGTCCTGGACCGGTTCCCCCTGGCGGCAAACGGCAAGGTCGACCGGGCCGCGTTGGCCACCCGGGAGCAGGCCCCCGCGGCCGGGGACGCCACCGTCCGGCCCGGGACGACCGGCGGCGGTGTGACGGAGGGAGGTGCGCTGGCGGCGGTCCTGGCCGGCCTGTGGGCCGAGGTCCTCGGCGGTCCGATCCCGCCGTCGGGCGGGAACTTCTTCGAGTTCGGCGGCGACTCCCTGGCTGCCACCCGCATCCTCGCCCGGCTGCGTGCGGTGTTCACGGGCGAGGAGATCTCGCTGCGCAGCCTGCTGGTCGAGCCGACCGTGGGCGGCGCCGCCCGAGCACTGGCCGCCGCCACCGAACCGGGACGCCTGGAATCGCTGGCTCTTCGGCATCTCGAGGCCGGTCAGCTCACCGCCGAGCAGACGGCGTCCGCCGCGATCGGATCGGTCGAGCCCACGCCGGGGGGCCCGCTCGGTGCGCCGCTGTCGTCAGCACAACGCCGGTTCTGGTTCCTGCACCGGATGGCGCCCGCGAGCAGCGCCTACCACCTGTCCGTCGGGGCCCGCCTGCGCGGGCCGCTGGACGTCGACGCGCTCGGTGCAGCGCTGCGCGACGTCGTGGACCGCCACGAGGTTCTGCGGACCGTCTACCCGGCAGCCGACGCCGACCAGCCACACCAGCTCGTTCTGGACCGACCGGCCGCGCAGCTGCTCACCCTCGCCGTGCGCGAGCTACCCGCCGCCGAGACGCCCGAGGCTGCGGCACGGGCCTTCGGGCAGGAGCCGATCGACCTCGCCGGTGAGATCCCGCTGCGAGCCCAGCTGCTGCGGACCGGACCCGACGAGCACGTCCTGCAGCTCGTCGTCGCCCACATCGCCTGCGACGACCTGAGTTGGGCGATCCTGTTCGCCGACCTCGCCGTCGCCTACCGCGCACGCGTCGACGGCACCGAGCCGGACTTCGGCCCGCCGCCGGCCCGCTACCGCGACCACGCCCGGCTGGAGGCCGACCCGCGCCACCACGCCGACATCGACCGGGATCTCGTCTGGTGGCGCGAGACCCTCACCCCCGCGCCGCCGCCACTCGCCGCGGCCCTGGCGTCGACACCCGCACCCGCCGGGCCGGGCCGTTCGCCGGGAGCACGCGGCGCGACCGACCGCCCCGCGCTGCGTCGCGGCCGCACCCTGTCCGGGGCGGACGCGACCCGGCTGCGTGCCTTCGCCCGGGCCCACGACACCTCTCCGTACGTCGTCCTGCTCGCCGCGGCCACGATCCTGCTGTACCGCTCAACCGGGGCGGACGACATCGCCGTCGGGGCGCCGGTCGCCGCGCGCCCGCGGCCGGAGCTGGAAGGTGTCGTCGGCAACTTCGGCAACACCTTGGTGCTGCGGACCCGGGTGGACGGCCGGCAGACCCTCGCCGGCCTGGTCGGCCAGGTGCGGGAGGTCACGCTCGCGGCCTGGACCCATCAGCACGCCCCGTTCGACGACGTCGTCCGCGAGCTGCGCCGGCGCGGTGATGCCCACGGCGCCGGCGCGGATCTGTTCGACGTGATGTTCTCCTACCGCTCCCGGGCCCTCGGGGACTTCGCCCTCTCGGGCCTCACGACCGAGGAGCTGCCCGTGCACAACGGCACCGCGCGCTTCCCGCTCGTGCTGGAGGCGGTGGAGCATCCGGACGCCTTCGGGCTGACCGCCACCGTGGACGCGACCGTGTTCACCGCGGCCGACGCCGAACGGCTCGTCGGCCGGCTGGCCCGGCTGTGCGAGCAGATCGGCGACACCGCCGCGGACACCCCGGTGGGCGAACTGGACACCATGTCCGCCCAGGAACGCCGGCTCGTGGTGGACGGCTGGTCCGGCGGGGGGACGCAGCCGCTGGTCGAGCGCACCCTCGCCGAGCTGGTCGCCGACCAGACCCGGCGGACTCCGGACGCGGTCGCCGTCGTCGGCCACGCTCGCCCCGGCGGCCCGGCGGCGGCGGACGGCACCGGGTCCCCCGCCGCCGCACGTGCCGCAGACGTGACCCTCACCTACGCCGAGCTCGAACGCCGGGCCGAGGCCCTCGGCGCCCGGCTGCGCGCCGCCGGCGTCGGCCCGGAGGTGACCGTCGGGGTCTGCGTGCCGCGGTCGGCCGCGCTGATCGTGGCGCTGCTCGGCGTGCTGCGGGCCGGCGGTGCCTTCGTCCCCCTGGAGACGTCGTGGCCGGCCCGGCGCATCGCCGAGGTGGCCCGCGGCGCCGGGATCGGTGCGGTGGTCGCCGGAGCCGCCATCGCCCTGCCCGACCTGACGGATCCGGGCGTCGTGGTCAGCCGGCTCGATTCCGCCGGCCGACTCGCCGGCCCGGCCGAACAGGACCCGGCGAACTCCGTGGCCGGGCCGGTCGCCATGGAGAACCTGGCCTACGTCATCTACACCTCTGGCTCGACGGGGGCGCCGAAGGGCGTGATGATCCGCCATCAGGCGATCTGCAACCGGCTGCGCTGGCAGGTCGGGATGCTCGGCCTCACCGGCGACGACGTCGTCCTGCACAAGGCGCCGCTGGGCTTCGACATCTCGATCAACGAGATCTTCCTGCCGCTGGTCGCGGGGGCCCGGCTCGTGGTCGCGCCGCCCGAGGCCGAGGGCGACCCGGGCGAACTGATGGAGATCATCAGCAGGCACGGGGTGACGTTCTTCTACGTCGTCGCGTCGATGCTCGGCGTGCTGCTCGAACGCCCCGACGCGGCCCCGGCAGGCCGCTCCCTGCGGCACGTCTGGTGCGGCGGCGAGGCCCTGGGCGACGAGCTGTACGAACGGTTCCGCCAGCGCTGGGACGCCCGGATGTACCACGGCTACGGCCCGGCCGAGGCGACGATCGGCGTGTCCTGCCGGGTGTTCGAACCGGGCGAGCGGGACGCGCGGGTGTCGATCGGCCGGCCCAATCCGAACACCCGGATCCGCGTCCTCGACGCCGGTTACCAACCGGTGCCCGTCGGCGCCGTCGGCGAGCTGTTCATCAGCGGGCTGCCGCTGGCCCGCGGGTACATCAACGACCCGCGCCGCACGGCCGACCGGTTCGTGCCCGATCCGTTCAGCACCGTCCCCGGCAGCCGGATGTACAGCACCGGGGACCTCGCCCGGTTCCGCGCGGACGGGGAGATCGAGTTCCTCGGCCGCTCCGACAACCAGGTGAAGATCCGCGGCTTCCGAGTGGAGCTGGAGGAGATCGAGCATGTGCTCGGCCGCCATCCCGGTGTCCGCCAAGCCGTCGTCGTCCTCGCCCCAGGGCCGGCCGGCACCAGCCAGATGCGGGCCTACTACGCCGGCAGGTCCACCGGCGGCGGCGTCCCGGACGGCACGACGCTGCGCGCGTGGCTCACCGACCGCCTGCCCCGACACATGATCCCGGACGTGTGCGCCGCCGTCCCCGATCTGCCGCTGACGACCGCCGGCAAGATCGACCGGCGGGCCGTCGCGGCGTTCGAACCACCCCAGCCCGCCCGCGCCGGGGATGCCGGGACCGCGTTCGTGGCCCCCGCGGCCGGGCTGGAACGCCAGATCGCCGAGATCTGGGCGCAGGTGCTGGGAGTCGAGCGGGTCGGCACCCGCGACAACTTCTTCAGCCTGGGCGGCCACTCGCTCCTACTAATCCGGGTCCAGACCCAGATGGAACAGCGGCTCGGCCGCCGGGTCGCGGTCCTCGACCTGTTCGCGCACACCACCGTCGAACAGCTCGCCCGGCTGCTGCGCTCCGATCCGGCGGCCCCGGTAGACCCCGCGCGCCCGGGCCCTCCGACGAAACCGCCGGCGGGTCTCGCGCCACCCGCCGATCCGCTGCTCGACGACGCGCGCAACCGGGCGAACCGCCGCCATGCGGCGCTGCGGGCCCGCCGCATCCCGGCCGGGCGCACCCCACCCGGGCCGACTCCCCCTCACCGGGCTCCACCCGACGACCGGACTCCCCCTGACCTGACTCCACCTGACCGGACTTCACCCAACGGAACAGGACGACGCCGTGACTGAGCAACCCGTCATCCGCGAGGACACCGCGGCGGACGACGAGATCCCGGCCGTGGCGGTGATAGCCCTGGAGGGTCGTTTCCCGGGCGCCGCGGACGTCACGCAGTTCTGGCGGAACCTGATCACCGGCACCGAGTCCATCACCGCGTTCACCGACGAGGAGTACCTTGCCGGCGGCGGCGACCCCGCCGGCCTGGCCGACCCGTATCTGGTCCGGGCGGACGCCACCCTGCCCGGCGCCGACCTGTTCGACGCCGAGTTCTTCGGCTACCGCCCGACGGAGGCGGAGCTGCTCGACCCGCAGCACCGTCTGTTCCTCGAATGCTGCCAGCACCTGCTGGAGCAGGCCGGCCACGTGCCGGACACCTACCCGGGAACGATCGGCGTCTACGCCGGGGCGAACCAGAGCCAGTACTTCCTCAACAACATCCATCCGCGGCTCGCCGGCGGGACACCGTCACTGGCGCTGCTGGCGGCGGTCACCGGGAACTCCCCCAGCGCGTTCTCCGCCCGGGTCGCCTACGGCCTGAACCTGACCGGCCCGGCGCTGACCGTGCAGACCGCCTGCTCGACGTCACTGTCCGCGGTGCACCTGGCCTGCCAGGACCTGCTGCTCTACCGCTGCGACCTGGCGGTGGCCGGCGGGGCGGCGGTCGGGGCGGCCCGCCACCGCGGCTACCGGTACGTCGAGGGCGGCCCGCTGGCCCCCGACGGCCACGTGCGGGCGTTCGACGCGGACGCCGCCGGGATGTGCCCGGGGGAGG
Source organism: Frankia tisae (assembly GCF_025403405.1). GTDB lineage: Bacteria > Actinomycetota > Actinomycetes > Frankiales > Frankiaceae > Frankia > Frankia tisai. The sequence goes on from NZ_JANEZT010000115.1 coordinate 7,889, forward strand.
GCGTCGGCGCCGTGCTGCTGCGCCGGCTTGAGGACGCGGTGGCCGACGGCGACCGGATCCGGGCGGTCATCCGCGGTTCGGCGATGAACAACGACGGCAGCCGCAAAGCCGGGTTCACCGCCCCCGCGGTCCGCGGCCAGCTGGAGGTGCTGCTCGCCGCGCACGCCGCCGCCGGCGTGGACGCCGACTCCATCGGCTACGTCGAGGCGCATGGCACCGGCACCCCGGTCGGCGACCCGATCGAGGTGAGCGCGCTGACCCAGGCGTTCACCCGATCCACCGGCCGGCGGGGATCCTGCCTGCTCGGCTCGGTCAAGACGAACATCGGTCACCTCGACGCGGCGGCCGGAATCGCCGGCCTGATCAAGACGGTGCTCGCAGTGGAGACCGGAGTCGTCCCGCCGAGCCTGCATTTCAACCAGCCCAACCCCCTGCTCGATCTAGACGCGGGACCGTTCCGGGTCGTCACATCGCCGACCGACTGGCCGGTCGGCCCGCTCGGCCGGCCGCGGCGGGCCGGCGTCAGCTCCTTCGGCGTGGGCGGCACCAACGTCCACCTCGTCGTCGAACAGGCACCCCCACCGACCGAACAGCCACCGGCCGAGCAGCCGCGTCGGGCTCGGCCGAGCCTGCTGACGCTCTCCGCCCGGTCGCCGCAGGCACTCGACGACGCACGCGCCGCCCTCGGTCGACGCCTGGCCGACGCCGAACCGGTCGACATCGCCGACGTCGCGCACACCCTGCAGGTGGGCCGGACGGCGTTCGACCACCGATGGTCCCTCGTCGCCGACGACGCTGCCCGAGCCGGCGAGGACATCCTCGCCGGACACGGCACCGTGGGCACCCGGGCGCCGGCCGACGTCGCGTTCCTGTTCCCCGGCGGCGGCAGCGGATACCCGGCGATGGGCCGTGACCTGTACGCCGGCGAGCCGGTGTTCCGGGCGCAGATCGACCGGGCCGCCGACATCCTGCGGCCCGTGCTCGGCCTCGACCTGCGCGCCCACCTCTACGGCACCGCCCCGCACGGGGAGCCGCGCACGCCGGCCGGCCGAGAGGCACCGGCCGGCTTCGCCGCCCTTGTCGCCACGCAGTACGCGCTGGCCATGACCCTGCTCGCCGCCGGCATCCGGCCCGCGGCGATGCTCGGCCACAGCCTCGGCGAGTACACGGCCGCCTGCGTCGCCGGTGTGATGCGGCTCGAGGACGTCCTGCCGCTCGTCGTGACGCGGGAACGGCTGCTGGTCGAGGCCGGCGGCGCGGCGACCGCGGTCGCCCTCGACGACACCGCCATCGCCCGCCATCTCGGCGCCGGCCTGACGCTGGCCGCCGTCAACGGGCCGGCGAGCTGCACCGTTTCCGGTCCGCGACCCGCCATCGAGGCGCTGGAGGCCCAGCTCACCGACGACGAGATCGACTTCACCCGGCTGCGCGTCCCCGCCGCCGTCCACTCCCCCGTCCTCGACGCGGTCCTCCCCCGCTACGCCGAGGCGCTCACGGCCGTGCCCCTGCACGAGCCGGCGATTCCAATCGTGTCGAACCTGACCGGCACGTGGCTCACCGCCACCGAGGCCACCGACCCCGGGTACTGGTTGGCGCACACCCGCCAGCCGGTGCGGTTCGCAGCCGGGCTCGCCACCGTCCGCATCACCGGCGGGGACGGGCCGGGCGACGGCGGGCCGCTACTCGTCGAGGTCGGGCCGGGTCGCGGGCTGAGCACGCTGGCCACCGGCAGCGACCCGCGGAACGTCGCCGTCGCGCTGATGCGCCACCGCCGCGTCGACGCGGCCGACGACGCGGTCCTGCTCGCGGCGGTCGGCCGGCTGTGGACCGCCGGGGTCGAGGTGGACTGGGCCTCGCTCGGGCGCCCCGGCCAGGGTCACCGGGTGCCGCTGCCCGGCTACCCGTTCCAGCGCCGCCGGTACTGGCTGGGCCACCCGGCGCAGGACCGGGCGGCGGGCCCGGCGGCGCCGACCCCGCCGATCGTCGGCGGCCATCCGGCGGCGCAGCAGGCGTGGCTGGCCGGGCAGGAGGCGATGCTGCGGGCCCACGCGAGCGTGCGCCGGCCTCCTGCGGAACTGACCGCCGATCTCGACGAGCTGTGCGCCCGGCATGCCGGCGCGGTCCTGCGCCGGGCCGGCCTGGACACCACCGCGGGCGCCCGGCACCGGGTCGCCGACGTGCTGGCGGCGCTGCGGGTGGTGCCGGCCTACCGGCGCTTCGCCGCGGCGCTGCTCGCCCTGCTGGCCGACCAGCGGATCGTCGCATCGACCGGCGACGAGGTGCGTTTCCTGCGTGACGCCGGCGACGACGCCCAGCGCTCCCGGCTCGCCGCCGACATCGTGCGCCGTCACCCCGAGCAGGCTGACGACATCGCGCTGCTCGACCACTGCGCGGGCAACATCGGGGCGGTCCTGGCCGGGGAGATACCCGGCCATCAGGTCCTCGTCCCGGACGGGAGCACCGACCTCGCGGCGCAGTCCGTGGACCGCCAGATCGCCGAGAGCGACGTATCGGTGTACGTGCCGTTGATCGCCCGGACGGTCGCGATGCTCGCGGCCTCGGTGAACCCCGGCGGGACCGGACGGGGCCTGCGCGTGCTGGAGGTCGGCGCCGGACGGGGCTACCTGACCTGGGAGGTCGCGCAGGCGCTGCAGGGGCTGCCCGGCGTGCGCTACCACTTCACCGACCTGGGCCGCTCGTTCGTCCTCGCCGGCCGGCGGGAGGCCGCGGCACGCGGGCTGGACTTCCTCGACTTCGGGGTGCTCGACATCGGCGCCGACCCGGTGGCCCAAGGCTACCCCGATGGCGGCTTCGACATCGTCCTCGCCTTCAACGTCCTGCACGCGACGCCGGACCTGCGGCGCACCACCGACTCGGTGCGCACCCTGCTCGCACCCGGCGGGCAGATGTTCCTGCTGGAGGCCGCCCGGCACCGGCCGTGGTCGATGCTCACCGCCGGGCTGTACGAGGGCTGGTGGCTGTTCGACGACGACCTGCGCCGACACTCACCGCTGCTGACCCCGGCCGGCTGGACGCGGCTGCTGGAGGACCGCGGATTCACCGACGTCGCCGTCAGTCCCGCGGATCCCACCGAGGCAGGGCAGGTCGACCACGCCCTGATCGTCGCGACCCACCCGGCTGCAGCCACGGGCGCTGCCACAGGCACAGATACAGACACGGCCGCCGAGTCGGCGTCCGGAGGGCAGCCGGGAGGCGCGGGAGGCGGCATCCTCTCGGGAAGTTCCGCGTTCGACCGCCGGCCGGACCTCGCGGCACCCTACGAGCCACCCGCCGACGAGCTGGAGTCCACCGTCGCCGAGGCCTGGGCGCAGGTGCTCGGGCTCGACCGCGTCGGCACCCGCGACGACTTCTTCGACCTGGGCGGCGAGTCGCTGCTCGCGATGCAGCTGGTCACCCGGCTGCGTGACGAGCTCGGCGTGCCCCTGTCGATCCGGAGCTTCCTCGCCGGCGAGTCGCTCACCGTCGAGGCAATGGCCGACCGGGTGCGCCGAACCCGTCGTCGCGACGACCGCCGCACCGGCGACCCCGGACATGCGGACGACACCGGACACGCGGACCGCGACCGGGTCGACGTGACCGTCGGCGCCGCGTCCACCCCGGTTACCCCGAACGATCCGGGCGCTGCCGCAGACGGCGCCGCCGACGGCCCCGCGGTGATCCGGCGCAGCGCCCGCCGGGCGGCGATGGTGGCCCCCGACCCTGCCGGCCCGCCCGCGACCGACGCGACCAGTGCAAGGGAGCCGCAGCGATGACCACGACCGTCGGAATTCCGGCCCCGCCAGCGCTGCTGTTCCCCGCGTCGTACGCACAGGAACGCATGTGGTTCTTCCACCGGATGGACCCCGGCAACCCGTTCTACAACGTGCCGCTCGTGCTGCACCTGCAGGGCACGGTCGACCTGGAGCGGCTGCGGGCCGCCGTGGCCGACCTGGTCGCCCGGCACGAGATCCTGCGCACCACCTACGTCGAGGTCGACGGCGAGCTGCGCCAGCGCGTCCACGACCGGCTCGACGTGCCGGTCACCGAGACCACGCTCGTGGCGGTCCCCGCGGACACGCCCCCAGCGGACGTCGCCGCCGAGCCCGCCGTCGCACACGCGCTGCACGAGCTGGTCCGCAGGCCGTTCGACCTCACTGCCGGGGCGCCGATGCGCGTCGACCTGATCCGGCTCGGCGCGGGCGCGGCGTCGGCGGCAACCGAGGCCGCGCACCTGCTGGTGCTCTGCCTGCACCACATCGCCGTCGACGGCTGGTCACTCGGCGTCCTCGTCGCCGACCTCGACGTCGCCTACCAGGCTCGACTGCACGATTCACCGCCGCAGTGGGACGAACTCGCCATCCAGTACGGCGACTACGCCGAATGGCAGCGTGCCCAGCTCGGCGGCGGCGACGGCGGCGACGCCGTCGTCACCGCCCTGGCCCCCTGGCGGGAGCGGCTCGCCGGGCCGCTGCCGACCCTGGAACTCGCCACTGACCGGCCGCACCCACCGGCGCCGGCGTTCCGCGGTGAACGCGTCGACTTCGCCCTCGCCGGTGAGCAGGCCGCGGCGCTGCGCCGGCTCGCCCGGTCCCGGCGCGCCTCGCTGTTCATGACGCTGCTCGCTGGCTGGGCGGCCCTGCTGCACCGGCTGACCGGGCAGACCGACCTGGTCATCGGCACGCTGCACGCAAACCGCGACAACCCGCAGGTCGCCGGGCTGGTCGGGTTGTTCGTCAACACGCTGCCGGCCCGGCTGGACCTTGCCGGCGAGCCGACGTTCGCCGACCTGCTCGCGCAGGTTCGTGCGACGAGCCTGCGGCTGATCGCGGACCAGGACATGCCGGTCGAGAAGATCGTCGACGATCTGCGGCCCGATCGGCGGGCCGGGCGCAACCCGCTGTTCCAGGTGGTGTTCGCGTTGCAGAATTTCGCCGACCACCGCCTGCGGCTCGCCGACCTCGACGTGACCCGCCTCGACATCGACCGCGGCTCCGCCCGCTTCGATCTCGAACTGCACGTGTGGGACCACCCCGACGCCCTGCGCGCCACGCTGATCTTCGACACCGAGCTGTTCGACCGGCCCACCGCCGCCCGGATCGCCGAGCACCTGCAGACGCTGCTCGCCGCCGCGGCGGCCGACCCCGACGGCCCGATCCGCGACCTGCCGCTGTTCGCCCCGGATCGCCCCGCCGCGATCAGCCCCGCGCCGGTTCCCGGCGAGGCCGGTGGGGACGGTCCGAGCGAGCCGGCGGGCGTGCCCGAGCTGGTCGCCCGGTGGGCGCGGCGCAGCCCGCACGCGGCCGCGGTGGCCGGCGCCGACGCGGCCATGACCTACCGCGAGCTCGACGAACGTTCGGCCGCGCTGGCGGGCCGGTTCGCCGCACTCGGCGCCGGGCCGGGCGCGACGGTCGCCGGGATCCTGCCCGCCGACGCCGTGGGTGACACAGTCGTCACGGCCCTGGCAGCGCTGCGGACAGGGGCGGACTACCTGCCCCTCGAACCGTCGCATCCCCGGGAATGGAACCTGCGGCGTCTCGCCCACGCCGGGGCCCGCATCCTCGCCCACGCCGCGCCGCCCGGCCCGGACTGGCCGGCCTGGCTGGACGACCCCCGGGCCGGGGCCGCCGTGACCGTCGACGTCCGCAGCCCCGCGGCGAACACCCCGCCGCCCGCGTCCGACGCAGCCACGTCCGACGCAGCCACCTCCGACGCGGACGCGGCCGGTACGGGCACGCCGGGGGTCGGATCGGTGCTCGTCGCCGGGGCGGGTGCCGGCGGCGCCGTGCGTGTCGGCGCGGGGGAGCTGGCGGCGGAGGTCGCCGACCTGCGGCGACGCCATCCGCTGCGGCCGAGGGAGACCGTGGGGCTACATGCGCCTGCCGACACCGACGCGGCCCTCTGGACGGTCTGGTGGGCGCTGACCAGCGGCGCCTGCCTGCGGCCCGCGGCGGCCGGCGAGACCACCGACGTCGCGCTCCTGCCCGGCGACGACGGGACCGCCGGCGACCGGTGGCCGGCGATCGGTGGCGCACCGGCGCGTCGGCTGCTGCTGGTGTACGGCCGGCCGGCGAATCCGGCGGTCCTGCGGCAGCTCGCCGGCGGTGCGCCGGGTGCCCGGCCCGAGGAGGTCCGCTACCGGTACGGCACCCCGCTGGTCGGCGGCGGGGTGGTCGAGGGGACGCTGGCCGCCGCCGGCCCGGACCGGGACGGCGTCCGGGCCGCGACCGCCCCGGTCGGCTTCGTCGGCGAAGTGGTGCGCCGGCCGTTGCTGGTCGTGGACGGGCACGGCCGCTCCCGGCCGCACACCGCCGTCGGGGCGCTGGCCGTCGCCGCAACGGATCCGGACCGGCCGCTGCCCACCGGTGACCTGGGGCGGATCACCGGCGACGGCCGGGTGCAGGTCCTGGCGGCCGCGGACCGTCCGGAGCTGCTCTGGGCCGGTCCGTACCAGGTCCGCGCCGCCGTCATCGAAGCGGCGATCGTCGCCGACCCGGGGATTGCGCACGCCTGCGTCCTGCCGCGGCGCACGACCGACGGCGCCACGCAGCTCGTGGCCTACGTCGTCCCGGCGGCGGCCTGGCTGCCCGCGACGCTGCCGACCCGGCTGCGCGCCGTCCTGCCCGCGGCCCTGGTACCGACGGCGGTGGTCACCGTGACCATCCTGCCGCTGACCGCTTCCGGGCAGGTCGACACCGCCGCGCTGCTGCGCCTTCCCGTCCTCGACGACCGAACGGCCGCGGCCTGGCGGGCCCGCCTCGCGGCACTGCCGGCGGTGGGCGAGGTCGACGTCCGCGTCGAGGACGCCCCTCCCGACGCACCCGTCCGCCGTCACCTGGACGAGTTCGACGAGCCCCCGGACGACGCCGGTCGGAGCGCCACGCCGGCACCGGGCTTCGGTCCGGAACCGGCGGCGGTTGCGGACGCGGCGTCCGCGCCCGGGGTGGATGCGCCGACATCGACCGGGGCGGACGGGCCGGTCCGGGGCGACGACCGGCCGCCGGCCGTGCTGGACGGCGGGCCACAGCCCGACCCGGGCCTGCCCGACCTGGGCGCGGCAATCCGGTGGGCTGCGGCCTCGGCGGGCTGGCTGGTCCACGTCACCGCCGAGGGGCACCACTCCCGGCACCCCTACGCCGAGGTGGCCAGCGAGGCCGACCGGATCCTCGCCGGCCTGCGGGCGCGGGGGGCGCGACCGGGCGACCCGATCGTGTTCCAGTGCGACCGCACTGCCGACTTCGTCCCGCTGCTGTGGGCCTGCCTGCTCGGTGGTCTCGTCTCGGTGCCGCTGGCGCCGGTGCTCGGCCCGGACACGCCCGGCGATCCGGTAAGCCGCCTCGACAGCGCCCGCCGGCTGCTCGCCGACCCGCTGGTCGTCGCCTCCCCCACGCTGACCGCGACGATCACCGACACACTCGCCGGCGCCGGCCTGCCCCCGGCCCGCATCGTCGACCTCGATGCGCTGCGCGCCGAGCCGGTCCCGGCCGGCGGCGGTACGCACGACCAACCGCCGCCACCGTGGTCCGGCGGGCGGGACACGCCTGCGATGATGCTGTTCACCTCGGGTAGCAGCGGCACGCCGAAGGCGGTCGTGCTCAGCCACGGCAACATCCTGGCCCGCTGCGTGTCGACCGGGCGGCGCAACCTGTTCGGGCCGGACACGGTCTCGGTGAACTGGATGCCGTTGGAGCACGTCGGCGGGGTCGTCATGTTCCACCTTCGCGACGTCTGCCTCGGCGGGTCGCAGGTGCTCGCGGCGACGTCCTGGGTGCTGGCCGACCCGCCGCGCTGGCTGGAGCTCACCAGCCGGTACCGGGCGACGGCGACCTGGGCGCCGAACTTCGCCTTCGGCCTGGTCAACGACCGTGCCGACGAGCTGGACGGACGTGGCCTCGACCTGTCCCGGCTGCGGTTCATCCTCAACGCCGGCGAGGCGATCGTGCCCCGCACCGCGCGGGCGTTCCTACGGGTCCTCGCCGGGTTCGGCCTGCCCGCCGACGCGATGCACCCCGCGTGGGGAATGTCGGAGACGTCGTCGGCGGTGCTGTACTCCGACCGGTTCCGCGCGACCCCGACCCGCGACGACGACGCCTTCGTCGAGGTCGGCACCCCGCTGGAGGGATGCGCGGTCCGCATCGTCGACGCGGTCACGCCCGCTCCGGGCGGGCGGGTGCTGCGGGAGGGCGAGACCGGCCGGCTCCAGGTCCGCGGCGCGTCAGTGACCGACGGCTACCACGGTCGGCCGGACCTCGCCGAGGCGTCGTTCAGCGCGGACGGCTGGTTCGACACCGGCGACCTCGCGGTCATCCGGGCCGGCCAGGTCACGGTGACCGGCCGGGCCAAGGACGTCATCGTCGTCAACGGGGCCAACCATCACTGCCACGAGATCGAGGGGCTCGTCGAGCGGACGGCCGCGGTGGAGACGTCGTTCACGGCGGCCTGCGCGGTGCGCGGGCCCCGCGACCACTCCGAACGGCTCGCCGTGTTCGTCCACCTGCGGCCCGGGGCGGACGAGACCGCGACCCTGCGCGAGATCCGCGCCGCCGTGCGCGACGGCACCGGGATCAACCCGGACTACCTGATCCCGGTGGACCGGGCCGACATCCCGAAGAGCGACATCGGCAAGATCCAGCGCAGCACCCTGGTTCGCCGGTTCACCGCCGGGGACTTCACCCCGACGGTGCGCCGGGTCGAGCTGGCCCTCGGCGGCCGGCGGACCGTCCCGGACTGGTTCCACCGCCCGGTGTGGCCGCCACGGACGCTGGACTCGCCGCCCGCCGCAGCCGCGGGTGCCACGGCCGCGGGCGCGCCGACCGCCGACCGGGAACCGGTGCTCGTGCTCGCCGACCGCGGCGGCCTGGGCGACGCGCTCGCCCGTCGGCTGCGGACGCTGGGCCGGCCCTGCGTGCTCGTCATACCCGCCAACTCCCCCGGAGCCGACGCCCGGATCGGCCGGCCGCCGGGTTCCGCGCAACCGCGCGAACCGCGGACCCTGGACATCACCGACGGGGCTGCACACCGCCGGCTACTGGCCGTACTCGCGGCGGCCGGCGACCGTCCGGCCGCGATCGTGCACCTGCTGTCCGCCGGCCCGCCCGACCC
>NZ_JANEZT010000116.1 GCF_025403405.1 Frankia tisae
GGTCGAGGAGGAGCGGCTGAAGATCAGGGAGACTTCCATGATGCCGTGGTCCTCGGTGGAGATGCCGGGGAAGCTCGGGTTGGGGATGCCGTAGTCGGCGAAGACGACGGGGAGTTGGCCGACCGTGCGGATCGAGGTGCCGTCCCAGCGTGACTGCAGTGTCATGGTGACCCGGTTCGTCTGGCCCCGCAGGGTCAGATCGCCCTTCGCCGACACGGTCCGGGTGGTCTTCGAGTCGGTGGGGACGGTGCCGATGTCGACGGGCTCGGCGAGGGTGAACGTCGCGGTCGGATAGGTGTCGGTGTCCATGATCCGGCCGCGGAACTGGTTGTCCCGGCGGCTTTCGTCGCTGGTCACCGAGGCCATCTCCGCGCTGAAGGACGCCTTCGTGGCCACTGAGCCGGCGATGGTGAGCGAGCCGGTGACGTCCTTCGTCCGCCCGGCCGCGGTCGTGTCCTGACCGAAGAGCACCTCCTTGACCCGGTAGCCGACCTCCGAGCCCCCGGCGATCGCCCAGGAACCGCTCAGCGAGCCGGCCGGTGCCACCGACGCGTTCTCGCCCGGCTGCGCCAGGGAGAACTCCTCCGGGGCGTCCTTCTTGATGAAATTGATGTAGACGGCCGTGCCGCCCACCACGAGGATCGCCAGCACGACGACGGCGCCGAGCAGGACGAAGAGCAGGCGGGGGCGCCGGCGCCGGCGCCGGGGCTGCGGTGCCGGTGCCTCGGGTTCGGTCATCGGAAGATCGTCCCTCTCGCCGTCGGCCTCGGCGCCGGGTGCCGCTGAGGTTCGTCCCTGTTGGTTGTCCGAACAACGATGTCGTGAGAGGGCCATTGTGCCTCTCACCCGCCGGCGGCCGTCCCGGGGCCGGTGTGACCGCCGCCGTCGGTGGCGTTCTGCTCGCGGCCGTGGTCGCCGTGGTCGCGGGTCTCGTGGTCGCGGGTCTCGTGGTCGCGGGGGTGGGAGTCGTGCTGCTCGGGCGGGCGGACCCGGCCCTGCGTGACCGAGTTGACCTGCACCGACAGCCCGTCATCGCGCACGTGCAGGGGGACGACGACGAACCGTCCGGTCGGCAGATAGGCGCCCGCCGGCGGCGAGTCCCAACTGTGCAGGCCCAGCCACCAGCGGTGGCGGGAGTCGGTGAAGGCATGGGCGCCGCCGGGGCCGAAACCGACCTTCCCACCGGTCAGCATCGGCCTCGGTGCCGGCTTGCAGGGGCCGAGCGGGCCGGTGCAGGAGGCGCCGGCCACCACCTGGCGACCATTGAGCTCCGGCGCGGCGGAGTACACCAGGTGGTAGCGCCCATCCTCGACGATCATCGAGGGGCTCGCGACCCGCTTCTGCTGCCAGGGCACGCTCGGGCGCAGCAGCACGGCCGGCTCGCCGGTGAGCACCAGCCCGTCCGAGCGCAGCCGCTGGGCCCACAGTGTCGGGCCCGCGCCGCCGGGTCGCCCCGGGCTGCTCCAGGTGAGGTAGGCATGCCCGGCGTCGTCGACGAAGGGGCTCGGGTCGGTGCTGCCGCCGTCCGCGGTCTGGCAGACGAACGGGGCCAGCGACGTGTCCACGAACGGCTCGTCCACGTCGTCCGAGGTCGCCGCCGAGATGCAGCGGATGCCGAGTCCGCGCACGGTTGTCGTGTAGTAGAGGACGTACGAGCCGTCGAACGCGCCGATCGCCGCCGGCCCCAGCCCGCCGCCCGGGTCGGCCCAACCAGGCGGCGTCGTCAGGGCGTCGGGCTCGGTGGTCCAGCTCCGGCGATCCCGGCTGGACAGCAGGCTGATCGTGTCGGGGGAACGCGGGTCCACGCCGACGGCGTAGGCCGTCCGGTTGCGGGTCAGCAGGGTCGGGGCAGGGAAGTCGACGCCGGGGACGAGCACGGCCCGGGTTGAGGCGCCCGAGCTCGCCTTGGACAGATACAGCCCGACCAGCACGATGACGATGACGACCACGGCCGGCTGGCGTCGGGCGACGTCGACCAGACCACCGGTGAGACCCTTCTCGCCCATGCCGCCACCATTCTCATAGTGAGTATCTGATGGCGGAGTGTATTCACGGTGGGGTGAAGTTGGGCGTCAATCGACTCTGCGGACACTCCCTGTCGCCTCGGGTGTCGCTTCGGGTGTCGGCTCGGGCGTCGGTTCGAGTGCCGGTTCGAGTGCCGGTTCGGCGGACAACCCTCGCAGCAGGGTGGCGCTGCGTGGGTTCAGCCCGACGAGGGTCACCTCGGTGCCGCGCTCGCGGTACTTCGCGCGGACGTCATCAAGGGTGGCGACCGCGGCGGAGTCGAGGACGTCGGCCTGGGCCAGGTCGACGACCACTCGGGCTGGGTCACGGGCGTAGTCGAAGGCGTCGGCCAGGCCGCCCGTCGAGGCGAAGAACAGCGAGCCCTGGACCGCGTAGATCCGTTCGCGGCCCTCCGGGTCGAGCACGCTGGTCACCAGGGTCCGGTGGGCGACCCGGCGGGTGAACAGCAGGGCGGCCAGGACGGTGCCGACCAGCACGCCGTATGCCAGGTTGTGGGTGGGAACCACGACGGCGACCGTCGCGACCATGACCGCGGTCTCGCCGCGGGGCATCCGACGCAGCGTCGAGGGTGCGATGCTGCGCCATTCGAAGGTCATCACCGAGACCAGGATCATCACCGCGACCAGCGCGGACATCGGGATGTGCCGGACCAGGTCGCGCAGCGGGACGACGAGCATCAGCAGGAAGCCGCCGGCGGCGAAGGTCGACAGCCGGCCGCGACCGCCGGAGTTGACGTTGACGATGGTCTGGCCGATCATCGCGCAGCCACCCATCCCGCCGAAGAAGCCGTTGACGACGTTGGCGATGCCCAGGCCCCAGGACTCGCGGTTCGGATCGTGGGTGGAGTCGGTCATCCGGTCGACGATCTGGGCGGTCAGTAGCGTCTCCAGCAGTCCCACGGCGGTCAGCGCGACCACGTACGGGGCGATGATCCGCAGGGTTTCCCAGCTCAGCGGGACGTCGGGGATGCCGGGCACCGGCAGCGAGCTGGGCAGCCGACCCTCGTCCCCGACCGTCGGCACCGACACGTGGAAACAGACCGTGACCAGCGTCAGGATCGCCACCGCCACCAGTGGCGCCGGGATCGCCTTCGTGATCCGGGGGACCGTCAGCAGGATCGCCAAGCCCCCCGCAACCAGGACGTAGACCTTCCACGACTTGCCGATGACGTGCGGCATCTGGGCGGTGAAGATGAGGATGGCCAGCGCGTTGACGAAGCCGATCATCACGGTCCGCGGCACGAAACGCATCAGCCGTGCCACCCCGAGCACGCCCAGCACACCCATCAGTAGACCGACCCCGATGGTGGTCGCGAGCAGGTAGTTCAGGCCGCGCTCGCGGACCAGCGGCGCGGCCACGAGGGCCATCGAACCGGCGGCGGCGGAGATCATCGCCGGCCGGCCGCCGGTGAACGCGATGATCACCGAGATGGTGAACGACGCGAACAGGCCGACCTTCGGGTCGACCCCGGCCACCACCGAGAACGAGATCGTCTCCGGGATCAGCGCGAGCGCGGTCACCAGACCCGCGAGCAGCTCCACCCGGACGTGGCGCGCGCCCGGCCAGCGCCGGGCCAGCGCGGGCAGGCGTAGCCCCCCGACGACCGCACGACGGCCCTCGGCCACCACGCCGGCGATCTCACGGGCGGAAACACCTGTCATGGCACCGGAACCTCGACGATCGACGGTGGTTTCGGCGCAGCGCCGAAACCACCGGGGTGGGACCGGACCCTACTCGCCCGCCGCCTCTCGCCACCACGCTGTGCATCGACGGGACGGCGACGCCTCCGACGGGGACGGCGCCCCCGTCGGGAGACGCGACTGCTCCCCGGGGAACGAAGTACGGCGGCATCATCGCCCTGGGAACGACTGCGGGGCGGTGTTCCCCACGCCTCAGGTGGATGACCGGCGGTACGGTCCGGTTAGTCGGGTCTGACGATACAAAGTCAGCTTCGATGACGCAGCGGGAGGGTTCGGCCGGTCATGCCCGGGGTGCCCCGAGCCGGGTCAGAGTCTGCTGCATCTGGTCGATCTCGATCGACTGGTTGAGCACCATCGCCCGGGCCAGGCTGCGCGTGCGGTCGGAATCGGCGTGCTGCGTCGCGTACTGCGCCATCGCCAGCCCGCCACGGTGGTGGTGCACCATCAGGGTGAGGAACAGGACGTCGAGGTCACGGCCGTGGATCGTCGCGAGCCGCCGTAGCTCGTTCGGGGTCGCCATGCCCGGCATCCGAGCGGTGTCGTCGGCCGAGGCGGCCTCGCCGGTCGACCCGTTCATGCCCGGCATGTCGCCCATGGTGGTCGCGCCGGTGTCGCCGTGCGCGTCATGCCCGGCGCCCATGCCCGTGCCCGTGCCGCCCATCCAGCGCATCGGTGCGCCGCTGGCGCTCTGGGTCCGTCCCCAGCCGGACAGCCACGCCGACATGATGCCGATCTCCCGCTGCTGGGTCAGCGCGATGTCCTGCGCGACGCTGCGGGTCGACGCGTCGCCGCCGCGGTCGAACTCGATCATTGCCATCTGCACGGCCTGCGCGTGGTGCTCGGACATGTCGCGGGCGAAGCCGACGTCGACGGAGCCTTCCCCCGGCGGGCGGTCGAGCAGGTCGCCCAACGCCGAGCCGGCGGCCAGCAGCCCGGCAACCAGCACCACGACGACCGGGGTCCACCACAGGGAGGCCCGGCCCCGCCGACGCCGCAGGGGCACGCCGGCTTCGGCGGCTTCGGCGTCCGGGGCAGGGCCGGCCTCGGCGTCCGGGGCAGGGCCGGTTTCGGCGGCGCTCGGCCGGGCTCGGGCGAGACCGGGTTCGCCTCGGGTGGGCCGGTCGTCCTGCCCACGCGGCTCGGCTGACACGTCTGCGGGCGCGGTGGGGGCGGCGGGGAGGCTGCCCTCGGCGCGCAGCTCTGAATCGCTCATCGTCCGTCAAGTCTGACGTAGGTGCCGACGTTTCGCGCGCCACCCCCCGCGGGGCGGTGGGTCAGACGTGTAGGTGGGAGTTGAAGACGAAGGTCCGCTTGCCGACCTGGACCCGGGTTCCCGGCACCAGCGGGGCGGGCTGGTGCGGGCTGAGCGGGGTCCACACGGTCGCCTCGGGCGGCGCGATGTAGGTGCCGTTGGCCGAGCCCTGGTCGGTGATCACGGCGTCCCAGCCGGTCAGGGTGATCACGGCGTGTACCCGGGAGACGGCGCTTTCGCCGTCCTCGACCGGCAGTGCCCGCGCCTTACCGGCCCGGACGGCGTCGTCCCGGTCGGGCTGGCGGCCGATGACCAGGTCCATGTCGACGTTCATCGTCAGCCCGTCGTCGAACACGAGCACCCCGACCGTCGGCCGTGGACCCCACACGGTGCGGCCGCCCTGCTGGGCCAGTGACAGGCCGCACTCGGCGCAGTAGGGCGCCTGTGGGTGGTTGAAGTGCCCGTTCGCGCACAGGACCCCTTCGACCTGGGGCTCGGAGTTGCCGGACAGCATCGTCGGAGCGTCGTCCTCGTCGATGAGGTCGGAGACGGTGAAGGTCTGCCCGGGAAGCCGGGTCATGGCGTCGTGCTCGTCGTCGGTGAGGTCGTCGTCGCCGAGGCCGTCGGACAGGGGCTCGACGTGCCCGCCGAGCTGGCCGATGTGGCCGTTGGACGAGGAGTCGACCGAGGCGCGGCCGGGTGCCTCGCGGCCGAATGCCTCGCGGCCGACGAGATCGGTCGGCGGGTCCTCGTCGAGCTCGTCGAGTTCGTCGAGGTCGGCGGCCTGGGTGGGTTCCGCCGCCGCCCGGCGACGGTGCGCCTCCTCCTCCTCGCTGAGCAGCGGGGCCAGCGCCGGCGGGGTGGTCGACATCGGGTCGGGGGCACGCGCGCCCGGGGTGGGGATCGCCGCGGCGCCGGTCATCGGGTCGCGCAGCGGATCGAAGGCGGCGAGCAGCTGCTCGGCCGACGCCTTGGGGACGGGCAGCGCGGGCGCGTCGCTGAGCAGCAGGCTCACCCCGATCCCGGGCACCGCGCCGATCCGCAGGTCGAGGGGAAAACCGAGGTCGCCGAGGCCGCCGGGGAAGCCGGTCGGGTCGACGATGCCGGTCGGCCCGACGTCGATCCGGGTGATCTCGGTCGGCAGCAGGCGGTCGACCCAGGTAGCCGCGTCCACGCCGGACAGCATCATCCCGGACGTGCCGGACGCCACGACGTCCATCGCCCCGTGGACGAGCGCCGCGACACGGTCGTTGACGGTGGTCAGCAGGCTGAAGTCGGGCACCCGGTCCGGGTCGGCTTCGTAGAGGACCCCGGCGACCCGGCGCGCGAGCCGGCGACCCATGGTCGACGCGGTCGTGCCCACCTCCGCGGCCACCTCGGCGCACAGCCCGAGCAGCCTGCTGGTGATCTCGGCGGTCTCGGGCCGGTCGGCACAGGCGACGATGAGCGCGCCGGGCAGCCGGACGACCACCCCGGTCCGATCCGGGTGCCCGGACTCCACGACCACCCGGAAATGGTCCAGTCCCGCCATGACCTCGCCCCTCGTCCCCACACCCCGCGCCGGTCTGCGCCGCCGACGGCCTTGTGGCACATCCTCGCCGCTCGGTGCGGCCCGTCCGGTACGAGTCCTATCCTGCCGTGCTCGCGGGCCGGCCGGTACCGGCTTACCGTCACCGCAACAGGCGATGTCCGGGTCCCGACAGGCGATTGCGCGTCGCGGGCACGCCATCCGCCTGCCGGGTGGTGCGCGCGCAGCGGCGGCTAACCGAGGGCGCGGTCCAGGTTGATCGCCGCGCTGATCAGCGCGAGATGGGTGAAGGCCTGCGGGAAGTTGCCGAGCGCCTCGCCGGAGGAGCCGATCTCCTCGGCGTAGAGACCCACGTGGTTGGCGTAGGTGAGCATCTTCTCGAAGACCATGCGGGCCTCGTTGAGCCGGCCGGCCCGGGTCAGCGCCTCCACGTACCAGAACGAGCACAGGTTGAACGTGCCCTCGTCACCGGTCAGCCCGTCGCTGCCGTCGGCGGCGTAGCGACGCACCAGGCTGTCGCTGACGAGGTCCTCGCCGACCCGGTCGAGTGTCGACAGGAACCGCGGATCGGTGGGCCCGGAGAACTTCACCAGCGGCATACACAGCAGGGACGCGTCCAGCCGCGGTGAGCCCGGGAACTCCATGTAGGCGCCGCGGGTCGGGTTCCACGACTCGTTCTGGACGAACCGGTACGCCTGGCCGGCGTACTCCTTCCAGTCATTGGTGGGACCGGGCAGGCCGCGCTGGCGCGAGATGCGGCAGGCCCGCTCGAACGCCACCCAGGTCATCAGCGCCGAGTAGGTGAAGCGCTGGCGCCCGCCGCGGGTCTCCCAGATGCCCTCGTCCGGTTCCTCCCAGTGCTTGGCCAGCCAGTCGAGCTGGCGACCGAGGGCCTCCCAGAGCTGGAAGGAGATCGGAACCTTTTTGTTGTAGAGGTAGACCGAGTCCATCAGCTCGCCGTAGATGTCGAGCTGGAGCTGCTCGGCGGCGGCGTTGCCGATGCGCACCGGCTTCGAGCCGCGGTAGCCGGCGAGATGGTCCAGGACGATCTCGTCCAGGTGGGCGTTGCCGTCGACGCTGTACAGCACGTACAGCCCGGAGTCCTTCGGCGCCTCGTGGCAGCGCTGCTCCAGCCAGTCCATGAACGCGGCGGCCTCGTCGGTGAAGCCCAGTGCCATCAACGCGTAGGTGGTGAACGCCGCGTCCCGGATCCAGGTGTAGCGGTAGTCCCAGTTGCGCACGCCGCCGAGTTCCTCCGGCAGCGAGGTGGTCGGCGCCGCCACCAGGGCACCGGTGGGCCGGTAGACCAGCAGCTTGAGAACCAGTGCGCTGCGCAGGACCATCTCCCGCCAGCGGCCGTGGTAACGGCTTTGCCGCAGCCACGACTGCCAGTAGTTCAGCGTCCGGGTGAACAGCGTGTCCGCCTCACCGGTGATCAGCGGACGGATCGTCGAGTTCCATTCGAGCACGATGTCGGCGGTCTCGCCGGTCACCAGGTCGAACTCGGCGTACACGGCGGTGCCGTCGACCCGCAGCGGCAACGCCGTGCGCAGCACGAGGGTGCCCCGCGTCGATTCGAACACCGCCCCCGACCCGGGGACCAGTGTCACCGTGTGCGTGGCGCGCCCGTAGTCGAACCGCGGGTCGCAGCGCAGCCGGAACGTCGCCGTCCCGCGCACGGCTCGGGCCTGGCGGACGACGACATGCGGGGTCTCCGCGACGTCGCTGTCCACCGGGACCATGAAATCGACGACCTCGCCGACCGCCCGCGGGGTGAGGAACCTGGTCATCAGGACGTTCGAGTCCGGCAGGTAGAGCTGCTTGGCCGGCGAGTCCGGGCAGTGGATGCGAAACGACCCGCCGCGGTCGGCGTCGAGCAGGCTCGCGAAGACCGACGGCGCATCGAAGCGTTGCGGGCAATACCAGTCGATCGTGCCATCCGTGGCGACGAGAGCCACGGTCCGCAGGTCGCCGATGACCGCGTGCTCCTCGATGGGCGGATAGTCGGTGTCGGGCATTCGTAGGCTCCGCGGGGCGTGATTGGCCGAGTTTCCGACCAGGGGTTATGCGGGGGACAGGCCAGGGCGGACGCCACCGCGCGATCACGACCCGCCGCCGAGCCGCTCACGTCCTGGCGGCCGCCGCCGGTCGCCACCCGATCGATGGCAACCAGGCGAAGGTAACCCGCCGGGGCGGCCCGCGCCCATGCCTGGCGATAAGCCAGAAAAAGGGCCCGGCCCGCCATGTGAATTCACGATGTCGGTGATGCGTCGGCGCCGGGTCCGGGTCGCGTCGGCGGAGGTCACCGGGCCGGTGGAACCCCCGTCGTCCCCGGCGGTCCGTGGTGGCCGCCGTCGGCGGCGATGTCACCGTTCGCACCCCGGTGGGGGGTCTCGCCGATCGGGCCTTCCAGGCCGCCACCTACGATCACGCCATGGCCGCCCACCCTCCGACCGCCGAGGACGGTCGTGCCGCGCTGGTGATGTTCGCTCGGGGTGACCGGGTTTTCCCGGTCGACGATCTCGGCGGCGGGATCTGGTCGCGGCGCGGCACTGTGCTGGCCGTGCACGCGGCCGGGCGCCGCGAGCCGGCCGAGCAGCCCGGGCCGGTGCGGGTCGAGTCGACCCGCGGCATGGCGCCGGTCACCGCGCGTGCGACGGTCCTCTGGGATGACGGCAGCGCCGAGGTGCTGGCCGAGGATCAGCTCTGCCTCGTCTACGACCAGGAGGCCCCCGTCGGCGTCCAGGTCGTCACCTTGCCGATGGTCGAGCCGGTGGACGTCGTGCAGCACGGCGGGCACGTCGTGCTGGTGCTGCGCGACGGCTTGGTCTCGCCCGCGGTCGTGGAGTCGCTGCGCGACAAGCTGCGTCGGGTGCGGGCGGCGCTGACCCCCGCGGGGCCGGACCACGCCTCCGCGGCCGAGCTGCGCCGACGGGACCTCGACCTGCTGCGGGCGTTGATCGCGCAGCTCACCGGGGGCGCGCCCGAACCCCACTGACGGGTGCCGGCGGTGCTGGCGGTTTCTCGCGGGCGCCAACGGCTGGCAGGCGCGGCCGGTCGGGGTCGTCCGGCCGCCGCCGTCGGGACGTCCGGATCAGGACGTCCGGGTCAGGACGTCGAGTACGGCCCGGGGCGCACTCCGCCCGGGCCGTAGGCGTTGCCGTTCATGCCGGCCCGCGGCTGCTCGGTCATCGCCTGGCTGACCTTCGACGCGATCGCCTCGGTTAGCCGGATCGCCTGCGTGAGGGACAGGTTCAGCACAATCTCGCTGTCATCGGTCATCGCGAAGCGCACCGACACATCGGCCATGGTGGTTCCTCCCAGTCTCGGTCCGCCCGACACCCGGCTCCGGTAGGTGGAGGCCGGAGGGAGACCCGCACGGGCGCTGCCTGCCGTGCGGTCTCGGGGCATGACCGCCCCACCATCCCCGATCGGGATCTCACGCCGTACGAGACCCCCCCTGTCATCTTCACCGATGAGGCTGCTAGCGGTGCGCTTCTCCGACTCCGAGTGATCAGTCAACTTCAATGGCTCCCGTTCATGCGCGCCGACCCG
The DNA here is from genome assembly GCF_025403405.1 of Frankia tisae. GTDB lineage: Bacteria > Actinomycetota > Actinomycetes > Frankiales > Frankiaceae > Frankia > Frankia tisai. The sequence continues at coordinate 10,061 of NZ_JANEZT010000116.1, forward strand.
GACGGGAATGTCTATTTGTGATGATGTCATCGCTTTGAGTATTCCCTGGGGGAATCGCGGTGAATCTAGTGAGAGAGATCACATCAGGCCCACGGGTACCCGGCCGGCGCGCCGGGCGGGGTTCCCCGGCTCAGATCCATCAGATCCAGCCGGGGAACCACATCCTCGCCCGCCAGGAGGAGTAAGGGATCACCTGCGCGGCGAGGATCGGATAGAAGTACGCGAACAGCAGGACGACGACGATCGTGTAAACCCCGACCGTCAACGCGCCGGTCAGCCTGCGGGCGTCGGAGGCGCCCCGCGGGCCGAGCGCGAGCCCCGCGAGGGCCGTGATCCCGAGGACGAGGAACGGCAGGCACGGCAGCGCGTAGAAGAAGAACATCGTGCGTTTCGGGAACAGCAGCCACGGCAGGAACGCCGAGCCGAAACCGACCAGCACCAGGGCAGCCCGCCAGTCCCGCCGGGCCACCCACCAGGCGAGCATCCCCAGCAATCCGGCGGTGCCCACCCACCACACCGCCGGATTGCCCAGCGCCAGCACCTCCCGGGAGCAGCCGGCCGGGTCGTGGCAGCCAGGCGTCCCGTAGGCGGGCGACGAGTAGAAGTACGCCACCGGCCGGGCCATCACCAGCCAGCTCATCGGGTGCGAGGCGAAGTCATGCCCCTGGTCGAGGCCCTCGTGGAACTGCAGCACCGCCATCTGGTACTTCCACCAGCCGTGCACCGCCGCGCCGAACCCGTTGCCGTAGAAGTGCCGGTAGTAGCCGCCGTCGGTGACGAACCAGCCCGTCCAGGTGGCCAGGAACGTCGCGATCGGGACGACGACGAACGTGGCGGCCCAGGCGGGCAGGTCCCGTCGCAGTGCCCCCAGCACGGGCCGCCACGCGCCGCCGGCGCGCCGTGCCCCGATGTCCCAGGCGATCGCGAGCGCCGCAAAGCCGATGATCGTGTAGAGCGCGCTCCACTTCACGCCCATCGACAGGCCGAGCACCACCCCGCAGGCCAGCCGCCACCAGCGGAACCCCAGCCGTGGCCCGTAGAGCTCGCGCAGCCGATCCTGGCGCTCCGTCGCCGTCGCCGTCGCCGCCGTCGCTTCCACCGCCGCGATCGCGCTCGCACCGTGCGTGCCGTCCACATCCGCCTGCGCGCCGTTCGCGCCCGGGGAGCCGCCGGCCGGCGGAGGCGCCGGACCAGGCCGCGGGGTCGCGGCGGCGGCCAGGCGGTCGGCGAGCCGGGCGCGCCCGTCGTCGCGGTCGAGCAGCAGGCACGCCAACGCCACGACGACGCCGGTCATCAGGAAGATGTCGAGGATCCCGATCCGGCTCTGCACGAACTCCAGGCCGTCCATGGCGAGCAGCAGGCCCGCGAAGCAACCCAGCAGGGTCGAGCGGAACATCCGCCGGGCGGCGCGGGCGAGGACGAACACGGCCAGCGTGCCGAACAGCGCCGAGGAGAACCGCCAGCCGAGTTCCGGGTCGCCGTGCGGGACTCCCGAACAGTTCGTGTATCCGAACAGGCCCTCGGAGGCGGCCATCAGCCACTTGCCGAACGGCGGATGGACGACGTACGCCGGCCCGGAACAGGACTTCGAGTCGATCTCGTAGCCGGCGGTGAGCAGGCCCCAGGCGTCCTTGGTGTAATAGACCTCGTCGAAGTACACCCCGCGCGGCTGGGTGATGTTCCAGAAGCGCAGCAGCCCGGCCAGAACCGCGACTGACAGGGTCGCCAGCCACCCGGCCAGCGGTGAGCCTGGCATCGGCGGGCACAGCCGCTCGCGCAGTGCCTGGGCCCGTGACCGCTGCGGGCCGAGTGGGTCCGGATCGGTCACCTGCGGCGAGTCACCCCCTCCGCTCGTGTTCCAGGGCACGTGGGCCGTCGTCGCCGTCACACCGATCAGGGTAGGTCCTGGCTCCTGACAGACTGAGGAGGTGTCCGGGACCCTGGTGCTGTGCGGCGCTCCGATCGGTGATGTCCGGGACGCGAGCCCGCGCCTCGGTGAGGTTCTTGCCACGGCGGATGTGATCGCCGCCGAGGACACCCGGCGGGTGATCCGGCTGGCGCACGCGCTGGGCGTCACCATCTCCGGGCGGATTGTGTCCTGCTACGACGCGGTGGAGGGCGCCCGCGCCGCGCTCCTGACCGACTACCTGCGCCAGGGGGCGACCGTCGCCCTGGTCACCGATGCCGGGATGCCGGCGGTGTCCGATCCCGGCTTCCGGGTCGTCGCCGCGGCCGCCGCCGCCGGCATGGCCATCACCGTCGTGCCCGGCCCGTCCGCGGTGACCGCCGCCCTGGCCGTCAGCGGCCTGCCCACCGACAGGTGGACCTTCGAGGGTTTCCTGCCGCGCAAGGGTGCCGACCGGCGTTCCCTGCTGCGCGAACTCGGCGGCGAGACCCGCACCATGGTGTTCCTCGAGTCCCCGCACCGGCTCCCGGCGGGCCTGGGCGACCTGATCGCCGCCTTCGGCGCCGGCCGCGCCGCGGTGCTGTGCCGGGAACTGACCAAAACCTTCGAGGAGATCGTCCGTGGCGACCTCGCGGCCCTGCTCGCCTGGGCCACCGACGGCCGCACGATCCGCGGGGAGTTCACCCTGGTGGTCGCCGGCGGCGCCCGGCACCGTCCGGTGACCGTCGACTTCGCCCCCGCCCAGGCGGCGGCGACCGAGGCCGCGGAGCTCGCCCCGCCCGCTCCGGCCAGCTCGCCCGCCGCCGATCCGCCCGCCGCCCGCGGATCGGAGCAGGCCGAAGCCGACGGCGCCGGGGTGGGCCCCACCGACTCGGTGGACGCCCGGGTCCTCGCCGCCGACGTCGCCCGCCGCACCGCCGCCGGCATGCCGCGCAAACAGGCCCGCCGGGCGGTCGCGGCCGACTACGGCGTGTCCCGCAACGACGTCTACGCCGCCGAACTCGCCGTCCGCGCGCCCCGTGCCGCCCCGGCTACCCAGGTCGACCTCCCGCCGTTCTGATCCCGGCGCCAACTCGGTCGCGCCCTGCGTCTCATACGGTGCGTCGTGGTGCGGGTGCGGCTCAGCAGCTCCGCTGGAACAGCAGGGCCTTGCCCATCGCGGCCCACTCGTAGGTGATCATGTACGGCCACATGCGGCGGGGTGGCGGCACACCGATCATCCGAGCCTCCCCGGAGTAGCAGCGGCCAAGCCGCAGCCGGGCCCGGGTACTCTGCGTCGTCGCAGTGATCACGATGAGGGAGTGCCAACCGCGCCGGGCCGCCGCGGCAGCCACCCAGCGGGACTCGCCCTGGGTCGTCAGCGGGCTGGGCGCGAAGCAGATCACCTCCACCCCGGGAATGTCATCGGGGCAGGGGTCGTCGGCGGTCGGCGTCGAGATGGCGAGAACCGGGGCGTAACCGGCTCGGGCGAGGGCGACCGCCCGTTCGAGCCGGCCGGCACTGCCCGCGAACATAACGATCGCGTCGACCGGCGCCGGCGGGTCCCGGTGGGGGAAGACGAACAGCCGTGCGGTGGCCGCCGTGAACGCCACGGCCAGGGTGCCGACCAGGACGATGACGATCGTCCGGCGGCGCGACCCACCGGCCGGCGCATGCTCGAGCGGACCCGCCGTCACGGGCCTCCTTTCGCGGCGGCCAGACGCCGCCGTGGCCGTCGTTCCACCGCGTGACCCGAGCCAATCACGGCTCACCCGGTCCGGGTGGGCCCACCTGCCGCAACCCGCCGCCCCGGACAACACCGGGAGGCGGATGGTCCACTGTCGTCCGGATAGCCCACTTCCGTCCGGATGGCCCACTTCCGTCCGGATGGCCCACTGCCGTCCGAGGGGCCCTACGTCGTCCGAGGGGCCTAGGTGGAGGTGGAGGTCGACCGGGTGGTCGGCGGCGGCGAGGCCGGCCGGCCGGTGATCCGGCGGGGATGAGCGAACGTGGCCCGCGCCGCCTCCCGGGGCCACACGGTGCGCGACGCGCCGTCCTGCCACTGCACGATCGGGATCTGGTGGCCGACCTGTAGCCCGGTCGCCTCGTCCAGCCGGAACCGGCCGAGCAGCGTCGTCGTGTCGATGCCGCGGGCGGCGGCGAGAACCGAGGCGTCCTGCACCCCCCCGCAGAACCGGATCGCCCGGCCCAGGATCAGGCCGGTGACGTACGCCCAGGCGGCCGTCTCCGTCGGCGCGACGCCGTGCAGGGCGGTGTAGTCGGCGGTGAACTCGCGCGCGGTGGGCCCGGTGGCGGTCAGTTGGGTGCTTTCCGGCATCCAGCTTCCCGGGGCGAGCAGCTGCTCGCGCAGGTCGCCGAGACTGGCGGTGGCCTGCGCGCTGACGGCGGTGGAGAACGCCGCCGCCCGCCACGGCCGGCGCAGCAGGATGTTCGCGGCGGCCAGCTCGTCGCTGGGGCTCGCGTGCATGATGAGGACGTCGCCAGGGGGCAGCCGGGTCGCGGCGAGGGTGGCCTTCCCCGGCGCGAAGACGTGCGAGGCGACCTCGAAGGCCTGCCCCGCGGCGGCGGCCCTGGCCACCGAGGTGATCTCGATCGCGGTGTCGCCCGAGGCGAGCAGGACGACCTTGCGCGCTCGCCGGTCGACCGTCCGCACCGCCGCCAGGACTCCTCGCGGCCAGGTGGAGGTGGCCGCGGCGATGTTGACGACGTTGGGGAACGCCTGCCGGACGAACCTGGTCGACGGTGCCCCGGTGTTGAACACGACCCGGTCGGTCGCCGCGCAGGCTGCGAGGGCGGCCCGGTGGCCATAGGGCCCGAGCAGGGCGTCCGGGCGGGCAGCGACCGCGGCGCGCATCGCGGCCGCCGGGTCGGGGTAGGCGTCGTACGCGGTCAGGCTGACCTCGTCCCAGGGGGCGGGGAATCGCTCGTCGCGCGCCCACAGGGTGACGCCGCGCAGACCGGCCAGCCCCTGGGCGGCGTCCGGACCGGTCAGCGGGGTGACGAGGGCCACGGTCAACGGTGTCGTCATCGGCAGGATTCCTCGCAGTCGCTCACGAGATAAGCGTCCCATGCTTGATAGACACATTCCTCGGCGCGCCCGGCTGCGGCCGTAGACTTCACCGGACGCGGAAGGACAGGTGAGGTGGCGCGAAACTCTGACCGAACGGGTGCAGCACCGCCGCCGCCCGATCCCCTGCCGGTAGCCGTCGTCGACAGCCACTGCCATCTCGACCTCATGGACACGGCGGTGGACGCCGCGATCGCGGCCGCCGTCGCCGTCGGCGTCACCCGGGCGGTGACCGTCGGGGTGGATCTGGCGACGAGCCGGTGGCAGGCCGACGTCGCCGACGCTCATCCGGAGCTCTACGCGGCCGTGGCCATCCACCCGAACGAAGCGGCCCACGGGGTCAGCGAGGAGACGTTCGCCGCCATCGCCGAGCTTGCCCGCCGAGACAAGGTCCGGGCCGTCGGCGAGACGGGGCTGGACTACTTCCGCACCCCGCCGGAAGCGCACGCCGCCCAGCAGGAGAGCTTCCGGCGGCACATCGCGATCGCCAAGGAGACAGGCCGCGCCCTGATGATCCACGACCGGGAGGCGCATGAGGACACGCTGCGCATCCTCGCCGAGGAAGGTGCTCCCGACACGGTGGTTTTCCACGCCTTCTCCGGCGACGCCGAGATGGCGAAGGTCTGCGCCGACGCCGGCTACGTGATGTCCTTCGCTGGCAACGTGACCTTCAAGAACGCGGCGAACCTGCGCGATGCCGCCGCCGTCGCCCCGGCCGAGCTGCTGCTCGTCGAGACCGATGCGCCGTTCCTCACCCCGGTGCCCTGGCGTGGCCGGCCCGGGGGCCCCTACCTGATCCCGCTGACGCTGCGGGTGCTCGCCGAGACTCGTGGGGTGGGTGCCGCCGAGCTCGGGGCGTCGATCGCCGCCAACGCCGAGCGGGTGTTCGGGCCCTGGTAGACACCGACGCGCTGCTTGCGCCCGCCGAGCTGCGGGCGCTGGCGCACGCGCTGGACCTGCGGCCGACGAAGCGCCGTGGGCAGAACTTCCTCGTCGACGCGAACACCGTGCGCCGGCTGGTCCGCCTGGCCGAGGTCGGCCCGGACGACACGGTGCTGGAGATCGGCCCGGGTCTGGGCTCGATGACCCTGGGGCTGCTCGGCGCTGCCGGGGCCGTCGTCGCCGTCGAGGTGGATCCGCCGCTGGCCGCCGCCCTGCCGGTGACCGCCGCCGCCCGGCTGCCCGCCGAGACCGCCGCGCGGCTGCACGTGGTGCTCGCCGACGGGCTGCGGCTGACGGCGGCGGACCTGCCCGCGGGCCTGCCCGCCCCGAACGTGCTGGCCGCGAACCTGCCCTACAACATCGCCGTCCCGCTGCTGCTCGGTGTGCTCGAACGGCTGCCGTCGCTGCGCCGCGGCCTGGTGATGGTGCAGGCGGAGGTCGCCGACCGGCTGACCTCCCCGCCCGGCAGCCGGGTGTACGGCGCGCCCAGCGTGAAGCTGGCCTGGTACACGCACTCCCGGGCGGCGGGTGGCGTGCCGCGCCCGGTCTTCTGGCCGCAGCCGAACGTCGACTCCGGGCTGGTCGCCTTCACCCGCCGCACCCCGCCGGCGCCGGCGGAGCTGCGTGCCGACGTGTTCGCCGCGGTCGACGCCGCGTTCGCCCAACGCCGCAAGACGCTGCGCACGGCCCTGGCCCCCTGGGCCGGCTCGCCCGCCGCCGCGACGGCGCTGGCCGAGGCGGCCGGGGTGGATCCCGGCGCCCGCGGCGAGACGCTCGACGTCGAGGCGTACTGCCGCCTCGCCACCGCGCGCCTCGCCACCGGCGCACCCGGCGCCACCGGCGGTGAGTAGCAGCGGATCGTCGGGGGTTTCCTTGCCCTTTGGGGGGGGCTTCGTGTCCGTTTCGTCGCCCCTGAAGGGCAAGGAAGCTGGCTGGAGGCGGGCGGAGAGGAGGTCGGCGGGGGAG
>NZ_JANEZT010000117.1 GCF_025403405.1 Frankia tisae
CGAATGCGAAGGCCGCCGTCGAGGAGGGCATCGTCGCCGGGGGTGGCGTCGCGCTGCTCCAGGCATCGATCACCGCCTTCGAGAAGCTCGACCTCTCCGGCGACGAGGCCACCGGAGCGAACATCGTCCGGCTCGCGCTCGAGGCACCCATCAAGCAGATCGCCTTCAACAGCGGCCTCGAGGGCGGTGTCGTGGTCGACAAGGTCCGCCACCTCCCGACCGGCCACGGCCTGAACGCGGCCACCGGCGAGTACGTCGACCTCATCGCCACCGGGATCATCGACCCCGCCAAGGTCACCCGCTCCGCCCTGCAGAACGCCGCGTCGATCGCCGGCCTGTTCCTCACCACCGAGGCCGTCATCGCCGACAAGCCGGAGAAGAACCCGGCCCCGGCCGTCCCCGGCGGCGGCGGCGAGATGGACTTCTAGTCCAGCTCCCCGCATCACCCCCAGCGCGAGCGCTGGATCAGCACCACCGTCTCGACGAAGGCGGCTCCGACTCCGGAGCCGCCTTTCGCCGTTCTCCCCGCCGTTGCGGTGCGGTCGGCCCGGTTGGGGACCCAATACCGCGCAGACCGCACCGCGGTTCACCGGGTGCGGCGGCACGTCAATGCGGCGATACCCCTTTATTAGGGTGATTGATGTTAGAGCCGTACGTCACATTGAAAGGGCACTGTCCGTCGTATCAGCCGCATCCAAGGCGAAGCAGACATTCCAGACCTGTCCACAACACCTCGGAGTCCCAGGGCAACCGTCCCCAGCCAGGGGCCCCCGGATTGCGCCGAAGGCCCCCACAGCTCCCCCAGGAAGATCGCCGAAGGCGATCTGACGGAAACCCCGAACGGCGCCCTATGGCAGGGGCCCCCGGATTGCGCCGAAGGCGCCATCCGGGGAAAGCGGCCGCCTCCGCGGACGGGAGGTTCCGCGGAGGCGGGCACTTCGGCCTGGGAGCGGGCGCCGCTGGGACGGAGCGAACGCCGGGAGGCGCTCCCAAAGACGACCTTGTGCCAAGAAAGGTTCTCGGCCGTCGGTATCGGCGATCAAGTTACCACCGGCGTATTGAGGCCGACAAGGGTTCTATGTCACTTCTTTTCAACAATTCACCGTAGGGGGAGGTTAGGTCTCGACTATTTGCGCGACACGGACAATTAACGCAGCCGGTCTTTCGACAGGGCCGCTGCGGCGGGGCACGATAGGCACCGTGGTCCAGGCACCCGCACAGTCCCGCTCCCACCGCCCGTCCGTCGTCGTGCCCGCACCTCCCGTAACGGTCGAGGATCTGGACGCCGGCGGGTACGACGATGCCCGGCTGGAGTTGCTGGACGGGCTGTGCGTCCTGCGCCCGTGGCCGACGCCACTACGCGCCCGGGTGACCAGCCGGCTGACCCGGTTGTTGGCGCAGGCAGTCACTTCCGGCGCGCACGTGCTTCCCGCCGGGGTCGGGGTGGAGTTGTCGGCGCGCTGCCTGCTTGTGCCGGACATCGTCGTGGCGCCGAGCGCGGAGATGGTGGGCCGCCGGCTGCGGGAGACCCCCTACCTCGTCGTCGAGGTCGCGGACGCGAGCACCCGCCGTTACGACCGCACGCTGAAGCTCGACCTCTACCGGGAGCGCGGCGTGCCGGCATGCTGGCTGATCGATCCGGACACGGCGACGTTGGAGGGTTCGAGCTGGTGTCCGGCGCCTACGTGACCACCAGCGCGGCCGGCCCACACGGTGAGTTCAACGCGACCCGACCGTTCCCGGTGACCGTCCGGCCCGCCGAACTGATCGACCCACCCGACGCCGAGTGAGCAGCCGCGGACTCGAGCCGGTACCGCCAGCCGCGCGCTAGTCTCGCCCGCCGGCGCCGTCGGTGTCGGCGATGTCGTCGGGATCAGCCAGGTTGCCCGGGTCTGCCGGGTTGTCCGGATCGGTCAGGTCGACCGGATCGGTCAGGTCACCGCGGTTCGCGGCGTCACGCGGGTCGGGGATGTCGTCGGCGTCGACGATCGTGTAGGCGTAGCCCTGCTCGGCCAGGAATCGTTGGCGGTGGGCCGCGTACTCCTGGTCGAGGGTGTCGCGGGCCACCACGGTGTAGAAGTGCGCCGCCCGGCCGTCGGCCTTGGGCCGCAGCACCCGCCCGAGGCGCTGCGCCTCCTCCTGCCGGGAGCCGAAGGTGCCCGAGACCTGCACCGCCACTCCGGCCTCCGGCAGATCGATGGACACGTTCGCGACCTTCGAGACGACCAACGTGGTGATCTCGCCCGTGCGGAACGCCTCGAACAGCCGCTCGCGCTCCCGGTTGCGGGTCGAACCCTGGATGACGGGAGCGCCCAACATCTCGCCGAGTTCGTTGAGCTGGTCGAGGTAGGCACCGATCACCAGCACCCGATCGTCGGAGTGCCGGCGGACGAGGCGCTCCACCACCGCCCGCTTGCTGCGAGCCGTGGCGCACATCCGGTAGCGCTCCTCCGGCTCGGCGACGGCGTAGGTCATCCGCTCGTCGTCGGTCAGCGTGACTCGCACCTCGGTGCACTCCGCGGCGGCGATCCAGCCCTGCGCCTCGATCTCGCGCCACGGCGCGTCGTACCGCTTCGGCCCGATGAGCGAGAAGACGTCGCCTTCCCGGCCGTCCTCGCGCACCAGGGTCGCCGTCAGGCCGAGCCGGCGACGGGACTGGATGTCGGCGGTCATCCGGAAGACCGGCGCGGGCAGCAGGTGCACCTCGTCGTAGACGATCAGGCCCCAGTCCCGGGCGCCGAACAGGTCCAGGTGCAGGTACTCGCCCTTGCGGCGCGCCGTCATCACCTGGTAGGTCGCGATGGTGACCGGGCGGATCTCCTTACGCTCGCCGGAGTACTCGCCGATCTCCTCCTCGGTCAGCGAGGTGCGGCGCAGCAGCTCGTGCCGCCACTGGCGACCTGCGACCGTGTTCGTGACCAGGATCAGCGTGGTCGCGCCGGCCTGGGCCATCGCCGCGGCGCCGACTATGGTCTTCCCCGCGCCCGAGGGCAGCACGACGACCCCGGAGCCACCCTCCCAGAAGCCCGCGACCGCGCCCTTCTGGTACTCGCGCAGCTCCCAACCGTCCTGGCGGAGCTCGATCAGGTGCCGCTCGCCGTCGACGTAGCCGGCCAGGTCCTCCGCGGGCCAGCCGAGCTTGAGCAGCGACTGCTTGAGGCGGCCGCGTTCCGACGGGTGCACGGCGATCGTGTCGTCGTCGATGCGCGTGCCCAGCATCGGCGCGACCTTCTTCGCCCGCGCGACCTCGACGAGCACGGCCCGGTCGAGCGCCCGCAGCACCAGGCCGTGGACCGGGTCGTTCTCCAGCCGCAGCCGACCGTAGCGGTCCATGGTGTCGGCGACGTCGACGAGCAGCGCGTGCGGGACCGCGTAGCGGGAGTGGCGGACAAGCGCGTCCACCACCTGCTCGGCGTCGTGGCCGGCGGCCCGGGCGTTCCACAGGGCCAGCGGGGTGACCCGGTAGGTGTGCACGTGCTCCGGGGACCTCTCCAGCTCGGCGAACGGAGCGATGGCCGCTCGGGCCTCGGCCGCGCCGGGATGGTCGACCTCCAGGAGCAGGGTCTTGTCCGACTGAACGATCAACGGGCCGTCCGCCACCCTCACCATCCTCCCGGTCCGCCCTATGGCATCGATCCAGCCGGGAAGGTCCCGGCGGGGCCGCCACCGTGCAGGCAACGTACGTCGACGGTACAGGCGCCCACCGACAGGTCGGCGCCCCCGTCCCGCCGGCGCACACGGCTCAGGTCGGATCGGCCGCGTCGGGGGTGGCCGCCGTCCAGTCGGCCGGCGCCGGAGCGCCGCCGCCACCGAACATCCCGTCGATGTCGGCCACCCCGGTCACCCGGTGCAGGGCGAAGCGGCGCGGGCCGGCGCTGAGCTCGTCCCAGGCGGTCAGCCAGCCACCGTCCACCGCGGTCGGCCGCACGATCCGATCACTGGACGTGCCCTGCTGGTCGACGTACCCGAGCAGCACCCGACGCCGGTCCCGGACGGCGCCCTGCAACATCACGAGGATCAGCGGGGCGGACCGGGTGAGCCCGATCTCGGCGCCGGCGACGCCGGTGGCCGCCCTCATCGCCTGGGCGTTGTCGTCGCCGCGGCGGACCAGCCGCAGCACGTCGCGCGCCTGCGCGAGCCGCCCGTCAGCAACATCCACCGGCGCCAGGCGCGGCCTGGCCGGAGTCCGATGGGTGGTCGGTCGGCTGAGCACCACCCTGCCGTCGGGAGCCTCCGCGACCGGCGCATATCCAGCGGAGCGCAGGCCGGCCAGCACCTCGCCGGTCGGCAGCGAGGAGATGACGATGGTCGGCGCGATCCGGCGCAGCCCCAGTGCCTGCGTACGGCGGCTCGCGACCACCTCGGCGAGCAGCGCGGTGTCGTCGCAGCGCAGGTAGCTCGACGCGGAACCGGCACGTAGCCGGCCGTGCCGGCGGGCGGTGTCGTCGATCAGGTAGGTCAGCCCCTGGGGGACGCCGGTGCGGCCCAGGCGCCCGAGCGCGGCGTGGATGTCCTCGGCGGTCAGCCCCGAGTCGAACCCGCGGCGCAGCGAGACCTCGGAGAAGCGGTAGACGGTCGCGGCCCCCGACGACTCGACGTCCGCCATCCGCGCGAGCTCCGCGGCCACCCGGGGAACCAGCGGGCCGGGGGCGACCGCGGTCAGGTCCGCCTGCAGCAGCAGCTCCTCGACCGGCTCGGGCAGCAGCGGCGTGAGGGCGTCGGCGAGCCGGGCGCACAGCGCGGCGTCCCCGCCGGCCGGTCGGATCGGCAGGCCGACGACCCGCGCCGGGTCGGCGTTCTCCTCGTCAAGCCGCGCGGCCAGCAGCCGCCCGACGGTGCTCGGTGCCCCCCGCCCGGTCAGGCCGAGCAGCTCCGCCTCGGCGACCGTGCCGTCGATCATCCCGGCCAGCAGCGTGCCCGCCCGCCGCGGCGCCCGCCAGGTCAGCAGGGCGCGCAGCGACTCGCCGGTCGGCGCCACCCCGGCCGGCGCCGCCGCCAGCGCGCGCAGCACCTGGGCCCGCAGGTCCGGCGCGGCGGAGCGGCGGACCTCCAGCGACATCGCGGCGATCTGGCGCCCCCGCTCGTCCCGATCGCCGACCAGCCAGGCAGCGCTGGGCGAGCGCAGCCAGCCCTCGACCAGCACCGCCCACCGCACCGCCACCAGGTCGATGCCCCAGCGGTCGTAGGCCGCGGTGGGCATGTACTGGATGTCGACGCCGGCGGTGGCGTCGACGAGTCCGGCGGCCGCCGCGAGTTCCACCACGAAGGCGGCGGTCCGCTCGTCGACGTCGAGCAGCTTCGCGGTCGCCCGCAGGTCGCGCACGCTCAGCCCGCCGGTGCGCAGCGGGGTCACGGGCGTCGCGCCCCACGCGTCGAGCAGGGTGGTGACCCAGCGCACAACGGTGTTCGCGGCGAGCGCGGCCACGGCGTCGGCTGCCGAGGCGCCGACAGTGGCGCCCGTCGGCTCGGGCGGATACGGATGCAGCTGGCCAGCCGGTTCGTCGCCGCGCACCGCGAGGCCGACCTCCCGCGGCAGTTCGACGGTGTCGTCGTCGATCCCGACCAGCAGACCTCGGGCGAGCAGCTCCTCGACCGGACTGCGGGCCGAGGCGGCGGGGAGCAGCCGACCGGCCTCGGTGGTCGTGCCGAGCGCGGGCCCGGCCGCCAGCCGGCGGAGCAACTGGTGGGCCCGTTCGGAGCAGCCGTCGAGCTGGCTGCGGACCTGCGCCGGATCGGCGAACAGGTCGGCGATGGCGACAGCGAGATCGGCACGGGCGGTGAACCCGGTCCCGGGCTCCGCCGAATCCGTCGTCGGCGGGATCAGGCCGAGTGCGCCCGCGATCCGGGCGAGCTGGGTGTGCCGATAGGCCGACAGGCACTCCCGCACCGGCCGGCCGAGCCCGAGCGGCCGCGCCCCCACGAGGTCGACGACCATGCCGACCACCCGCAGCGCGCCATCGTCACCCCAGAGCAGACCCAGCTCACGCAGCCGGCGCACCACCCCAGCCACCTCGGCGTGCCCACAGAACGCGCAGAGCTCGGCGAGCGGCACCGGGGAGGGCAGGATGGTCAGCGCCTCCAACACCTCGCACGCGTTGGTGTCGAGCCGCTCCATGGCACGCGCGACGCTCACCCGGATCTCCAGCCGGGCGGCCAGGACGTCAAAGTCCGGCGGCGGCGGCGTCGCGAGATCGGGTCGCAGCAGGAACAGCCGGATGATCGCCTCGTCGGGCAACGCGCGCAACCAGCCCACGAGCGTCATGGACTCGTCTGGCGCGGGATCGGCCGGCATCGACACCCTCATGACGGTAGCTGGCCCGGCGCCGGACGCGGACAGCGCCGCGGCCTACCCCGAACGCGCCGCGTCACCTGTCCGGACGCCGGGGTCACGACCTCGGCGGACGCCGTCCAGCTGGCGGACGGTCGCGGCCCCGGCGACCGGCAGGTCCGCGCGCCGCACGGAGGGGCCGCCGCCCGCCGCGAGGCTGAGCCGGGCCGTGCCAACCTGGTCCAACACCCAGCCACAGCAGGTGTCCCAGCGCAGCACGGCGATCGCCGGGTCGATACCGCCCGGTGTGCGCAGGACGGCGAACGCCCAGTCCGGCGCGCCGGTCGAGGTACGGATGCCGCCGATGCGAAGGCCGTCCGCCGCGACCAGCGGGCTGTCGAGAACGGCGGCGGTGATGGCGGCGGCCTCAGCCTCGGTGGCCGGCCGGCCGGGGCCGTCGGAGACGTCGGACACGGTGGCACCGGCCCCTGTGAGACCCGGAGCCGTCCAGTCCCGCTGTGGCACCCCGTGACCGGCGTCGCCGGCCAGCGGGACCGCAGGGGCTACTGCGAGTCTCGGACGCACGTGGCCTCCTTGGATGCCTTGGCAGGCCGGGGCACGCGTTCGGTCGAACATCGGCGGCCAGGACACCCGATGGTGGCGAGCGCTCGCGAGACGAGGTCGACGGAATGCGACAGACCTACCAATACCGATTGGACACGCCGGGGGCCGCCGGGCGCAAGGGGATTCGGCAAACTGGTACGCATCAATTTCAGCCGGGTCCGCTTCCTGCGCCCGAGCGGCCAGAAGGCCACTCACCCCCGAGTTCCCAGGTTACCCATACATTGATTTGATCACACGCAAGGGCGACCAAAAAGCGACAAGCAAGACAACGGCGACAACAATCGGTCTCCACCCGATAAACCGCCAACTAGGTCACCGCGTGCGACGACATTCCCACGCAGACCACCAAAGCGGCTACCCGTGCCATCCGGCGGGCCACCACGCTGCGGCCATCGACGGATCACCCGGCGGGCCCACGGCCGCCCCGCGCCCACAGGTCGTCAGCGCAGCCCGTCGACCCGATCCACCAGGAGCGCCAGGTGGTTCGCACGGCCCCAGTCCGCGAGCCGCGAGATCGTCCCGGCATCCCCGGGCAATGCCAGCGTCCGGCCGAGCGACATCCCGCCGACCAGTACCACCAGCACGAGCGCGGCCTGCAGCAAGCGGAGCAGGCCGCGCCGGCGTCCGCCGGAGCGCGCGGCAAACCCAGGAGCAGGACCATCCGCACGGGCGCGACCCCCATGGCGTTCGCGCTCCCGGCCGTGCGGGTCGTGCGGGCGCGTTGACGACCGCCCCTGCTCGGGCGGGCCATCGACCCGGCCACCGGGACGGTCGTCCCGGCGAATCGCGGTGCCGGCAACGGGTTCGCCGGCCTGCGGGGAACCCCCGCCGAACCGGGCTCGCTCATCATCCGGGAAACGGCGGCCCGGTCGGGCGCGCCCACCGCCCATGGGCGACCGTGCCCCATCCCGGGCGGCCCCGGGCGGCTCCCGGCCCTCGCCCTCCCGGATGGCGGGTTGGTGGCCGGTGAAGCTGACCCGGTCCAGCAGCCCGGGCGCGGCAGGCCGATCGCCGGGCGGGCCGGCCGCGGGAAAACCATGACGGCCCGGCGGATCCGCACCACGAAAGCCGCGCCACTCCGGCGGGGCGTCGGCACGAAAGCCGGTCGAGGGCGGATCGGGTTCGCCGCCATACTCCGCATAGTTCGGCGATGGGCGAAATCCCGCGCGGTCCGATCGGTCAAGCCTGTCGTTCGGGTCGGCTGGCGGATCGCCGCCGCGGACACGGTCGGGGGAATCGGGCCGCCTCGGGGCCGGCGGGCGTACGTCCGCGGGATCGGCCACCACCACCTCGGCGCCGCCGGCCGTGGGGTTACCGAAGGCTACGGCGCGGAACGTCTGACTCGTCCGGCCCGTCGACGCTCCCCCGGGCGCCGGGGGAACGGCCGGGCGCGCCGACAGGCTCCCGAACGCGACAATCCGGCCGCCGCCGGGCGGGGAGCGCCCGGCTGGATCACCGTCCGGCGCCGACTCCGGAGCCCGCCGGGCGGCGTCCGACGGGTGGCCCCGCGATCCATCACGGTTCCGGCCCTCAACGACCACCGCCCGCACCTTCCCGCCTCTGCGTCTCGCCACCGCGATATCCACCGACCGGCAAGAAGAACTTCGCCAATCGCCACAGGGTGCGCCTAATAGGGACAACCCTGACACCGATCAGGGTCACATGCGGCGATTCACCCCAGAGTAGCTCTGGCGCCAGCGCGCCCGGCGACCAGCTCGCCTGCTGTGACCGGCCCCGATCCGCCCACCGCGAGCACCGGGGATGGCCGGCTCGTTCGGGCGGGGGCGGGCACACCGCGGCAGTCGGGACATTCAGCAGACGGCGTCGGCCGACAGCTTGCGGGCCGGACCCGTCCGCCCTATGACTTCTTGACCCGGCAAACCCGTTCCAGGACCAGCCCCCCGACGAGAAGCACGACCGCGGCGGCCAGGCCGAACCCCGCGGTGATCGCGTCGCCGCCCGCGGTCGGGAACTCGTCCGTCCGCGGAGCGGTGTACCCGAGCACGCCCGCCCAGGCACCCGCGAGCGCCGCCCCCACAACCGAGCTTGCCTTCGCGAGCGCCGCCAACCGGGCGACGGTGAGCGGCAGAATCGGCCGGGTGCCCGGCCGACCCTCCAACCGGCGCCGTGTCTGGGCGGCGACCTGAAGCTCGATGACCCCGATCACGACCACCGACAGCGACGCGGTGCGGGGCAGCGTCGGAATGGACCGGTAGGCCCACCACAGCAGCAGGTAGCCGAGGATCCCGAACAGGACCGCAGCCAGGACGAGGTCACGCGGCCGGGTGGGTTTCACGCCGACGCCCCGCCTTCGCCGGTCTCCCCGGCCGGGGTGCAGTCGTCCAGCCGCCCGGCGACCCGCCGCAGGCCGACGAGCTCCCCGGCGTCCGTCATCCGGGCGACCAGATCGGCGACCCGGCCATGACCCGGCAGGGTCGCCTCCGGCTCGACATCCAGCCAGGGCACGCAGACGAAGGCCCGCAGGTGCGCCCGCGGGTGGGGAATGAGGATCTCCGGGTCGTCGCTGCGCAGTGCGCCGACGGCGATGACATCCACGTCGAGCGTGCGTGGCCCCCACCGCACGGTGCGCGTCCGCCGCGCCCGCTCCTCCACGGCGCGCGCGGCGGTCAGCAGCTCCCGCGCCGGCGCGGGAGCTGCCAGCACGATCGCGTTGAGGTAGTCGTCCTGCTGGGGACCGCCCACGGGGGCGGTCTCGTACACCGGCGAGCACGCCGTGACACCGAGAAGATCGTCGAGCTGGCGCACGGCGGCCCGCAGCAGCGCCCAGCGGTCGCCGAGGTTGGAGCCGAGCGCCAGCACCGCGTGGGCGGCCCCGGTCATCCGGTCACCGGCCATCGGGCGCGGGGGGCGCGGGCTCGGGGGACCGGTCCCGGGTGACGGTGACGGCGACGTCCCCGAAGGGGAGCGGGATCGGCGCGGCCGGCTTGTGCACGGTCACCTCGGCGCGCATGACCCGATCCGCACGCAGGCAGGCGGCGACGAGACGATGCGCCAGGGTCTCGATCAGCTCCATCGGGGGGCCGCCGACGATGCCGGCGAGCGCCTCGGCGAGCTCGCCGTAGTGAACGGTGCGCGTGACGTCGTCGTCGCGCGCCGCCTCGGACACGTCCAGCCAGATAACGGCGTCGACGACGAACTCCTGGCCGAGTTCCCGTTCGGCCGCCAGCACCCCGTGATGGCCGCGGACCCGCAGACCGGTCAGGGTGATCCGGTCCAGCGGCACGTCGCCGAGCCCGGATCCGCCCAACCCGCCGGGCACCGGCCCGCCCGTCACCGGGCTGACCACGGCACCTCCTGCTCTCCCGCCTGCTCTCCCGCGCAGCCGGGCGCGGCCGTGGGACGGTCCCGGCGCCCGGGGCCCGCGGGCACCACCACCGGCAGGCTCGTGGTGGTCGCCACGTCCGCGGCGCCGCCGTGGCGCCACGCTCGCACGACGCGCACCGCGTCGGCCGCCGGCCGCACCGCGTGCACGCGCACGGCCCACACCCCGGCGGCGGCCAGCAGCGCGGTGGTCGCCTGCGTGGCGTCGTCGCGCTCGTCGCTGGGCCGCGGTCGGGCACTCCCGGCGGCCAGGACCGAGCCGAGGAAGGACTTGCGCGACGTGCCCACGAGCAGCGGCCGGCCGAGAGCGGCGAGCGCGTCGATGTTGTTGAGCAGCGCCCAGTTGTGCGCCGCCGTCTTGGCGAAGCCGATTCCGGGGTCGAGAATCACCCGGTCCGCCGGAACTCCGGCGGCGACGACCGTCTCCAGCCGCGCTTCGAGCTCGGCGGTGACCTCCGAGACGACGTCCCCGTAGACGGCCCGCCTGGACATGTCCGCGCTGGGCCCGCGGGCATGCATGAGCACGTAGTGGACGCCGCGATCGGCGACCAGGGCGAGCAGGTCCGGGTCGCAGCCGCCGGAGACGTCGTTGACCAGCACCGCCCCCGCGTCGACGGCGGCGGCCGCCACCGAGACCCGGCTGGTGTCGACGCTGACCCGCACCCCGGCCGCGGCGAGCTCGGCCACGACCGGCAGTACCCGGCGCATTTCCTCCGAGGCGACGACCCGGGACGCGCCCGGGCGGGTCGACTCGCCGCCGACGTCGATGAGATCGGCGCCCTCGTCCACCATCCGCAGCCCGGCTCGCACCGCGTCCACCGGGTCGAGGAACGTGCCGCCGTCCGAGAACGAGTCGGGCGTGACGTTGACGACGCCCATCACCTTCGTGAGGCCACCCGGCTCGAGAAGATCATCGACCGTCGCGCTCACGCCGCACCCACTCCGGCCGGCCCGCCGCCCCGCGAGACCGGGACGGCCCGGGGCGCCGACAGCGGCGCCCGGCGGTAGGAATACCGGTAGACCGGCCGGAAGCCGAGATCGGCGTACAGACCCCTGGCCACGGTGCTGACCTCCTCAACCTGGAGATATGCGTGCGTGGCGCCGCGTGCCCCTGCCCATTGTGCGAGTGCGGCGACAACCCACCGGGCCGCGCCTCGGCCGCGGGCCGCGGGCAGCGTCGCCATGCTGTAAATGCCCAGCCAGCGATCGTCCGTGACGCCACGGCCCACCGCCGCCGGCACCCCGTCGACGGTCAGCGTCACATAGACGGTGGGCAGGCGCAGCACCGAGAGCACGGCGAGGGTGCCGGCCCGTTGCACGCCGAAGGTGGTGAGCACCTGTCCGGCGACCCGCAGCCACTCGTCCCCCGGCACGTCGGCCGTGGCCACCCCGACCGACGCCGACGCCGACCTCGACGGTGAGGGCGGCACCGACGCCAGCGCCCCGAGCGGCGCCACGCAGACGTCGGTGGGTCCGGTGTCGTCGTAGCCGGCGGCGTCGAGCGCGGCACCGAGCTGCTCCGACCGGGCGACGGGGGTCAGCTGAAAGGTCGGCGGCAGGCCCTCGGCGGTGTAGAAGTCGCTGACCGCGGCGAGCGCGGCCCGCACATCGGGGACGCTGCCGTGGGCCCACACCGAGTTCCCGCGGCGGGACGAGCCGGCGGAGGCCCGCAGGGTCCAACCGCCGATCTCGATCTGCCGCAGCGGCGGCCAGGCCCGGTTGGCCACGACCTCGAGCTCCCGGGCCAGGGACGCCTCGTCGGGGGGCAGGTCGGCCCGTGGGCCGACCAACGAGTCCGGCGGGCTGGGCACCGCCTGGTCACCGCGCATGGCGCACCCCGGTCGACCGGGCAGGTCCGCGCCCACGGCGCGACCTGCGGGAGTGGAAGTACTGCTGGGCCGCATCCGCCATCGTGCCGAGGCTACCGACCCGATGGCGTCGATGGTCGGCGACACCGGTCGAACCGGCACCACTGCCGTACCCGGCCCAGCAGCGGCAACCATGACCGAATGTCATAATTTCGCCACCATTGCCGCCTCGTTCCCATTCTGGCGCAGACCGACGGTCGGTTGCCATCGACGGCCGATCCGGCTCCACCACGCAAGGCCGGCGGATTCCGACGGCACCTGCACAATCCTTCTCCGTTCGGTCCGGTCAGGACGTGAGTTCCTTCTCCCGCGGCCGTCGAAACCGGTCTCGACCCAGCCCCACCAAGCGATCGAGAACAGCCGGAAATAACAAGATCAGTTGTGGAAACCTTGAAGAAACACCACGTAGAGCCACGGTGGAAGCCACATTGCGACGGCGCGATTGTCACCATCTGACGCGGCCACCCTTCTAGTATCGAGAAGAGGAACCGGTAGAACCCGGTCAACACGACCGGATTGACCGGCCGGTGGCAGCGTCGCCGCCAGGCGATAGCCGGAGCCACCGGCCATCGACCATCGGAACAGACCGGACCGCCGCCGGAGCCGCCGGCGGTCACGGAACCGCCAGGTCGCGTGGTCTTACCGTGCGCTTCCGACGGGTCGCCCCTCGCAGCGGGCCTCGCCTCTCGCTACCTTGTCGGCACGGTCGCTGACCGTGGTGTTATCGGAAGGAAGGACGCGCGGCATGCCGCAGTCGAGCGGATCTTCACCGGGTCGTGGCTCCGAGCACGGATCCACGGGCCCGACCGGTCGATCCGGCCCTCCCCCAGTCCGGCGAGCGACGAGCGAGGCGATCAGTATCCCGCCGGCCCGCACCCCGCCGGACGATCATCCTGAGGACTACCCGCCGGAGCCGCCGCCGCCGCCAGTCGACCGGTGCGACCTCGGCCCCATCAGTGCCCCGTCCGCCCAGCAGCTCTGGGCCACGGACGACCTCGCGGACCTGGCCCGCTCCTCGGCCCTGTTCGCACAGGAGCCGCTCGGGCCCGAGGGCCCGATCAGGCCCGAGTGGTCGCCGGGCGGCCCGTACCCGTCGTGCGCGGCGCCCTCGACGCACCCCGCCGCCCTGACGTTGACGATGTTCGGCGGCCCCCCGGCGTTCGCGCCGCCCAGGCCCGGCCTCGCACCCCCCGACGCGGCGGGCCCCGCCGCGCAGCCCACGACACCGGGCGGCTCCGACCGGCGCCAGTTCCACCGGTACGCCGGAGCCGCAATGATGACCGCGATCCTCGCCGAGGGCCAGATCATGGAGGTCTCCGACGTCCTCGCGGCCAGCCCCATCCAGCTCGCGCTGGAGCGGGCCGACGACATGCTCGGCGATCTTCTCGATGCGCACGAGGCGACCCCGCCCGCGCACATCTTCGCTCAGACCGCCCGGTTGCGCCGGGGGCTGGAACGGCTCGGCCGCCGCTCGATGCCGGCCGGCGACGCCCGTCGCCGCGACGTGCTCACCGGGCGGGTCGCGGTCCTCGGCGCCGACGCGGCCTTCAAACTCGGTGACATCGAGACCGCCCGGTCGCTGACCACCCTCGGTTTCCAGGCCGGGGGGCTCGCCGGCGAGGGACCGCTGCTGGGCTCCGCCCGGGAGGTCGCCGCCGTCAACGAGTTCTACGCCGGCCGCCCCGACGAGGCTCTCCGCCTCGCCCGCGACGGACTGACCCATGTCGGCGACGGACCGGTGCGCGCCCGGCTCGTCTGCCAGGTGGCCCGCGCCCTGGCCGCCCTCGGCGACGTGCGCGGCGCCGCCCAGGCCTTGGATCAGGCCTATGACCTGGCGGATCTGATCCCCCCGGACCAGTGGGGGCGGCCGGGGCCGAGCTTCGAGAACTTCAACCCGGTCGAGGTCTCCTACAACGCCACCACCGCGCTGTGCCTGCTCGGCCGGCCGCAGGCGGCGCAGGAACACGCCGAACTCGCGTTGCCGAAGCTCGACGCGATGAACGCCCCCGGCTTCCGCTCGGTGATCCGGCTGGACCTCGCCCTCGCCCTCGCCTGTCAGGGCCGCCTGGAGCTCGAACGGGTCTGCGACCTGGCCACCGAGGCGATTGGAATTTCCTGGGGACGCACGGTCGCCTCCGTCTCCGGGCGCGCCGACCAGCTGCTGGCCGCGACCCGCCCGCACAGCGAGGTGCGCGAGGTCCGGGAGCTCGCCCTGCTCGTCCGGGAATGGCAACGCTCCGCCGCCGGCCAACGCCCCGGCCCGGGTGCGGTCACCGCACCGGGGCTGGCCGTCTGAGCTGGATCGCCCCTCGATCGGGAGGACCGCTGCGATGGCCGACGACAGTCCTGCTCACCAGGATTTCCCCGGTCCGCCGGGTCGCCCCGATCCGGCGGACCGCCCCGATCCGGCGGACCGGGTCCGTCTGACGGCGGCGGCCACCCGCCGCGCCGTCGCCGAGATCGCCGCCCGCGCCGACCTCGACGACGCGGGCGCGGTCCTGGTCAAACGGACGGTCAACGCCGTCTACCGATTACCCCGCGCGGGCGCGATCGTGCGCATCACCGGCTCTGCCGCGATGACGCACCGGGTGGCGAAGGTCGTCCGGGTAGCCGGCTGGCTGGCCGATCGACACGCGCCCGCCGTCCGCCTCATGCCCGGCGTGCCCGCTCCGATCGCGGCTGGTGGCTTCGTCGCGACCATCTGGGTCGACGCGACGCCCACCGGGACATCACCCGCCGGCCCGGCCCCACGCACCGGGGACCTCGCCGCCCTGCTGCACGCCCTGCACGCCCTCGACCCGCCGAAGCCACCGCTGCCCCGCTGGGACCCCCTCGACGACGTCCGGCGGCGATTATCCGACGCGGAGGCGTTACCCGGCGCCGACCGCCGATTCCTGGAACGGATGACCGACCGCGCTGCCGCGGCGCTCGGCACCATCCGCTACGCGCTGCCGACCGTCGTCGTCCACGGCGACGCCCACCTGGGCAACCTGATCCGGGCGGCGGACGGCCGGGTACTGATGTGCGACTTCGACGCCACGAGCGTCGGCCCGGCCGAATGGGACCTCGTCCCCGTCGCGGTCGGCCGGGCGCGATTCGGCCATGACCCGCAGGCCCATCGTGACCTGGCCCGTGAATACGGCTTCGATGTCACCGCGTGGGAGGGCTTCGCCATCCTGCGGGCCGTGCGCGAGCTGAAACTGGTCACCAGCGTCCTGCCGGTGCTGGCCAGCAACGCGAGCGTCGCCGCTCAGTTCCGGACCCGGATCGACAGCCTGCGCCACCGCGACGGCGACGCCCGCTGGTCGCCGTACCGGTGAGCCCGCTCGCCCGGCTGCGGATCACCCGGCTGCGGATCACCCGGCTGCCAGGGGCGCAGCAGAGCTGCCATCCCCAACGCCCAGCCGACACCGAGCAGGTAGCCGCCGAGGACGTCGGACAGGAAATGCACTCCGAGCCCGAGGCGGGCGAAACCGGTCACCGCGACGACCACCCCCGACCCGACCCACCAGGGCCATCGCGCCCGGTGACCGGTAACGGCCCGGACCGCGACGAGGCAGACGACCGCGGCAACCATCGCGCCGAGCGCATGCCCGGAGGGGAAACTGAGCCCGGCGGCGTGCGCCACCGGATCGGTGAACGACGGCCGGGCCCGCCCGATCAACTCCTTGAACCCCGTGTCCAGCAGCCCCCCACCACCGACCGTCACCAGAGTGAACAGCGCCAGCCGGCGGGTGGCGGCCGGATCGGCTCGGCCGACGCCCCCGCGGCGGGAACGCCACCACAGCGCGGCGGCACCGACCACCGCGATCACTCGGAAGACCGTCGGGTGGAAGACCACGCTCACCCACTGCAACGCGGTCACCAGCCATCCTGTGGTGGCCGCCAGCCGGCCCAACGCCGCCGCGACGTCGGCGTCGTCGTCCAGCACCGGCGACCAGGCAGCGTCGACCATGACCGCGAGCACCACGAACCCCAGGATCGCGGCCTGCGCGCCCCGGCGAAGTCCGCGGGTACCCGATGGCATCGTCGTGTTCCTGCCCACTTCGCTCGGCTTATCCCAGCCCGCGCGCGGCCACGGAACCGCGCGAGCCAGATGTTCGTCAAGCGACACGGGCGGGCCACGGCATTTCGGGTAGCCGGCCCGTGCGGTCCGCCCCAACGCATGTCATTCTGGTCCAACCTGCCGGACCGGTCCGGCAGACCACGTCCTGCAACGGAAGGTCCGGTTCCGCCCGCAGCGGGCCGGCGGGCCGTCCCCCTCGCACGGGCGTCAGACAGCCCCGGCCGCATGGCTCGGCTCGCCCGATCGGAGGGGAGACCCTTGGACATCGCGGAGGGAAAGCCCGGATCGGAAGATCCAGCCCGGGGCCCCGGTGCCCGGGGAGCCCGTCCGTGAACGGCGACGGCCGGGAGCTCGGCGCCATCCGGGTCGGCGATGTGACGGACACCGAGCGGGTCGTCAACGAGACCTGGCGGGCACCGTCGCCCGGCCCCGGTCCCGCCGTCGGCCAGGGCTGGATGGTCGACGCTGCCCCGCGAGGCCACGCGAACGCCCCGCGGGTCGACCGGGTCGACCGGGTCGACCGTGCGGCACCACCGGCCGCCTCCGACATCTGGCCGTCGATCCGGCAGTCCGATTCCGACCCGGTCCCAGCTCCCGTCACCGAACCCGGCTGGACCAGCGGCAACGGCCGGATGCTCCCGATCGAGACCCGCACGTTCGACCCGCTGCTCGATCAGTTCCCGCTGACCCCGGGCAGGGCGTTCGGTCAGCCGTGCCCGCCCGCCCCGCCGGCGGAGACCCGCGCCTGGCCGGCGAACCCGCTCCCGTCCAC
>NZ_JANEZT010000118.1 GCF_025403405.1 Frankia tisae
CCCCACACCCCGGCCCGCCCGCACGCGGCGACGACCCCGGGCACCTCGGCCGGCGGCACGCACACCACGGCCAGGTCGATCGGGCGGGGCACCTCCTCGATGCCGCCGTAGGCGCGGATCGAGGCGACCGCGGTACCGGCCGCCGCGGCAGCCGGGTTCACCGGGTACACGGGCCCGTCAAAACCGCCGGTGAGCAGGTGGCGCAGCACCGAGTTGCCCAGGGAGCCCGCGGCGCGGGCGGCGCCGATGACGGCGATCGACCGGGGATGCAGCAACCGACCGATGGAGGCCGCCTCCGCCCGATGTTCCCGGGCGCGCATCACCGTGACCGACTGCTCGGTAGGGGTGATCTCGAACGACAGCCGGACGGCGCCGGAGTCCCAGGCCCGCGCGACGGTGTAACCGGCGTCGAGGAAGACGCGGATCATCTGCCGGTTCTCGCCGAGCACGTCGGCGTCGAATCGACGGATACCGCGGTCCCAGGCCGCGGCGGCGAGGTGCTCCAGCAGCACCGAGCCGAGACCCCGGCCCTGCTGGGCGTCCTCCACCAGGAAGGCCACCTCCGCCTCGGTCGGCCGGGCCGCGGTGCCCTCCCAGTGCGCCACGGCGACGAGATCGTCACCGATCATGGCGACGATGGCACCGCGCAGCCGCTGGTCCACCACGGTCATCCGGTGGATGTCGGCGTCGCTCAGCGCCCGGCGGGCGGTGAAGAAGCGGAAGTAGATCGACTGGGGGGACAACCGGGTCCAGAACGCCCGCAGCAGCGGGCCGTCGGTCGGCAGGATCGGCCGGATGTGGGCCGTGCCGCCGTCGGTGAGGATGACGTCGGCCTCCCACTCCGCCGGGTACGCCAGCGGCGTGTCGTCCCCGCCCGGGGGCGGCAGCGGCGCGGCGCTCACCGGTCCACGGTCGGGTCGAGGCCGTGCAGGGGCAGCACCTCACGCCGGGTGGCGGCGACCGCGCGGTCCAGCGGGTCGTCGGGATCGCCCTCGCCGGCGTCCCAGGGCCGGTAACGCACGCTCACCCCGTCGCCGAGAGTTCGGGGCATCCCCGTCGTGTCCCCCACGGACTTCTGACCGGTGACAGCCCGCACCCGCTGCGGGGCTTCGGCGCGCCACTGCGGCGGCAACGCGGTGCCGGGTTCGAGCGAGTGATGGGCGGCAACCGCCAGCAGCTGCGTCCAGGCCCGCGGCACCACCGCGTCCAGCGCGTACCCGCCGCCGCCGCAGGCCAGCCAGCGGCCGTCGCACAGCTCGTGGGACAGCGCGTGCAGTGCCTCGTAGGAGGCCCGCTGCCCGTCGACCGACAGTTCCAGATCGGCCAGCGGATCGAGGGCGTGGGTGTCGCAGCCGTGCTGGGTCACCAGCACCTGCGGCCGGAACGAGCGCAGCAGCACCGGCACGACCCCGGAGAAGGCCCGCAGCCAGCCGGCGTCCCCGGTGAACGCGGGCAGCGCGACGTTCACGGCGCTGCCCGCGGCGCCGGGCGCACCGACCTCGTCGGGGAAGCCGGTGCCGGGGAACAGCGTCCGCCCGGTCTGGTGCAGCGAGATGGTGAGGACCCGCGGGTCGGCGTAGAACGCGTTCTGCACCCCGTCGCCGTGGTGCACGTCCACGTCGACGTAGGCGATCCGGGTCGCCCCGGCAGCGAGCAGCCAGGCGATCGCGATGGCGGGATCGTTGTAGATGCAGAAACCGCTGGCCATCCCCGGCATCGCGTGGTGCAGCCCGCCGGCGATCGACACGGCGTGGCGCGCCGGCCCCGCCCACACCGCCCGGGCGGCCTCGATCGTGCCGCCGGTGATCAGCGCCGCGGCCTCGTGCATCCGCTGGAAGATCGGGTTGTCGGCGGTGCCGAGGCCGAACAGGGCCGCCATCCGCGCCCGGGCAGGATCCGGCGCGGCGCGGACCGCGTTCACGTAGAGCGGATCGTGGATGAGCTCGATCAGCTCGTCGGAGGCCAGGGTCGGGGTGGTGATCCGCAGCCCGGGGGCGTCGAGGACACCCAGGCTCGCGGCGAGATCCATCGTCAGGCCCAGCCGGACCGGGTGCAGCGGATGCTGCGGCCCGAAGTCATAGCTGGCCATTGCGGGATCCCAGGCCAGGATGGTTGGTTCCGCGGCCGGTGCGGCCGCGCTCGAATCGGCCGCCGGCGGCCCGGTCCCATCCGGCGGCATGGTCCCATCCGGCGGCATGGTGCCACCGGACTGCTGCGTTCCGCCTGGCACCGTCACCCCTCGAAGGTAGCCCGAACAGGTCCGACGCTGATAGCGGTGGTGACAGTCTCGACAGGCCACCGGCGGACCGAGCTTCACCGTAGATCCACTCGAAATGCCCTAGGGTCAGTGCCCGTGGCAGCAGACGGAACGGCACCGCGGCGTCCGGCGCCGGTGGTCACGCAGAATCCCGCGGCCGCCGACGCGACCAGTATTCGTCCCGGTACGCCGCTGTGGGAGCCCTCCGCGCGGCGGATCGAGCAGGCGGCGGTGACGAATTACCGCAGCTGGCTCGCCACCGAACGCGGGCTGGAGCTCGGCGACGAGGCGGCTCTGTGGGCGTGGTCGGTCACCGAGCTTGGCCCCTTCTGGCAGTCGATCTGGGACTTCTGCGCCGTCGAGGGCGAGCGTGGCGACGGTCCCGCCCTCGCAGACAGCCCCGCCCTTGCCGGTACCAGAATGCCGGGCGCCGTGTGGTTCCCGGGCGCCCGGGTCAACTATGCCGAGAATGCGCTGACCCGCCGGGGCGGCGCGCCAGCGGTGATCGCCGTGCGGGAGGACGGCGCGACCGTGGTGGTCTCCTGGGACGAGCTGCGCCGCCAGGTCGCTCGGGCCGCAGCCGGCCTGCGCGCCCTCGGTGTCACCGAGGGCGACCGGATCTGCGGGGTGCTGCCGAACACCGTCTACGCCACGGTGGCGATGCTGGCGACCGCCAGCCTCGGCGCAGTGTGGTCGTCGTGCTCTCCCGAGCTCGGCGCCACGGCCCTGGTCGCCCGCTTTGCCCAGATCACCCCGAAGGTCATTATCGGCGTCGATGGCTACACCTACGGCGGCAAGGGCTACGACACCGTCGCCGCGCTCGCCGCACTCGCCGCCGGCCTGCCCGGACTCGCCGCGACCGTCATCGTGCCCTACCTGGCACCGGACGCGTTCGCCCGCGCTCGCGGCGCCGGGCTGCCGGGCCTGCTCACCTGGGACGAGCTGATGGCCGCGGAGGACGCCGAGCTCGAGTTCAACCGGGTCGCCTTCGACGCGCCGTTGTGGATCGTCCATTCTTCCGGCACGACGGGGCCGCCGAAGGCGATCATGCAGGGGCACGGCGGCATCCTGCTGGAACATCTCAAGGCGCTGGCGCTGCACCTCGACCTCGGCCCCGACGACCGGTTCTGCTGGTTCACCACGACCGGCTGGATGATGTGGAACTATCTCGTCTCCGGCCTGCTGGTCGGCGCGACGATCGTGCTCTACGACGGCGCCGCCGGCTACCCGACGCTCGGCACCCTGTTCGGCCTGGCGGAGGCGCTGGAGCTGACCTTCCTCGGCACGTCCGCGGCCTACCTGCAGTCCTGCCAGGACGCGGGCCTGGTGCCCCGCGAACATGCCGATCTGTCCCTGTTGCGCACCATCGGGTCAACCGGGTCGCCGCTGTCCGCCACCGCCGGTGCCTGGGTGTACGACGCGGTCAGCCCGCAGGTGATGCTGTCGTCGATCAGCGGTGGCAC
Organism: Frankia tisae; assembly: GCF_025403405.1. GTDB lineage: Bacteria > Actinomycetota > Actinomycetes > Frankiales > Frankiaceae > Frankia > Frankia tisai. The sequence continues at coordinate 3,721 of NZ_JANEZT010000118.1, forward strand.
CGACGTCTGCACGGCGCTGGTGGCCGGGCTGCCGACCATGCCCGTGCGCGCCGGGGAGATCGGCTCACGGGCCCTGGGCTGCGCCGTGGCCGCCTTCGACGCCGACGGCAAGGAGCTCGTCGACGAGGTCGGCGAGCTCGTCGTGACCGCCCCGATGCCCTCGATGCCGCTGGGCCTGTGGGGTGACCAGGACGGCAGCCGGCTGTACGACAGCTACTACGCGACCTTTCCAGGGGTCTGGCGGCACGGCGACTGGGTGCGGATCATCTCCGACGGTGCCGTCGTCGTCGAGGGACGTTCGGACGCCACCCTCAACCGCGGCGGGATCAGGATCGGCACCGGCGAGCTCTACAGCGTCGTCGAGCAGCTTGCCGAGGTCGTCGACAGCCTCGCCGTGGACACCTCCGACGCCCCCGGCGGCGGGGAGCTGCTGCTGTTCGTGGCTCTCGCCGAGCCGGGCCTCACCCCGGAGCTCGCCCAGCGGATCCGGCACACGGTGCGCACCGAGCTCAGCCCGCGGCACGTGCCGGACCGGATCCTCGAGATTCCCGCCGTGCCGCGGACCCACAACGGCAAGAAGCTGGAAGTTCCAGTCAAACGGCTGCTCGCCGGAGCGGCGCTGGCCGACGCCGTGAGCCTCGACGCGGTCGCCAACCCGCAGGCCCTGTTCACCCTGGTGGCCACCGCCGAGCAGGCTCGCGCGGCCACCGCCGCACCGAACGCCTGACCAGCCGCGGCTGGGGCTGGGGCTGGATCGGCCGCGGCACGACAGCAAAGCCGGATCTTCGCTGGGTGCAGCGAAGATCCGGCTTCCATCGAACCCACGACCACGCCGTCACCGGCGTGTCGTGCCCCCCGTGGGGGATGCCACCCGTGGGGGATGCCACCCGTGACGCGGTGCGCGCCCGCCGTGCCGGCGGCGTCCGGCCGCAAGCGGTCAGTCGAGAAACTCCCGCAGCCGACCAGCGACGGCGGGCTTGCGCAGCTCACGCAGGGTGTCCCGTTCGATCTGCCGGATCCGCTCGCGGGTGAGGCCGAGCCGGTTACCCACCTCGGCGAGGGTGTGCTGCTTGCCGTCGGCGAGGCCGAAGCGCAGCCGCATCACTTCCCGCTCCCGCGGGTTGAGGCCACCGAGCACGTTCTCGATCTCGTCCTGCATCGCGCCGTACGAGGCGGCGTCCGCCGGGGAGGTCGCGTCCGAGTCCTCGATGAAGTCGCCGAGCACGGAGTCGCCGTCGTCGCCGACGGAGGTCTCCAGGCTCACCGTGTCCTGCGCGTAACGGCGCAGCTCGACGACCTGCTCGATCGGCATGTCCAGCTCGAGGGCGAGCTCCTCGTCGGTCGGCTCGCGACCGAGGGTGGAGACGAGCTGGCGCTGCAGCCGCGTGATCTTGTTGATCTGCTCGACCACGTGGACCGGGATCCGGATGGTCCGGGCCTGGTCGGCCAGCGCTCGACCGATAGCCTGGCGGATCCACCAGGTCGCGTAGGTCGAGAACTTGTAGCCCTTGGCGTAGTCGAACTTCTCCACCGCGCGGATGAGCCCGAGGTTGCCCTCCTGGACCAGGTCCAGCAGGGTCATCCCGCGGCCGCTGTACTTCTTCGCGACGGAGACGACCAGGCGCAGGTTCGCCGAGACGAGCTGCTGCTTGGCGGCATGGCCGTCCTTGACAAGCAGACCCAGGTCGCGGCGGAGGTCGGCAGGCAGGTCGGGGTCGGACTCCAGCTTGTGTTCGGCGAAGAGTCCGGCCTCGACCCGCTTGGAGAGCTCGACCTCCTGGGCGGCGTTGAGGAGCGGCACCTTCCCGATCTCGCGCAGGTACATACGCACGAGGTCGGCGGTGCCGGCGTGTTCGGCGGTGGAGCGGGTGGCGGCGGTGACCTCGTCGGTCGTCTCCTCCTCTTCGAGGAGCTCGACGCCGGCGGCGCTCAGCTTCGCGATCAGCGCGGGCAACAGCTCGAGGCCGATGTCCGCGGACTCGAGCGCGTCACGCAGCTCGGACCGGCTGATCTCGCCGGACTCGCGACCGCGTGCGATGACCTCGGCGACAGCACTCACATCGAGTTCGTCGCCGTCATCGGGCACGGCGGCCAGTGAACGGCTGGTGGCGGTACGGGCAGAGGCAGCGGACCGGCGAGTACGCCGCGGGCTACGCGGGCGGTTCTCGTCGGTGCGCTCGGCAAGTTCCAGGGCAGGCAGCGTCATCAGTGGCAAATCCGATGGTCGGTGCGGGTGGGACGTCTGTTTCCGTGCACGTGGGAGGTAACGAACGGAGTCGCGGAACCATTCCCCGTGCAGGCGCACCCGGACATCAGCGATCGCCGGGCCTACCGGCAGTGTAGACCCACACCCTCGAGACGCTGAACTCGCTGTCGCGAAGACTACCTGGCAGATCCCTCGGTGTGGCGCGTTCCGCGAACTATCTTGACCTTCTCGCGTGGCGAGACCCCCGCCGATGGCCCGAATCCTCAACGATGGGTATCCGAGTGCTCACCGATCGTGAGAATTTTGGGGCCCTGCCATCCACACCACATTTTCCTTCGAGTACCGCCATCGGGCGACGCCGGTCATCCGACACGCCCGAGACCCCTCCACGGCACCGGCGCGACGCCTCGACCGACCCCGGATTGGGACGGATCGGCATACACGCTCCGCCCACCCGGGCAGCACCCAACCGGACAGACTCACAGCGCCAACCATGGCGTGTCCGCCCGCGCCCGCGGCCGCCGGTCACGTGACGCATCGGGTCGGCCGCGGGGCGCCAACAACGTTTTCGTTAGGCAGCCCACACCAAGGGCGCCCTCCCCATGTGCACAGCGGGTGACGGCTACTCTCGCACGATGTCCGTCCCCAGCCTCCCGACAGAGCTGGCGGCGTTGCGCGAGACCGCGGTCTCCGTGCTGCGCGGCAACGACCTCGGCGACATCACCCGGCCGTCGCCGACGCTGTATCCACACCAGTGGCTGTGGGACTCCTGCTTCATCGCGATCGGGCTGCGCCACCTCGACCCCCAGCGCGCCGCCACCGAGATCCTCTCCCTGCTGGGCGGGCAGTGGCCGAACGGCATGATCCCGCACGTGATCTTCGCGGAGACCACCGACTTCTACCATGCGGGTCCGCAGCGCTGGCGCTGCGACCGGGTGACGACCACCGCCGGCGGTGCGCAGAGCACCGGCGTCACCCAGCCGCCGATGATCGCCGAGGCCGCGGTCCGGGTCGGCGCCATGATGTCCAACTCCGAACGCGGGGAGTTCTACCGCCAGCTGTTCCCCGGGCTGTTGCGCTTTCACCAGTGGCTCTACGACGAGCGCGACCCCGACGACGACGGCCTGGTGTCCCTGGTGCACTCCTGGGAGTCCGGGATGGACAACACCCCGACGTGGATGGAGATCACCAGACCGGTGGCGCCGCTGGGGGTGCGGGCGCTGCGGCGCATCAACGGCGACGACGCCCTGGACTCCCTGCGCCGCGATTCCAAGGAGGTCCCCTCGGACGAGCGGCTCACCTCCGGCGACCTGTTCACGCTGTACCGGATCGTGCGCGAGCTGCGCCGGGCGCACTACAACTTCCGGGAGATTCGGCGGACCATCGTCCCCCTCGTGCAGGACGTAGCGTTCAACGCGATCCTGGTCCGCGCCAACGAGCACCTGAGCACCATCGCCGCCGAGATCGGCGAGGACATCCCGGCCAGGCTGCGCCGGTCGGCACGCCGTTCCCGGGAGGCGATGGGAGAGCTCGTCGTCGACGGCGTCTACTACAGCCGCGATTTTCGGACCCGGACCCTGCTGCGCCACGAGACGATCGCCGGCCTGTTGCCGCTCTACGCCGGTGTGGTACCCGAGGACCGCGTCGACGAGATGGTGAAGACGATCACCTCGCCGCGCTACTGGTCGCGCTTCGGCATCGCGAGCGTGCCCCTGGACGACCCGAACTTCCTTCCCCGCTGCTACTGGCAGGGCCCGCTCTGGATCAACATGAACTGGCTGATCGCCGACGGCCTGGAGCGCTACGGCCGGCTCGACGCCGCCGAGAACCTGCGCCGCAACACGGTCGACGTGATCGCCTCCTCCGGGGCGATGTTCGAGTACTACTCGCCGGTCGACGGTTCCGGCGCCGGCAGCAACCGCTTCTCCTGGACGGCGGCGCTGCTCATCGACCTGTTCGACACCGAACGCTGACCGGCACCAACCGCTGAGCGCGGCGCCGCCCGCGCGCCGGGCGACCGCGCCGCCTCAGACGTGCACGACGACGACCCGGCTGTCCTTGGGACGGTCGGGTTCGTCGACGAGCCGGTGCAGGTCGTCGACGTCGCTGGTGAGCAGGACGGCGGGCCGGTCCGCCCGCAGCGCCGTCACGGCCACCACCGCATCGATGGCGCACCGGTGCCCGGACAGCCCGGTCGCGCCGAGCAGCTCGCCGGCCAATCGAGCCAGCTCCGGCGTCACCGGGACAATCCCGATCCTGGCCAGTACTCGGTGCACCGCCGCATCCCGCGGGCCGCCGCGCAACACCTCGGTCAGCGTGATCGAGCTGGCGACGACCCGCGCGCCCCGGCCGTGGGCGATCTGGAGGTACGCGCGGGCCCGCGCGTCGCCGGCGGCAAGTGTGGCAAGGCCGTCGCCGTCGAGCACGAGGGTCCCGCCGGCGGCTACCGAAATGCGGGCCAGTGCTCCGGCCTTCAGGCCGGGGGTGAAGGCCCGCGCGGGAGGGCCTCCAGGCCCGAGCGTGCTCTAAACCGGACGGGTCTGCTCCTCCGATCGGCGACGTGGACGTGACGTGGTCTCGGCGTCTGCCCTCGACACCGTCCACGGTGGCGGTGGTCCGGGACAGCGCGGGCCGGTACTTCGCGAGCTTCGTCATCGAGACCGGGCCGCAGGAGACCCTTGCGGGCTCGCCCACCGAGATCGGCGTCGACCTTGGGCTGACGCACTTCGCGGTCCTCTCGGATGACACGAAGATCGACTCGCCTCGGTTCCTCCGCCGGGCCGAGAAGCGGCTGAAGAAGGCTCAGCGGGACCTGTCCCGCACGAAGAAGGGCTCAGCGAACCGGGCCAAGGCCAGGCTGACAATCGCCCGTGCGCATGCGCGGGTGGCCGACGCGCGGCGCGAGTTCCACCACCAGCTCTCCACCAGGCTGATCCGCGAGAACCAAGCGGTCGCCGTGGAGGACCTGGCGGTCAGGGGGTTCGCCCGGACCCGGCTCGCCAAATCGGTGCACGACGCCGGCTGGTCCGCGTTCGTCGCGATGCTGGAGTACTCGCGATGCTGGAGTACAAGGCTGCCCGGTACGGCCGAGGGTTCGTCCGGATCGGCCGGTTCGAGCCCACGTCGCAGGTGTGTTCGACCTGCGGGGTGAAGGACGGCCCGAAGCCGCTGGACGTCCGGGAGTGGACCTGCGGTGCCTGCGGATCGACGCACGACCGGGATGTGAACGCGGCGGTCAACGTCGCGCTGGCCGCCGGACTGGCGGTGTCAGCCCGTGGAGCGCAGGTAAGACCGGCACCCGTGCCGGCACCGCGCGACGAAGCGGGAACCCACCCGAAGCCCACGCCCACAGCAGCGGCGTAGCAGGCGGGAACCTCCGCCCTTCAGGACGGAGAGGATGTCAATCTGCGTCCGGCCACGCCGCGCCCGCCTCGGCCAGTGCCACCGCCGGCACGGAGCCGTGCTCGATCTCCAACTGCTCGGCCGGTGGCCCGGCCGGCAGGTGATGCCTGCCGGCCGGGCCACCGCATGCGGACCCGCGGGCTTGCTCAGCTGCAGCCGCTGGTCGAACCGCACTGCTCGCAGACGTAGCAGCTTCCGGCCGGGCGCATCGTCACCCCGCAGGCGAAGCAGAGCGGGGCGTCGACGACCGTCTGGGCGACCAGCGACTCGCCGGGCGTCGCCAGTCGCAGCTCCCGGGCCACGTGGGCGGGCCCGTGCCCGACAGCGACGCCGTTGCTGCCCGCCGCCGGCCTCGGCCCTGTGCCGTTCGAGACCGGGCCTGCGGTGGCCGCGCCGGGCAGTGCCACCGGCGCGGCGGGCGGGGCGTCGACGGAGGCGATCGTCTCCGCGTCGGCGGGGGCGGCCGCGTCGGCCGGCTGGCCGTAGTGGTCGGCGACCGCGCGGGCGCGCTCGGCCACGGTGGAGATGCCGAGCTCGGCGCGGCGGTCGGCGTCGAGGTAGTCCAGGGCCAGCCGGCGGAACAGATAGTCCATGATCGACTGGGCGATCCGGACGTCCGGGTCGTCGGTCATCCCGGCCGGCTCGAAACGCATGTTGATGAACTTGCTGACGTACGCCTCCAGCGGCACGCCGTACTGCAGGCCGATCGAGATCGCGATGGCGAAGGCGTCCATCACCCCGGCCAGGGTGGAGCCCTGCTTCGACATCTTGATGAAGACCTCGCCGAGGCCGTCGTCCGGGTAGGAGCCGGCGGTCAGGTAGCCCTCGGCACCGCCGACGGCGAACGAGACCGTCTGCGACGGGCGGGTCTTCGGCAGCCGCCGGCGCACCGGCCGGTACTCCACCTCGGCCGGCACGGCGGCCGCGGCGGGCACGGCGGCCGCGGGTGCAGCCAGGGCCGCGGCGGTGGCGGCGCTCGCCGCGGCGTCCCGCTTCGCCCCGCGGACGTCGGACAGCGGCTGGCCGACCTTGCAGTTGTCCCGGTAGATGGCCAGCGCCTTCAGGCCGAGCCGCCAGCCCTCCAGGTAGATCTCCTCGACTTCCTCGACGGTCGCGGTCGACGGCATGTTCACCGTCTTGGAGATCGCGCCGGACAGGAACGACTGCACCGCGGCCATCATCCGCACGTGCCCCATCGGGGAGATCGCCCGCTCTCCGATCGCGCAGTCGAACACGTCGTAGTGCTCGGGGCGCAGGCCGGGGGCGTCGACGACGTGGCCGTGCTCGGCGATGTACTCGACGATCGCCTCGAGGGTCTCCTCCGGGTAGCCGAGCGCCCGCAGCGCCGCCGGGACCGTCTGGTTGACGATCCGCATGCTGGCGCCGCCGACCAGCTTCTTCATCTTCACCAGGGCGAGGTCCGGCTCGATGCCGGTGGTGTCGCAGTCCATCGCCAGGCCGATCGTGCCGGTCGGGGCGAGCAGGCTGACCTGGGCGTTGCGCCAGCCGTGCTTGTCGCCGACGGTCTGCGCCCGCGACCATTCCTTCGACGCCACGGCGAGCACCCGGGCATCCTCGGGGTGCACCGAGCGCACCATGTCGTTCGCGGCGGAGTGCTTGCGCACCACGCGGCGGTGCGCGTCGGCGTTGCGGGCGAAGCCGTCGTAGGCGCCGACGATCCCGGCGAGCTCCGCCGAACGCCGGTAGGCGGTGGCGGTCATCAGCGAGGTGATCGACGCGGCGAGCGCGCGGCCGCCCTCGGAATCGTAGGCGCGGGCGCTGGCCATCAGCAGCGCACCGAGGTTGGCGTACCCGATGCCGAGCTGGCGGTAGGCCCGGGTGACCGCGGTGATCTCCGGCGTCGGGAAGTCGGCGAAGCAGATCGAGATGTCCATCGCCGTGATGATCAGCTCGACGGCGGCGACGAACGCCTCGGCGTCGAAGGTCCGGTCCGGGCGCAGGAACTTCAGCAGGTTCAGCGACGCCAGGTTGCAGCTGGAGTTGTCCAGGTGCACGTACTCGCTGCACGGGTTGGACGCACTGATCCGGCCGCTCTCGGGGCAGGTGTGCCAGTCGTTGATCGTGCCGTCGTACTGGATGCCGGGGTCGGCGCAGGCCCAGGCCGCCTCGGCGATCGTGCGGAACAGCCCCTTGGCGTCGATCGTCTCGATGGTCCGGCCGTCGAGGCGGGCCCGCAGGTCGAAGCTGGCGTCGTCGACGACGGCCCGCATGAACTCGTCGGTGACCCGGACCGAGTTGTTGGCGTTCTGGTACTGCACGGAGGCGATGTCGCGGCCGCCGAGGTCCATGTCGAACCCGGCGTCGCGCAACGCCCGGATCTTGTTCTCCTCGCGGGCTTTCGTCTCGACGAACTCGACGATGTCCGGGTGGTCGACGTCGAGGACGACCATCTTCGCGGCCCGCCGGGTCGCCCCGCCCGACTTGATCGTGCCCGCCGACGCGTCGGCGCCGCGCATGAAGCTCACCGGGCCGGACGCGGTGCCGCCGGAGGACAGCAGCTCCTTCGACGAGCGGATGCGGGACAGGTTCAGCCCGGCCCCCGAGCCGCCCTTGAAGATCAGCCCTTCCTCGCGATACCAGTTGAGAATGGACTCCATAGTGTCATCAACTGAAAGAATGAAGCACGCTGAGACTTGCTGAGGCGCCGTGGTCCCGACGTTGAACCACACCGGGGAGTTGAAGCTGAACACCTGGTGGAGCAGCATCCAGGTCAGCTCGTGCTCGAAGGTCTCGGCGTCGGTGTCGGTGGCGAAGTAGCCGTGCTCGCGGCCGCCGGCGGTGTAGGCGTGCACCACCCGGTCGATGAGCTGGCGCAGGGAGGACTCGCGGGTCGGCGCGCCCAGCGCCCCGCGGAAATACTTGCTCGTCACGATGTTCGACGCGTTGACCGACCAGAACTCGGGGAACTCCACCCCACGCTGCTCGAAGTTGACCGAGCCGTCCCGCCAGTTGGTCATGACGACGTCCCGGGTCTCCCAGGTGACCTCGTCGTACGGGTGCACGCCGGCGGTGGTGCGCGAGCGCCGGATCTTCAATCCGCCCGCCCTGGTCGCGGACCTGCCCGCCTTCGTGCCTCGACTTTCGGTCATGACGCTCCTCGTCCTGTCTTCTCGTCGGCGCGCGCTGGCGCACTGGTGGTGGCATCCCCGCCCGGGCCCGGTCCGCTGCACGCGTGGACGGTGGGCCGCGGGCGAATCGGCGTGCCGGCCGGCACGTGACCCGGGTGGTCGACCGGGTCACGCAGGGAACGGCACGCATGAGGAACACACCGAACCCGGCGGTCCGGGCCGCCTCCCGGCGCCGTCCCACCCCGCTTTGGCCGGGCAGGGGGACGGGCAGGGCGCGCGAAACCGGGTCGTGCGGGATCGGACGCCCACGACGGCCGGGTCAGGTCATCCCGGGCCGGCGGGGCGGCGGAGCTGTTACCGGGTCGGGCGGGATGTGGCCTCGGCGGTCCCGCGGCGATCCGTCAGGTTCGGGTGGCCGGCGATGCGCCGCGCACAGCGCGGGCCGGGCCGGCCTCGCACTCCCCCGCGGCCGGCTCGGCCTGACCGAGCCCGCCCTCGACGATGTTCAACTGGTTCCCGCCACCGCGACGGGCGCCGGAGGTCTCGGCCCGCAGCGCCCCGATCGCGCTCTCGAAGTCGCCGAGCGACTCGAAGGCCAGGTACACCGAGGCGAAGCGGAGGTACGCCACCTCGTCGAGCTCGCGGAGGGGGCCGAGGATCGCCCGACCGATCGCCTCCGCGGGGACCTCTGCCGAACCTGAGGAACGCACGGCGTCCTCCACTCGCTGCGCGAGCAGCGCGAGATCGTCACCGCGCACCGGCCGGCCCTGACAGGCCTTGCGTACCCCGGCGATCACCTTCGCGCGGCTGAACGACTCCGCCACGCCGCTGCGCTTGAGTACCCGTAGCGACGCCTCCTCCATGGTGGTGAACCGGCGACCGCACGACAGGCAGGATCGCCGACGCCGGATCGCCGAGCCTTCCTCAGCCTCGCGGCTGTCGACGACACGGCTGTCCGGATGCCGGCAGAACGGGCATCGCATGCGATACGCCTCCTTCGTCCGGTCCGACGCGGACCGCCCGGCGCGACGGGATGACGGGCCGTGTGCCGGCCCGCCCGCCGCCCGCCGGGCGCCCGCCATGGACGGGCCACCCGCACTCCTGTGGAAAGCTTGCGCATCAAGCTGTGGATGACTTACACCCTCGTAAGCACCAGATGTTGTGTCCAACCTAGCGCACGACCCCATCGATGGGGACACCGACCCCCCGCGTGTCACACAGGGACATCAGTCCGCGAACTACATGACAACCTTGCGCAAGGACGCCTGACCCGCCCACCGCCGCCGGAAACCGGGCCGTCACCGCGGCGAGCCACCGACCGCCGATCGGGACCGGGCGGTGGCGGACCGGACGGACCGGCCCGCGGTGGTTCAACCCGGCAGACGTGGACGCGGGGGACGTGGACGCGGGGGACGTGGGCCGGGCTGGCCGGCGGACTTCCCGGCCGCGATGCCGGCCACCGGCCGAGCCACCCGCATCCCCGCCGGGCCGCCCACCGACCGGTTCCGGGCCCGGCGTGCCGCCCCCGCTCCCGGGCAGCTGCCAGATCGACCACCTGCGTCGTGTGCGCGCTGTGCACCGAATCCTCCCAAGACGCTCGGACCGCGTCGCCGACGCCGCAAACTCCCGTCCGATCGAACTCCTGATCGATTGTCGCACCGGAGTCCTGCCGAGGGAAGGGACACGCTCGAACAGACGTTTGAGATTCCGCGACGGGGCGGTTACCGTCGAGACGATCAGATTTGCACCGGGCGGTTTCCCCGGTCGCGGACAGCCGGATGCCGTGGGGGGCGCCGGTCTCGCCGGGCGAGGCCGACAACCGTGCGGCCACCCGGCCCGCGGCGACCGAGCGGCAACCGAGCGGCGACGGAGTACGCGACGAGGAGAGCGGTAGGCGATGACCAGCCAAGGCAGGGGTACACGCCGGGGCGGGGCCCGCGGCAACGTGCGGTCCTTCCCCGAGAACCCCGCGGACAAAGCCGGACTGACCCCCCGGCAGCGCAAGGTGCTCGAGGTCATCCGGGCCGAGGTGGAACGGCGCGGGTACCCGCCCAGTGTGCGGGAGATCGGTGAGGCCGTGGGGCTGACCAGCACGAGCAGCGTGGCGCATCAGCTCAAGGTGCTGGAGGAGAAGGGCTACCTGCGCCGGGACCCGAACCGTCCGCGGGCCATGGAGATACTCAGCCCCGATCGGCCGCGGCGCAAGGCCGACTCCGGCGCGGCGGTGGTTTCCGCGTTCCCGGGCACCGGGACCGCCCCGGCCACCGGGGCGAGTGGCGAGACGTCCACGGCCTACGTGCCGGTCCTCGGGCGGATCGCAGCCGGCGGTCCGATTCTGGCCGAGCAGGCGATCGAGGACGTCTTCCCGCTGCCGAAGGAGATCGTCGGCGAGGGCACCCTGTTCATGCTCCGGGTCGTCGGCGAATCGATGATCAACGCGGCGATCTGCGACGGAGACTGGGTGGTGGTCCGCCAGCAGCCGGTCGCGGACAACGGCGAGATCGTCGCCGCGATGATCGACGGCGAGGCGACCGTCAAGCGGCTACGCGTCCGCGACGGCCAGGTCTGGCTGCACCCGGAGAACCCGACGTTCAACGACATCCCGGGTGAGGAGGCGACGATCCTCGGGCGGATCGTCGCCGTGCTGCGCCGAGTCTGACCGTGGACGGCCGGCCGCGCGAGGCGGCCGGCCGGTTCGGCTGCGGTGGAACGGGCGGCATGCCGCCGATCGGGCTGCCCCGGGGCGACCCGCAGCGGCGGTTCAGGGCTGAAACGTGTGCAGCTCCGCGGCGAGCGACGGGGACACCCTCGCGAGCAGCAGGGTGCCGTCCGCGGTGTGTTCCAGCTCGAGCAGCTCGCCATGGGCGTGCACCCGGGAGACGAGATCGCCCCGCGTGTAGGGGACGAGGGCCTTCATCTCCACGTCGGGGTGGGGAACCCGGGCGCTCAGGGCGTCGACGAGCGCGGTCAGCCCCTCCCCCGTGCGTGCCGAGACGAAGACCGCGTCGGGCGCGAGCTGGCGCAGACCGGCGAGGACAGTCGGCTCGGTCGCGTCGACCTTGTTCACGACGATCAGCTCGGTCACGTCGCCCGCGTCGATGTCGTTGAGCACCTCGCGCACGGCCGAGATCTGGCCGGCCGGGTCGGGAGCGGAGCCGTCGACGACGTGCAGGATGAGGTCCGCGTCGGCGACCTCCTCCAGGGTCGAGCGGAACGCCTCGACGATCTGGTGCGGGAGGTGCCGGACGAAACCGACGGTGTCGGTGAGGGTGAACGCCCGGCCGTCCGGGAGTGTCGCGCGCCGCACGGTGGGGTCCAGCGTGGCGAACAGCGCGTCCTCGACGAGGACGCCGGCGCCGGTCAGGCGGTTGAGCAGTGAGGACTTGCCGGCGTTGGTGTAGCCGGCGATCGCCACCGCGGGCACCTCGCCGCGCCGGCGGGCCGAGCGCTTCGTCTCCCGCACGGTCGCCATCCCGGCGAGCTCCCGGCGTAGGCGCGCCATCCGGGCCCGCAGCCGCCGACGATCCGTCTCGATCTTCGTCTCGCCGGGTCCACGGGTACCGATGGGCGTGCGCCCACCGCCGCTGGCCGCGGCACGTGACATCGACTCACCCCAGCCGCGCAGGCGGGGCAGCATGTACTGGAGCTGGGCGAGCTCGACCTGCGCCTTGCCCTCCCGAGACGTCGCGTGTTGGGCGAAGATGTCCAGAATGAGCGCGGTCCGGTCGATGACCTTGACCTTGACGACCTCCTCCAACTGGCGGAGCTGGCCCGGGGTCAGCTCACCGTCGCAGATGACCGTGTCCGCACCGGTCGCGGTGACAACGTCGGCGAGCTCGCGCGCCTTGCCGGAGCCGACGAAGGTCGCGGCGTCCGGCCGGTCGCGGCGCTGCACGAGCGCGTCGAGCACGACCGAACCCGCGGTGGTGGCGAGGGCGGCGAGCTCGGTCATGGAGGCCTCGGCCGACCGCAGCGAACCCGAGGTCCACACGCCGATGAGGACGACCTGTTCCAGTCTCAGCTGGCGGTACTCGACCTCGGTGACGTCGTCGAGCTCGGTGGCCAGACCGGGCACGCGGCGCAGTGCCGCACGCTCCTCCAGGTCGAAGCCGTCCCCCGAATCATCGTAAAAACCCGAGAGATACGCCGAATCGGAATCGGCGTGTTCGATGAGGGATCTGTCAAAAGTGGACGCCGTCAGGGCGTCGGCAGGAAGAGTCATACCATCCGTTCTCAACGCGCACTCGCTGTCGCGAATTCCACGCCGCTTCGTCCGGCCAGGTCACGCGCACGTTCCGGCGACCTGATGAGGTCCGGGGGAATGGCGGGCGGGCCGCCGTTCCCCTTGCGGAATCATCCCGTCTCCCACCAGGGTCCCACGCCGCCCCGACGATCGCGAACGGTTTAGCCGGCTCGACGCGGTGACCTTCGCAC
>NZ_JANEZT010000119.1 GCF_025403405.1 Frankia tisae
GTCGGGCCGGGCTGCTCACCCTCGGCGGCTACCGGTTCGACACCGGCCCGACCGTGCTCACCATGCCCGAGCTGCTCGCCGATGCCTTGGACTGCGTCGGCGAGGACCTCGACCGCTGGCTGACGCTGACCCGGCTCGACCCGATGTACCGGGGGTTCTTCGCCGACGGCTCGTCCCTGGACGTCCGCGCCGACCCGGCCGACACCGCGGCGGAGATCCGGGCGCTGTGCGGCCCGGCGGAGGCCGCCGGCTTCGAGCGGTTCGTCACCCTGGTCACGGAGATGTTCCGCGCGCAGCTGCGGCACTTCATCGATGCCCAGGTGGACTCGCCGCTGTCACTGCTGCGCCCGCAGCTCGCCCGGCTCGCGGCGCTGGGCGGTTTCCGCCGGCTCGACGCGGTCGTCGGCCGCCACCTGCGCGACCCGCGGACCCGGCGGATGTTCTCCTTCCAGGCGATGTACGCCGGGCTCGCCCCGCACGACGCCCTCGCCCTCTATGCCGTCATCTCGTACATGGACTCCGTCGCCGGGGTTTATCACCCGACCGGCGGCATGCACGCCGTCGCCGAGGCGATGACCGGCGCGGCGGTCAAGCACGGGGTGACGGTGCGCTACGAGACGACGGTGAGCCGGGTGGAGGTGCGTGGCGGTCGGGCGGTGGCGGTGCACACCACCGCCGGCGAGCGCATCGGCGCGGACGTGGTGGTCCTCAACCCGGACCTGCCGATCTCCTACGCAGAGCTGCTGCCGCCGGCGGCGGCGCCGGCCCGGTTGCGCCGGCTGCGCTACTCGCCGTCGTGTTTCCTGCTGCTGGCCGGCGCGCGGGTGGAGTACCCGCACACCGCACACCACACCATCCATTTCGGCCAGGCCTGGCGGCGGACGTTCACCGAGATCATCGACCGCGGCGAGCTGATGAGCGACCCGTCGTTCCTCGTCTCCACACCGTCGCACAGCGAACCGGCGATGGCACCGGCCGGCGGGCACGCCTACTACGTGCTCTTCCCGACGCCGAACCTCACCGCGCCGCTGGACTGGTCGGTGCTGCGCTCGCGCTACCGCGACGAGGTCGTCGCCACCTGTGAGCGGCGCGGCTACGCCGGATTCGGCGACGCCATCGAGGTGGAGCAGGTGACCACCCCGGCCGACTGGCGGGCTCGCGGGATGGCGGCGGGCGCGCCGTTCGCCGCCGCCCACACCTTCCGCCAGACCGGCCCGTTCCGCCCGGCGAACATGGCGCCGGGGCTGGCGAACGTGGTGTTCGCCGGCAGCGGCACCCGGCCCGGCGTCGGCGTGCCGATGGTGCTCATCTCGGGGCGGCTGGCGGCGGAGCGGATCCTCGGCGCCGATCGCGGTTACCGCTCGCGTGCGCTGCGCTCCGGCCCGCCGGCCTGAGCGGAAAGTTCCTGAAAAGGGGCTTAGAAGACGCCTGCGACCGAGCCGTGCCGAGTCCTTTGGCGCCCCATTCCGCCTTGGGGCTGGGAGAATACCGCCCATGGACGATGGGCAGAGCCCGGCCGGCCTCGCCGCCCCGGACACCACCTCGGACGCGGCGTTGCTCGAGCGCGCCCTGTTCGAGATCAAGAAAGTAATCGTCGGGCAGGACCGCATGGTCGAACGCATGCTCGTCGCGCTGCTGGCCCGCGGGCACTGCCTGCTCGAAGGCGTGCCCGGGGTGGCCAAGACGCTGGCGGTGCAGACCCTGGCCACCGTGGTCGGCGGCTCGTTCGTCCGGATCCAGTTCACCAACGACCTGGTTCCCTCGGACATCGTGGGCGCCCGCATCTACCGGGCCAGCCAGGAGGCGTTCGACGTCGAACTCGGGCCGGTCTTCGCGAACTTCGTGCTGGCCGACGAGATCAACCGGGCGCCCGCGAAGGTGCAGTCGGCGCTGCTGGAGGTCATGTCGGAAAAGCAGGTCTCCCTCGGCGGGGCCACCCACCGGCTCCCCCGGCCGTTCCTGGTGCTGGCCACGCAGAACCCGATCGAGTCCGAGGGCGTCTACCCGCTGCCCGAGGCCCAGCGCGACCGGTTCCTCATGAAGGTCAACGTGCCTTATCCCAGCCCCGCCGAGGAGCTGGAGATCGTCCGGCGGATGGGCGTGTCACCCCCGGTGCCCGAGCGGGTCCTCGGCCCGCGGGTGCTGGAGCGGCTGCAGGAGCGGGCCGACACCGTGTTCGTCCACCACGCCATCATCGAGTTCGCGGTGCGCCTCGTGCTCGCCACCCGGGCGCCGGCCGAGGCCGGGCTGCCGGAGCTGGCCGGCCACCTCGCCTATGGCGCCTCGCCGCGCGCCTCCCTCGGCCTGGTCGCGGCGGCCAGGGCGCTCGCGCTGCTGCGCGGACGCGACTACGCCGTGCCGGACGACGTGGTCGCCGTCGCCCTCGACGTGCTGCCCCACCGGCTGGTGCTGTCCTATGAGGCGCTGGCCGAGGGGCTGACCACCGACGCGATCGCCGCCCGCATCCTGGAGGTCGTCCCGCAACCGCAGGTGGCGCCGCGCCAGCAGGCCCCCTATGCCACCGGGCCCATCGGGCCGAACACCGGCGGCTGGGGCACCAACCCGCGCTCAGGCTTCCCCGAGTACCTCGACCGGGGCCCGCTTTCATGACACCGGACCCGGGCCGCCCCGGCCCGGCCGTCGCCACCCCGGCCGTCGACCCGGCGGTGGAGCGGACGCTGCGCCGCCTGGAGCTCACCGTGCTGCGCCGCCTCGACGGGATGCTGCTCGGCGACCACCTGGGACTGCTACCCGGCCAGGGCAGCGAGAAGGCGGAGAGCCGCGAGTACTCCATCGGCGACGACGTGCGCCGCATGGACTGGGCCGTCACCGCCCGCACCACCGTCCCCCACGTCCATGACCTCATCGCCGACCGGGAGCTGGAGACCTGGACCCTAGTCGACCTCAGCGCCAGCAGCGAGTTCGGCAGCGGCGCCTGGGAGAAGCGGGACCTCGCCGTCGCCGCCACCGCCGCGGTCGGTTTCCTCACCGCCCGCACCGGCAACCGGATGGGCGCGGTGGCGCTCACCCAGACCGGGACGAAACTGATCCCGGCACGGCCTGGTCGCAACGGTCTGCGGGCGCTGCTGCGCGGCCTGCTCACGCTGCCCCGCACCGCGCACGACCGGCCACAGCGCCGACCCGACCCGGCGGCCGCCACCGACCTCGCCGCAGCCGTGCAGGGCCTGCTGCGCCCGCCGCGCCGACGCGGCCTCGCCGTCGTCATCTCCGACTTCCAGTCCACCGATCTCGGCTGGGAACGCCCGCTGCGCGTGCTCGCCGCCCGCCACCAGGTGCTCGCCATCGAGATCGTCGACCCGCTGGAGCTGGCCCTGCCCGCGGTCGGCCTGCTGCCCGTCGTCGACGCCGAGACCGGGGCGATGCTGGAGGTTCCGACCTCGTCGCGCAGGTTCCGGGAGCGATACGCCGCGGCCGCCGCGGCGCACCGCCGGGAGGTGTCGCTGGCCCTGCGGCGCGTCGGCGCCGACCATCTCGTGCTGCGCACCGACTCCGACTGGCTCGTCGACATCGTCCGCTTCGCCTCGGCGAACCGGCGCGACCGCGGCGCCGGGCGGCGCGCGCCGGTCGGTCGCGCCGGCCCGGCGGCTGCCGGCCCGGCGGCTGCAGCCGGCCGTCCGGCAGGCCGGCCAGCCTGGGCGGCCTGGGCGGGTAACCGGTGAGCTTCCTCGCCGGCCACTGGCTGTGGCTGTATCTGCTCGTCGCCGCGCTGCTCGCCGCCTACATCGCCGTCTCCGCGCGGCGGCGGGTGTACGCGGCCCGCCTGTCGTCCACCTCGGTGCTGGCGTCGGTGCTGCCGCGGCGCCCGCAGTGGTGGCGCCGCCACGTCCCGGCCGCGCTGCTGCTGCTCACCCTCGCCGGCATGGTGCTCTCCCTGGCCCGCCCGGCCCGCGCCGAGCGGGTTCCCCGGGAGCGCGCGACGATCATCCTGGCCATCGACGTGTCGAACTCGATGGCGGCCACCGACATCGCCCCGAACCGGCTGGAGGCCGCCAAGCAGGGTGCCGAGGCGTTCGTCGACCAGCTCCCGCCGCGTATCAACCTGGGCCTGGTCTCCTTCGCCGGCAGCGCGACGGTGCTCGTGCCCGCCTCCACCGACCGCGAGTCGGTCCGTGCCGGCATCCGCGGCCTGCAGCTCGGCCCGGCGACGGCCATCGGCGAGGGGATCTTCGCCTCGCTGCAGGCCATCAACACCGCGGGCAAGCGGTTCTCCGACGCCGGCCAGAGCCCGCCGCCCGCGGCCGTCGTCCTGCTCTCCGACGGCGAGACCACCCGCGGCCGGCCGAACACGCAGGCCACCGACGCCGCCCGGCAGGCGCACGTCCCCGTCGACACCATCGCCTACGGCACCAGTGACGGCACCCTCGACGTCGGCGGCCAGGAGGTGCCGGTGCCGGTCAACGAGCAGGCCCTCAACGAGATCGCCGACCAGACCGAGGGCTCCTACCACCGGGCCGCCACCGGCGACGAGCTGCGTTCGGTCTACAAGGGCCTGGGCAGCTCCATCGGATACCGCACCGAATACCGGGAGATCACCACCTGGTTCCTGGGCCTGTCCCTCGCGCTGGGCTTCCTCGCCGCGGCGAGCTCGCTCGCCTTCACCTCCCGCCTTCCCTGAGGACTCTCGCCGGCCATCGGGCTCACGCGTCTACGCTGAGCGGCATGGGGGAGCTCGACGCGGCCGGGATCACCGATCCCCGGTTGCGCGCGTCCTACGCGCGGGCCCGCGCCCTCAACGCCGCCCACGGGCGCACGTACTACCTGGCGACCCTGCTGCTGCCGCAGTGGAAACGCGCGCACGTGCACGCCCTGTACGGCTTCGCCCGCTACGCCGACGACATCGTCGACGACCTCGACTCGATGCTGACCGGCGACGAGCGGGCCGCCCGGCTGCGGGCCTGGGGCGGCCGGTTCCTCGCCGCGCTGAGCGACGGTGTGCCCGCCCACGCCGTCGAGGCCCAGCTTGCAGGCAGGGACGGTGGCCAGGGCAGGCTGGCAGGTGAGGTGTCGGTGCTGCCGGCGGTCGTGGACACGATCCGCCGCTTCGCGCTCGACCCCGGCCACTTCGCCGTGTTCCTGTCCTCGATGGCGATGGACCTCACCGTCACCGAGTACGCGACGTGGGAGGACCTGCTGGTCTACATGCACGGCTCGGCCGCGGTGATCGGCCTGCAGATGGTGCCGCTGCTCGAGCCGGTCGACCACAGCGCGTTGCCCTACGCCCGCGATCTGGGCCTCGCCTTCCAGCATGCCAACTTCATCCGCGACGTCGGGGAGGACCTGCGCCGCGGCCGGGTGTACCTGCCGCAGACGTCGCTGACGTTGTTCGGCGTCACCCGGGAGCGCCTGGCCACCGGGGTCGTCGACGGGCCGGTCCGCCGGCTGCTGGCGTTCGAGGTCAGCCGGGCGCGGGAGCTGTTCCGGGCGGCGCAGCCCGGCATCCGGCTGCTGCACCCCACCTCGCGGGACTGCGTGCGGACCGCCTTCGTGCTCTACCGGGAGATCCTCGACGAGGTGGAGCGGGCGGACTACCGGGTGCTGGAACGCCGGGTTGCCGTCGGGCTGCCCCGGCGCCTCGCAGTGGCCGGCCCGGCCCTGGTCCGGGCCGCGCGGGCGCGTCGCCGCCACCACGGCGGCGCTGCTCAGATCAGCTCACGCCAGATCAGCTCACGTCAGATCAGCTCACGGCCGCCCAGGTAGGGCCGCAGCACCTCGGGGATGCGCACCGCGCCGTCGGCGGTCTGGAAGTTCTCCAGCAGCGCCGCCAGCAGCCGGGGGGTGGCCACCGCGGTGTTGTTCAGCGTGTGGGCGAAGCGGATCGCGCCGTCGGAGTCGCGGTAGCGCAGGTTCGCCCGGCGGGCCTGCCAGTCGTGCAGCGTGGAGCAGCTGTGCGTCTCCCGGAAGCGGCCCAGTGACGGGAACCAGGTGTTGATGTCGTTCATCCGGAACTTGCCGACGCCCATGTCCCCGGTGGCGCATTCGACGACCTCGTAGCACAGCCCGAGGTCCGTCAGGATGCGCTCGGCGGTGGCGAGCAGCTCGGCGTGCCAGCGGGCCGACTCGGCCTCGTCTGCGACGCAGAGCACGAACTGCTCGACCTTCTCGAACTGGTGCACCCGCAGCAGGCCGCGGACGTCTCGGCTGGCACTGCCGATCTCCCGGCGGAAGCACGGGGAGATGCCGGCGTAGCGGATCGGCAGCCGGGCGGCGTCGAGGATCTCCCCCGCGTGCAGGCCCACGAGCGCCACCTCGGCCGTCCCGGCCAGGTACAGGTCGTCCTCGGGGATCGCGTAGATCTCCTCCCGGGCCTTCGGCAGCATCCCGGTGCCGATCAGCGGCTCCTCGCGGACGAGCGCGGGCACCGCCACCGGCGTGAACTCCCGGGTCCGCAGCAGGTCCAGCGCATACGAGTGCACCGCCCGCTCCAGCATCACCAGGTCGCCGACGAGGGCGTAGGCCCGCTCGCCGGCGACCTTGCGGGCGCGGGCGAACTCGGCCCAGCCGCGCTTCTCGGCGAGCTCGGTGTGATCCAGCGGGGTGAAGTCGAACTCCGGGAGCGTGCCGACGGTGCGCAGCACCACGTTGGCCGCCTCGTCCGGGCCCACCGGCGCCCCCGACCAGGGGATGTTCGGCGTCAGCAGCATCAGCTCGGACAGCCGCGCGCCCGTGCGGGCGAGCTGCTCGCGCAGGTCCTTGAGCTGGCGGTCGAACGCCTCGTGCTCGACCCGCAGCTCGGCCCGCCGGGCCTCGTCAGCCTTGGCGAACTGCTTGGCGAAGCTCTTGCGCCGAGCCTGCGCCTCGTCCACCTCGAACTGCAGCTTGCGATTGTCCTGGTCGAGCTGGAGCAGTTCGTCGACATCCAGGTCCAGGCCCTTGACCGCGACCGCGTCCTTCACGGCCTGCGGATTCTCCCGGATAAAACGCTTATCGAGCATGAATCGCGTCAGCCCCTGATCGGTACCGCATCTCACTTTGCGGCAACGCTACCAGCCACCGCCGACGCCTCCGGGCCATGCCCGATCATCTGCGGACGGCCGGGCACACAGCGGGCGCACAGGCGGCTTCGGCATGCTCGCCGGAGGTGCGCTGCCCGGCCGGCTGCCGCCGAGCGGTTACGGTGCACAGACCACCCGTGTCCGCCGTGGCGGGACGGGACGGGACGCAGCAGCAGAGAACCTTGCCAGGTTCGGGATGTGAGGAGGCCGGCGACGGTGGCCAGTTCCAAGGAGCGACGGCAGCGCGAGCTCGCCGAGGCCCGCGAGGCCCGGCAGGCCCAGCGGCGGCGGGTCACCCACCGGCGCCGCCAGCAGCGGCTCGCGATCGTGGCCGGCTTCGTGACGATCGTCGTCGCGGCGTCGGCGATTGCCGCGATCCTGCTCACCGGCAAGGACGACAAGTCCGACGTCACCGCCGCGGACGCGGCCCCCAGCGCGGCCCCCAGCGCCGCCGCGGCGGCCACCAGCAAGGTCGGCGCCTGCACGTACACCGCCAACGGCGAGACTCCCGCCCGCAGTGCCACCCCGCCGAAGGCGGCCGCCACCGTCGACACGTCCCCGGCCACCATGACCATCAACACCGACGCCGGGACGATGACCGCGAGCCTGGACGCGCAGAAGGCACCGTGCACGGTCCACGCCCTGCGCACGCTCGCCGACGCCAAGTACTACGACGACACGCTCTGCCACCGCCAGACCGGCGGCGCCGAGGCGGGCATCTCCGTGCTGCAGTGCGGCGACCCGACGGGCACCGGCAGCGGCAGCCCGGGCTACGGATACGCCAACGAGAACACCGCTGGCGTCACCTACGACCGCGGCGTGCTCGCGATGGCGCACAGCTCCGCGCCGAACAGCAACGGCAGCCAGTTCTTCATCAACTACGCCAATCCCACGCAGGAGGGGGCGGCGGCGCTGGCCGGCGGCTACACCGTCTTCGGCAAAATCACCAAGGGGTTGGACGTCCTCGACAAACTCACCAAGCCCGGCGTGCAGGGCGGCGGCTCCGACGGCGCCCCGGCCAGCAAGGCGAAGATCCTGTCGATCACCGTTTCGCAGGGCAGCTGACTCTCCCAGCAGCCGTCAGCCGCCCCAGCGACGGATCGTGTCGATGCGGGCCTGCAGCTGTGCGGCGCTGGCCTGCCCGCTCGGCGGCCCGCCACAGGCCCGGCGCAACTCGGCGTGGAGCATCCCGTGCGGCTTTCCGGTGCGGTGGAAGTGCGCCCCGACGAGCCGGTTCAGTTCCCGGCGTAGCTCGGCGATGACCTCGTGGACCGGGCGGGTCGGCTGCTGCGCGCCGTCGCGGGCGGCGGGCACCTCGGGCTGCTCGCCCCCCGCCCGGGCGGCGGCGCTGCGCCGCGCGGCGGCCTGCTGAGTGGCTTGCTGGGCGGCCTCCCGCTGGCGCAGCAGGGTCGCGACCTGGTCCGGCTCCAGCAGACCGGGCAGGCCGAGGAAGTCCTCCTCCTCGACCGAGCCGGGTGCCGCGGGCGTGCCGAACTCGCCACCATCGAAGATCACCCGATCGAGATGGGCCGAAGAGCCCAACGCCGTGAACAGCGTGTCCGGCTGGTCGGGGGTGTCCTTGCGCCGGTTGGCGTCGCGCAGTGCCTCGTCGTCGAAGGCGTCCGGGTCGCGTGGCTGCTTCTCCAGCGCGTGGTCGCGCTGGACCTCCATCTCCCCGGCGAGGGCGAGCAGGGAGGGCACGCTCGGCAGAAACACCGAGGCGGTCTCGCCCCGGCCCCGCCCCCGGACGAACCGGCCGACGGCCTGGGCGAAGTACAGCGGGGTCGAGGCCGAGGTCGCGTAGACCCCGACGGCGAGACGGGGCACGTCGACACCCTCGCTCACCATCCGCACGGCCACCATCCACCGGTCCGCGGACTGCCGAAAGTTGGCGATCTTTGCCGAGGCGGTCGGGTCGTCGGACAGGATGAGCACCGGCGAGGAGCCGGTGATCCGGGCGAGCAGCCCCGCGTACGCCCTGGCGGTGGCATGGTCGGTGGCGATGACGAGGCCGGCCGCATCGGGCATGCCGCCGGCGCGCACCTGGGACAGCCGGGTGTCCGCCGAGGCGAGGACCGCCGGCATCCAGTCCCCGCCCGGGTCCAGGGCGGTGCGCCAGGCGGCGGCGGTCTGCTCGCCGGTCAGGGGTTCGCCGAGCCGGGCCGACAGCTCCGCGCCGGCGCTGGTCCGCCAGGACATCTCGCCGGAGTAGGCCAGGAAGAGCACCGGGCGCACCACGCCGTCGCGCAGCGCCTCGGCGTAGCCGTACGAGGAGTCGGCGATGCTGCGCAGCACCCCGTCCGGTCCCGGCAGGTAGGTGACGAACGGGATCGGGTTGACGTCGGAGCGGAACGGCGTCCCGGTCAGGGCGAGGCGCCGTGCCGCGGGGGTGAACGCCTCCCGGGTCGCCTCCCCCCAGGACAGCGCGTCACCCGCGTGGTGGATCTCGTCGAGGATGACCAGGGTGCGCCGGGCGGCGGTCCGCGCCCGGTGCAGCGCCGGGTGGGCCGCGACCTGGGCGTAGGTCACCGCGACGCCGGTGTAGTCCGACGAGGTCGCACCGGCGGAGTTGCGGAAGTCCGGGTCGAGATCCACCCCGACCTCGGCGGCCGCCGCCGCCCACTGCCGCTTGAGATGCTCGGTGGGCGCGACGACGGTGATTCGGCTGATCTCGCCGGTGCCCAGCAGGTCGCTGGCAACCTGCAGGGCGAAGGTGGTCTTGCCGGCGCCCGGCGTCGCCACGGCGAGGAAGTCCCGGGCTCCGGACGACGAGCGGGACCGGTAGATGTCGAGTGCCGCCCGCTGCCACGCACGCAGCGGACGGGTCGGGGCGCCGGATCCTGGCGGTCGAGGACGTCGGTCGAGGGGGCCGGCTCTCACGCCCATACTCTAGAAGGCGGCGCCCATGAGCGGGTAGCAGGCCTCCCGCGCGCCAGGAGGACCACTGTTTTCCCCCGGCTGGTCTTCAAGGGACCACAGACCGGCATGACCGTCTTATCTCACTGAGGGTTAAGCTCCAGGAGTCAACCGATTGACTTCGGAGGCCCCGATGCAGCTCACGACCGGTCCCTCGGCAGCTTCCCGGGTGCCTGTAGCCTCCGGATCGCCACCTGAGGTGCCGAAGCTCACCCGCGGTTCCGCGACCCGTACGGCGAACGCCCGGCTACGGCTGAGCCGGGAGGAGCGAGGCTGGTCGCAGGAACGCCTCGCGACCGAGATCCGGCGCTTCTCCGTCATCCACGAGGGCCGTGAGGCCGGGGTGACCGGAAACATGATCTGCAAGTGGGAGAAGGGCGACAAGAAACCGAGCCTGCGTTATCAGCGACTGTTGCGAGCCCTATTCGGCCGGTCCTCGGTGGAACTGGGTTTCGTCGACGACGAGGCGCTTCCCTCCGTCGCCGGATCAATGCAGAACGAAATGGGTCGGAGTATCGCTGCGGCTGCGCCCGGCGGCCCGCAGCAGATGGGCTGCGAGGTGGGGCCCGGGGGGACGCTGGTCCTGCAGGCGGACGCCGGCGTGATCGACTCTAATGGCATTCCCGTGGAACGACGGGACTTTCTCCGGCTCTTCGCCGCCGCGGGCGGCGTCGCGGTGGTGCCGTTAGCGACACCCTCGGACACCCCACCCTGGGAGCGGCTGTCCGCGGCGCTGCGCCGCCGGGCGAGCGTCACCCCGGAGCTCGCCGAGGAGTTGGGGCAGCGCACCGCGGGCCTGTACGGGCTGGAGGAGCGCGTTCCCGCCCGGGTCCTCATGCACAGGGTCACCGAGCACCTGGGACGGCTCACTCAGCTGCTGGAGTCGTCGAGCCGCTCGCCGGTGCGCCGCGAACTGACCTCCACCGCCGGCGAGACCGCGGCGCTGGCCGGCTGGCTGGCGTTCGACATGAACGACCAGCCCGCCACGGTGGCGTACTACCGGGTGGCCATCGAGGCCGCCCGCGAGGCCGACGACAACGCGCTGTGGGCGTGTGTGCTCGGCTACGAGAGCTATCAGACCGCCAGCCAGGGCCGCCATGACCAGGCATGTGCGCTGCTCGGCGAGGCCCAGCGGCGGGCGGCGACGGGCAGCACGGTGATGACCCGGGCGTGGCTGGCCGCCCGCGAGGCCGAGGAGCAGGCGGCGCGCGGCGAGGGGCGGGCGGCGCTGGCCGCGCTCGACCGCGCCCAGGATGCCTTCGAGCGCGGCGAGAGCGACGGCGACCGGGTATGGACCCAGTTCTTCGACCGGGGCCGGCTGGACGGGCTGAAGGTCACCACCTACACCCGGCTGCGCCGCCCGGCGGCGGCCTACGCGGCGGCCACCGAGGCGTTGCGGGCTGCGGCGCCCGCCGCCACGAAAAAGCGATCGCTGCTGATGAGCGACATCGCCGAGGTGCACATCCAGCGCCGGGAGATCGAGGCGGCCTGCCACTTCGCCGCCGAAGCGCTGTCCATCGTGGCCCAGACGGACTTCTCCCTGGGCCTGGCCCGGGTCCGGCGGACCCGCGACCACCTGCGGCCATGGCAGCACACTCAGGCCGTGCGAGACCTCGACGACCAGCTGCGGGCGCTGCTCTGAGCAAGCCTGTCTGTTCTCCGGACGTCAGCTCCGCACCGCAGGTGCGGTTTCCGCACTGATCCACTGCAGATAGTCGGCGTGGCCCGCGACTATCGGCGTGGCAATGATCTCGGGATTCTCGTACGGGTGCAGGACGACCAGCCGCTCGCGCAGCTCGTCGAATCGTTCGGTGGTCGTTTTCGCGAGACAGAGCCATTCCTCGGCCTGCTCGATCTCGCCCTTCCAGCGGTAGATGCTGCTCATCGGGCCGATCACCTGAAAACAGGCGACCAGGCGTGCCTCTACGAGCGCGCGGCCGATGCGCTCGGCGTCATCTCGGGAGTCGATACTCACGATGACCTGAAGGTGACCCACGCGCACTCCCATCCAGAAACGAGGGATACGCGAGATACTGTACATCGATCAGTGGCGTTTGCCGTTAAATTTACGGCGCCCGGAAGGGTGGTTGCAATTCTCCCGGCGACAATCCACCCTTATCGGCCCGGATGGGGCAGGTTTAGACACATTCTGCTTACCGCCGGTGGAACCGGAGGGCACTTTCCGGGGTGGAATCGCCACGCTGCGCGGCTGTACTCACGGCCGTTCAGGACGGCCCGCCCCTTTCGGCTCCGGGCCCGATCGGGCGCGCCGGCAGTACCCGTTCGAGGTCATCCGACCGGGCGGGATCAGGCCGGCGGCGCGGATCAGGTGGCGGCGCGGGCGGGCGGATCGGTGGCCGGCGACGCCTGGGTCTGGCACACGCGGTAACAGTCGTATACCCCGCCAACCCGGCGGACCGCCGAGAGTACCTTGTCGAGTTGCCCGGATCCGGTGACCTCGATGGTGAAACGGGCGTGGGCGACCCGGTCCTCGGAGGTCGTCGTCGACGCGGCCCGGACGGACACCGACGTCTCGGACAGGATCTCGGTGATGTCGGCAAGCAACCCATAGCGGTCGAAGGCCTCGACAGCGATCTCGGCGGGGAAGATCTTGACGTCGGGGACGGACCAGGTCGCCACCAGGACCCGATCCCGGTCGGCGTCCACCTCGGTGGCGTTCCCGCACTCGCGGCGGTGCAGCGACACCGCGCTGCCGTGGGTCGTGAAGCCGACGACGGCGTCGCCCGGCAGTGGCAGGCAACATCGAGCCAGCCGGACCGGCATGCTTTCGCCCGCCTCGTCGTCGGCGACGGCGGCGAGGCTCGGCACGCCGCGCCGGGCGAGCAGGCGCGCCGGCGCCGCGGAGGTCCCACCACCCACGGTGTCCCCGGCCGGGCCGCCGGCGCCGCCGGCAGCCGTCCCGCCAGGCCGCCCGGACTGCTCCGCTCCCTCCGGCAGACCCGAACCGGCCGCGGCGTCGCGGCGTTGCCGGGCGAGCCGGCGACGGATGCGCACGCGGGCCCGTGACGTCTTCACGAATCGCAGCCAGTCCTCCGACGGCCCGGCGCCGGGCAGGTTGGAGGTCAGGATCTCGACGACGTCGCCGTTGCGCAGCCGGGTGTGCAACGGGACGAGCCGGCCGTTGACCCGGGCGCCGATCGCCCGGTGACCGATGTCGGTATGCACGGCGTAGGCGACGTCGACGGGCGACGACCGCGGCGGCAGGGCGATCATCCGGCCCTTGGGGGTGAAGGCGAGCACCTCGTCGGAGTCCAGGTCGGACGACAACGACTCCAGGAACTCGTCGGAGTCGATCGTGTCCTCCTGCCAGTCCAGCAGGCTGTGCAGCCAGGACAGGCCCTCCAGCCGGGCGCCGTCGGCGCCGGGGCCGACCGGGCGCGCGACGATGCCCGTTTCCGCCAGCCGATGCATCGCCAGGGTCCGGATCTGGATGTCGATGCTGCGCCCGGAGTCGTCGACGACGGTGGTGTGCAGCGACTGGTACATGTTGAACTTCGGCGTCGCCACGAAGTCCCGCAGCCGGCCCGGCACCGGGCGCCACAGCGCGTGGATCACGCCGAGGGCGGCGTAGCAGTCGGTGACCTCGTCGACGAGGACGAGGACCCGGACGATGTCGGTGTAGTCCTGCGGGGCGCGGGCCCGCTCCTGGGCCCGCTTGTAGATCGAGAACAGGTGGCTGGCGCGGACGGCGACCTCGCTGTCGATGCGGGCGCCCACGAGGCCGGTCCGCAGCCGCGCGACCAGGCCCGCTACCAGTCCGGATGCCTGCTCGGCGGCGGTGAACTCGTCCACGATCGCGGCGATGCGCGCATACTCGGCGGGATGGAGCACCGCGAACGCCCGGTCCTCCAGCTCGCGTTTGATCACGCTGACGCCCAGCCGGTGGGCCAGCGGCGCCAGGATCTCCAGCGTGACCCGGGAGATCTTCACCTGTTTGGGCGGGGACATGAAGTCGAGCGTGCGCATGTTGTGCAGCCGGTCGGCGATCTTGATGACGAGCACCCGGTAGTCCCGGGCGAGCGCCACGATCAGCTTGCGCAGCGTCTCGGCCTCGGCCGCCTCACCGAAGCGCATCTTGTCCAGCTTGGTGACCCCGTCGACGAGGTTGGCGACCTCGCCGCCAAACTCCTCGACGACCGAGTCGAGCAGGTAGCCGGTGTCCTCGACGGTGTCGTGGAGCAGGGCCGCGATGAGCGTGGTCGTGTCCACGCCGAGCTCGGCGAGAGCCTCGGTGACGGCGAGCGGATGGCTGATGTACGCGTCGCCGCTGCGGCGCATCTGGCCGGCGTGCAGCCGCTCGGCGACGCCGTAGGCATGCACGAGGGCGCCGATGTCGGCACGCGGATGGTAATCGCGGTGGGCCTCCACGATGTCCCGCAGCTCGGGAGGCACCTGCGACATGCGCGGCGTGGCCATCCGCCGGGCGAGGTGCGCCAGGCGGACGCTCGCCTGCCGCGCCGCCGACAGGGCCCGGGAGGCGTCGTCCCCGGAGTCGGCCCGGGCCAGCGCCGGGGTCAGTCCGCCGCCCGCCGGCAGACCCGCACCTACGGCCTCAGCATCCACGGCGCCCCCCTTTGTCCCGCTAGACCTGTACGCCTGAGGTGACGCGAAAACAGTCGAACACCCCGTCGATGGATCGCACGGCACTCAGGATGTGCCCGAGATGCTTGGCATCCCCCATCTCGAAGGTGAACCGGCTGACCGCGACGGAGTCCCGGGTCGTGGCCACCGACGCGGACAGGATGTTCACGTGCCGGTCGGAGAGCACCCGGGTCACGTCCGAGAGGAGCTTGGTCCGGTCCTGCGCCTCAACCTGGATCACTACGAGGAACACCGCGCCCGACGACGGCGCCCACTCGACCTCGACGAGCCGGTCGTGCGGCCCGCCTCGCAGCCCGGTGAGGTTCGAGCAGTCGGTCCGGTGGACGGACACCCCCTTGCCCCGGGTGACGAAGCCGGCGATGTCGTCGCCGGGCATCGGGGTGCAGCAGCGCGCGAGCTTCGTCCACACATCCGGCGACCCGGTGACCAGCACGCCCGGCTCCCCGGTGGAGCGGCGCAGCATGCGGATCGGCAGCTCGGTCTCGCCGGCGTCCTCCTCGGCGCCCTCGGGGCCGCCGAGTGCCACGAGCAGCTTCGAGACGACCGCCGGGGCGCTGACGTGGTTCTCCCCCACCGCCGCGTACAGCGCGGCGACGTCGGCATAGCGCAGGTCCTTGGCCAGGTTCAGCAGCGCGTCGCCGCTCATCAGCCGGGACAGCGGCAGCCCGTGGCGGCGCATGGCCCGGCCGATCGCGTCGCGGCCGGCGACGATCGCGTCCTCGCGGCGCTCGCGGGCGTGCCACTGGCGGATCTTCGTCCGGGCCCGCGAGGAGTGGACGAACATCAGCCAGTCCTCGCTGGGCCCCGCCGAGTGCGCCCGGGAGGTGAAGACCTCGACGGTGTCGCCGTTGTCCAGCTCGGTGTCCAACGCCGCCAGCCGGCCGTTGATCCGGGCGCCGACGCAGTGATGACCCACGTCGGTGTGCACCGCGTAGGCGAAGTCCACCGATGTCGACCCGGCGGGCAGCGGGATGACGTCGCCCTTCGGGGTGAACACGAAGACCTCGTCGGTCTCCGCGGCGAAGCGCAGGCTGTCGAGGAACTCGCCCGGGTCGGCGGACTCACGCTGCCAGTCCAGGACCTGGCGAAGCCAGCTCATGAGGTCCGGCTCGGGGCCGCCGCGGCGCCGCGAGGACCGCCCGCCCTCGACGACGCCGGCCGACGGGCGGGCCGCGACGCCGTCCTCCTTGTACTTCCAGTGCGCGGCGATGCCGTACTCGGCCCGGTTGTGCATCGCGTGCGTACGAATCTGCAGCTCGATCGGCTTGCCCTCGGGCCCGATGACCGTCGTGTGCAACGACTGGTACATGTTGAACTTGGGCATCGCGATGTAGTCCTTGAACCGGCCCGGGATCGGCTTCCAGTTCGCGTGGACGGTGCCCAGGGTGGCGTAGCAGTCGCGGACCGAGTCGACGAGGACGCGGATACCGACCAGATCGTAGATGTCGTCGAACGACCGGCCGCGCACGACCATCTTCTGATAGATCGAGTAGTAGTGCTTGGGCCGGCCGGAGACGACCGCCCGGATCCGGGCGTCGCGCAGGCCGGCCTGCACCTGGCCGATCACCTCGGCGAGATACACATCGCGGCTGGGCGCCCGGTCGGCGACGAGGCGGACGATCTCGTCGTAACGCTTCGGGTACAGCGCCGCGAACGCGAGGTCCTCCAGCTCCCACTTCAGCGAGTTCATCCCGAGCCGGTGGGCGAGCGGGGCGTAGACCTCCAGCGTCTCGCGCGCCTTGCGCTCCTGCTTGTGCTCGGGCAGGAAGCGCAGGGTGCGCATGTTGTGCAGCCGGTCGGCGAGCTTGACGACCAGCGCCCGCGGGTCGCGGGCCATCGCGACGACCATCCGGCGGATCGTCTCCGCCTGCGCCGCCTCGCCGACCTTGACCCGGTTGAGCTTGCTGACGGCGTCGACGATGAGCGCGATCTGCTCGCCGAAACTCTCCCGGATCGCCTCCGCGGACAGGGAGGTCTCCTCCAGTGTGTCGTGCAGCAGGGCCGCGGACAGCGTCGGGGTGTCCATCCCGAGATCGGCGAGGATGCTCGCCACGGCGATCGGGTGGGTGATGTAGGCATGGCCGGAGAAGCGCACCTGGCCGGCGTGCGCGGCGTCGGCGACCTCGAAGGCCTGCTGAACCTGGTCGATGTCGGCCCGCGGATGGTTCGCGAGCAGGCCGCGCAGGACCGGGTCGAGGGCCGAGGACGGGGTGGCTCGGTGCGTCGCTAGCCGCGACAGGCGCCCGCGAACCCGGCGGGGCAGGGGCGGCGACTCGTGGC
>NZ_JANEZT010000011.1 GCF_025403405.1 Frankia tisae
ACCATCACCAGCCATCCCCCACACCCCGGAAAACCAGAGCAGGAAGAACAACCAGCCAGGCCATGAACGAGGTAAAACAATTGGCACTGACAATCGGCACGCTGTTGAGTTCTCAAGGAGCAGGCGCTACCAGCTTTTTGCCCTTTCGGGCTTCGCTCTGGTGCTTCTTTAACTTACCGGCCTCTTCGTTCGGTGTCAAATCGCTTCGTTTTGAGCGAGATGACCCTTTTCGAACAGGTAGTACATTTTGCAGCGCACCCTAGACAATCTGCCTTGCGGTGATTGGCTCGAGCGATGTTTCTAGGTTACGAGCTTTGGCTAGTTGGTGTCAAATCGCTCCGGCTTTCGATGATTTCCACCGAGCTGCCGGCGATTGCCACTTTCACACCTTATCGCACCGTCCGCGGCCCGTTCCCTCGGGGGGTCGGTGCCCCCTCGGAGGAGATTGGTCCTGCGCGACATCAAGCTCTTTGCAGAGCTCATTGGGCGACGAAGGAGAACTATACACGAGGAGAGCCACCGTGGGCGAACCCAGGGGCATAACTTTCTGACACCGCCGATGACGGTGTGCTAGCCCTCGCCTCTGACGCAGAGGCCGGAACGGTTCCTGGCCTGCGGAGCCGCGCCAACTGACGCCGCCCGCCGGTCTGATCCCGTCTGCCCTGGTCAACGCATCACGCCCCGACCAGGTTCCCAGCCTGCCGGCTCTCACCGCCGGCTGGTCCTGGAGTAGGTGGTTCCCGCATCGCCACAGCCCAAACCTGGTCGCGCAGATCGACGTCGATCGGTACTCCGGCCGCTGGCGGGACCGGGCCGCTCGGCGGCGATGGGTCCCCCAGCCCGGTCGGAACACCCTGGAGCCGGCCGGCGCGTCGGATGCCACGAGACGCGCCGAGACAGCGTTCCGGTCGCGTCCCGATGCCGAGCCCCAGCGCACCGGTCGCCCCTGAGTGACCCCGCATGCTGGGATGGAATTCGATGCGGGTGCCATGTCTCGATCGCCCGAATCTCGTCGGCAGCCAGCCCTGGCCGAGTAGGGCCAGGGGGCGGATCTGCAGGGCGGGACGGCCGCGGGTCTGGCGGAGGAGGAACACGGTGTCGATGCTCGGCCGGGCCACCTGGCGGGAGCTCATGAACGATCGCCCTCTACTCGTGCTACCGCTGGGCAGTACCGAGCAGCACGGACCGCACCTCCCGCTCGACACCGACACCCGGGTCGCGTCCGCCGTCGCCCGCGGTCTCGCCGACCGCCTGGACCCCGTGCTCCTCGGGCCGGCCATGCCGTATGGGGCCAGTGGCGAGCACGCCGGGTTCCCCGGCACGGTCTCCCTGGGCACACAGGTGCTCGAGCAGGTGATCGTCGAGCTCGTCCGCTCGGCCGATGACACGGCCCGCGCCGTCATGGTGGTCAACGGGCACGGCGGGAACGCCGCCGCCCTGATGTCGGCGCGGCGGATCCTGGCCAGCGAGGGTCGCCCGGTGCATCTGTGGGCCCCGACCACGGCCCTGACCCGGACCGCGGGCATCCCGGCGGCGGACCGCGACCTGCACGCAGGTCGCACGGAGACTTCGCTGCTGCTGCACCTGGCGCCGGACCTGGTGCGGCTGGACCTGGCGGCGGCCGGCCCCAGCCCGTCGCTCGACGAGCTCGTCGCCCAGGGCGTCGCCGCGCTCAGCCCCACCGGAGTGCTGGGAGATCCGGCGGGCGCGTCGGCGGCCGAGGGCGCCCGCCTGCTCGACGCCTACGTCGACGACGCCGTCAAGCGGTTGTTGAACTGGGCGCGGCGCCAGGGCATCACACCCCCCGCGGACCGGTCCATGGACCGGTCCGCATGACGCGCGGCAATGGCGGCGCGGCCTCGTCGTCGGCACCCGTCGCGCTGATCACCGGGGCGGCCCGCGGCCTCGGTGCCGCGGTCGCCGACGCCCTCGACGCCGCCGGTTACCGACTCGTCCTCGCCGATCTGGCGGCGCCGGAGCCGCCGACGGAGGGCTACCCCTACGCGACCGGACGGGATCTCGACGCGGTCGCCGCCCGCTGCCGCGACGCGGTCGCGGTCCGCGCGGACGTCCGCCGGCAGGCCGACGTCGACGCGGCCGTCGCCGTCGCCGTCGAGCGCTACGGCCAGCTCGACGCGGCCGTCGCCGCCGCCGGCATCATCGCCGGCGGGCCCCCGATCTGGCAGACCGACGACGACTCCTGGCAGACGCTGCTCGGCGTGAACCTCACGGGTGTGTTCCACGTCATCCGGGCGACGGTTCCGGCGCTGCTCGAGGCCCCCGCCGGCCGGTTCGTCGCGGTTTCCTCCGCGGCGGGGACCCGACCGCTGGCCCGCCTGGCCGCCTACTCCGCCAGCAAGCACGGCGTCGTCGGGCTCGTGCGCAGCCTCGCCGCGGACCTCGCCGGGACGGCGGTGACGGCGAACGTCGTCTGCCCCGGTTCGATGGACACCACGATGTTGGCCGAGTCGGCCAGGATCTACGACCTGCCCGACCCCGGGGAGTTCGCCGACCATGCCTACCTGCGCCGCCTGCTGCGACCCGAGGAGGTCGCCGCTGCGGTCGCCTTCCTCTGCTCACCCGCGGCAGGCGGGATAACCGGTTCCGTGCTGGCCGCGGACGGAGGCTTCACCGGCTGACGGATCCCAGCCGAGGTACGGGCGGCGGGTCAGTCGGGCCAGCCGTAGCGATGCGGCGCCAGTACGAAAGCGGCGGCGCCCCGCAGCGCGATCCGGCCCGGGTCGTCGCTGCGCTCGATGCGCAGCCGCCGGATGAAGGCCAGGCCGGCATGGCGCCCGAAGCCGGCGAGCAGGGCATCCCAGAAGATCGGGCCGGACTGTGCGAATCCGCCGGCCACCACAGCCACCTCCAGGTCCAGCAGGCTGGCGCTGGCGGCGAGGCCCGCGCCGACGGCGGTTCCGGCCCGGGCAAGCTCCCGGCGGGCGATCTCGTCACCGGCCGCGGCCGCGGCGGCGAGGGTGTGGCCGTCAGCCGGCTGGCCGGCGGCGGGAGCCCAACCGGCCGCCCGCGCCCGGTGCACCGTCCGCGGACCGGAGGCCAGGGCCTCGACGCAGCCGCGCCCGCCGCACGGGCAGTCCGGTCCGTCGACGTCCACGACGAGGTGGCCGATGTGCCCGGCGTTGCCGGAGGTGCCGTGGAACAGCCGGTCGCCCAGCACAAGCCCGCCGCCGACACCGGTCGAGACGGTCACCGCGAGCAGGTTGCGCACGCCGCGCCCCGCTCCGGCCCAGTGCTCACCGGCGGCGAGTGCGACGCCGTCGTTGTGGACCAGTACGGGCCGCCCGGGGAACAGCTCCCGCAGCCGGGCGCGCAGCGGGAACGCCCGCCAGGACGGGATGTTCAGCGGCGACACCGCGCCCGCCGGCCATTCCATGGGGCCTGCACACCCGCAGCCGACCCCGCTGATCGCATCCGCCGCGATCCCGACGGACGCGAGCGCTTCGCCGACGCAGTCCCGTAGCGCGCCGAAGACCTCCTCGGCGGGCCCGCCCTCACCCGGCTCGCGCCCGCCCGGCGGGGCCTCGGGCGGACGGTGAGCAGGCACGGGGCGGCGGGCGGTGGCGCGGATGGTGCCGTCCGCGTCGACGACTGCTGCTGCGATCTTGGTACCGCCGATGTCCACGGCGAGCGCGGGCCCGGCACCGAGGTCCCCGGTTACGAGGCCCGATCCCTCCACCTGGCGCGATCCCTCCACTCGACCCGAACCCTCCACCTGCCGGGTGGAGGAAGAGGGAACAACAACGGCCGGGCTCCAGCCTCGTCGAGGACGGGTGGAGACCCGGCCGTGCCGGTCCGGGAAACCGATCAGCCAGCCTTGCGCTTCTCGATCGCCTCGGTGAGCTGCGGGACGACGTTGAAAAGGTCGCCGACCAGCCCGTAGTCCGCGAACTCGAAGATCGGCGCCTCGGGGTCCTTGTTGACGGCGACGATCGTCTTGGACGTCTGCATCCCAGCCCGGTGCTGGATGGCACCGGAGATGCCGACCGCGATGTAAAGCTGCGGCGACACCGTCTTGCCGGTCTGGCCGACCTGGTTCTGGTGCGGGTACCAGCCGGCGTCGGTCGCGGCACGCGAAGCGCCGACGGCCGCGCCGAGGGTGTCGGCCAGCTTCTCCACCAGCGTGAAGTGCTCCGCGGCACCGAGACCACGACCACCGGAGACGACGACCTGAGCCTCAGTCAGGTCCGGCCGGCCGGACTTGGCCTCGACCACCCGGTCGACGATCTTCGCGCCCTTGGCGGCCTCGGAGATCACGACGTCCACGATCTGCTCGGCCGGCGTCGACGGCGCGGCCTCGGGAGCCGTGGAGTTCGGCCGGACGACGACCACCGGCACGCCCTTGGTGACCTTCGAGGTGACGATCGTCGAACCGCCGAAGATCCCCTGGGTGGCGACCAGATCCGCGGACAGCGCGGTGGCGTCCCAGATCAGGCCGGACTCGGTCTTGGCGGCGACCCGGGCCGCGACCTCACGGGAGTCCGCGGTGGCCGCGACCAGCACGGCCACGGGCGACGCCTCGGCAACCAGCTTGGCCAGCACCTCCGCCACCGGTCCGCCGATGTAGCTCGCGATGTCGTCCGACTCCGCGACATACACCTTGGCGGCGCCGTACTGGGCGAGGTACTCCTTGGCCTTCGCGTAGGTGCCCGGGGCACCGAGGAACACCGCGGACGGCTCGCCGAGCGTGCGGGCGAGCGTCAGCAGCTCGGCGGTGACCTTCTTGGGTTCACCGTCGGCGTGCTCGACGAGTACGAGAACTTCAGCCATCGAACAAACCCCTCAGATGAGCTTCTGCGCGGCGAGGAACTCCGCGACCTTCGTTCCGCCGTCGCCCTCGTCCTTGACGATCGTCCCGCTCGAACGCGGCGGGGCGGACTCGGACGTGACGACCGCCGAAGCGGCGCCCGCGAGGCCGACCGCGGCGCCGTCGAGCCCGGCGTCGGCGGCGGACAGCGTCGTCAGCGGCTTCTTCTTGGCCGCCATGATGCCCTTGAACGAGGGATAACGCGGCTGGTTGATCTTTTCGACGACGCCGACCACGACCGGCAGGCTCGCCTCGACGAGGGCGTAGCCGTTGTCGGCCAGCCGCTCGATCGTCACCTTGCTCGCGCCCGGGTCCACCGTGACCTTGCGGGCCTGGGTGAGCTGAGGCAGCCCAAGGCGCTCCGCCAGCAGCGCACCGATGACGCCGCCACGGGCGTCCGACGCCTCGGAGGAGGTGATGACGATGTCCGGAGACAGCGTCGAGATCACCTTCGCGAGCGCCGCGGAGGTCGCCAGCGCGTCCGACCCGTGCAGCGAGTCGTCCGTGAGGTGAACGGCCTTGTCCGCACCCATCGACAGGGCCTTGCGGATCGTCTCGACCGCCTTGGCGGGCCCCATCGTCACGACGGTGACCTCACCCCCGTGCGCTTCCTTGATCTTCAGGGCCTCTTCGACCCCGTACTCGTCCATCTCGTTCATGACGTTGTCGACGCTCTTGCGGTCGACGGTCTTGTCCGCGGCGTCGAGCTTCTTCTCCGCCCAGGTATCGGGAACCTGCTTGACGGTAACGACGATGTTCACGCCTTGGGGCCTCCGTAGCCAACATCCGATGTCAGTGCTCTTGACATCGTCGCATCTGGGGCGCTCACACGCCCGATGATCGGCGGCGTGACGCGGACCGCACTGTGCCCCTGACCTGGACAGCCGGATCAGGACGGGTAGCGACTACACGCCGTCACCGAGACTAGTCCGTGCGCCCCGCTACAGCCATACCCCGCGGCGTGCGCATCACGCCCGGCCAGTTCCGTACAGAGCGGGGCAAGCCCTCCCCCGATGGACATCACTTTCCGGAGTATTTGTCCGACGAGTCCGATATGCACGCGCATAAGTTCCATGCAGGTGGATGTGCAGGTGACTGGCCATCCGCACTCCGCGGCCCTGACCGGGAGCCATCCCCTCCCATCGGCGAAGAGCCAGAGGCATCGGTCCCGGACAGGCGTGCAATTGCGCCGGGTTGTGCACACCCTCTTCCCTTGACAGTGACCGGTCCACTACTTTCTGCCCCAGGCGGTGCGCACGGCCGAGCCACCGCACCTTAGGTCGACCTAACTTCGACGGGGGACAGATGTCGAATACGCCGTCCGACAATTCCGCACTCGCCAACCCCTTCGCGCGTCTGCTGGGCGAAGCCGGGGTATCAGACACCAGGTTCGCCCATCAGGTGAACGCCCGTGCCCGCCAGCAGCGCCAGATCGAGCTGGGCCTCGCCAGGACGACTGTCGGTCACTGGCGCCGGGGGATGCGCCCGCGCGACCCGATGGTCGCCGAGCTGGCGGCCGCCGAGATGTCAGCCGCCCTTGGCTACCCCGTCCTGCCGACCGACCTCGGCTGGCGCGGGGAGTCCTACCGCAACGACGACCTGGGGTTGTGCGGAGCGAACGCGCCCGTCGAGACCCTGCGCACCCTTGCCGGACTATCGGGACGAGACATGCGGCGACGTGACCTCCTGCAGGACGGATCTGCCTTCATCGCGTCCGCCTTCGCAGATCCGGTGCTCTCCAGCCTCACCGGCGTCGTCGACCGGATCGTCGGGGTGGCGCCGCCGGTCGCGGGCGGCGGCGCGCTGATCCGCGACGTGACCGCCACCTTCCGCAAACTGGACGCCAAGTTCGGCAGCAGCGAGATCCGCCCCCAGGCGGTCGGCTTCCTGCACGACCAGACCCGGGCCGCCCGCGACAACCACCCGAACCCGGACCTGTTCAGCGCCCTGGCGGAGCTGACCCAGTTCTGCGGTTGGCTCGCCCAGGACAGCAATCGCGAGGCACTCGCCCAGCGCTACTACATCCAGGCCCTCAGCCTCGCCGAGCACGCAGGCGACGCCATGCTTGCCGGACGGGTGCTGACCGGCATGAGCGACCAGGCCGCCCAGCTCGGCCATGCGCGCCAGAGTCTGGCGCTGGCCCGGGCCGCGCTGCGCCGCTCGGTGAAGCACTCCACCAGCGCGGTGCAGGCCATGCTGTACGACAAGAACGCCTGGGCGCTGGCGCGCAACGGCGACGAGGCCGGATGCCGGCGTGTCCTGGACCAGATGGACGCGGCCATCGCCCGCGACGACGGCGACGGGCCGCCCTGGGCCGGCCACTACAACGCCGGCGACGCCGCCGAGTGCCGCGGTCACTGCCTGCTGCTGCTGGGCCGGTCCCGGGAGGCGGAGGACAGGCTGGTGCAGGCGCGTGCGCTGCAGGGGGCGGCCCGCGCCCGCACCCGCAGTTACGCCGAGGCCGACCTCGCGCTGTCCCGCCTGCGCCGGCCGGCGCCGGAGCTGGAGGGCGCCCTGGAAGCGGCCTACGAGGCGGTCTCCGTCGCCGGGCAGGTCTCCTCGCAGCGGATCGTGAAAAAACTGGCCGAGCTCGACGGGGCCCTCGGCGAGCACCCGACCGTCGCGGTTCGGGAGTGGCGCGAGCAGGTCCGGCCGCTACTGCAGTCCACCGCCGCGTAGCCGCGCACCCGTCGAGCCGCGGTCGAGCCGCGGTGGCCCGGCGCTCTCGCCGGGCCACCGGCGGGGGTCCCCGCCCGGTCATGAGGGTCACCCACCGCTCGGGCGCCCCGGCGAGCCGGGCACTCTGGGATGGTGACAGCCGCGCAGGAGTCCGGACGCACGGCGCCGGACGGCAAGACCGCCACCGGACCGGGCGACATCCCGGTCGCCGCCCCCGAGCCCAGGGCCCGGCCCACCATCCCGATCTCCACCGTCATCACGGTGATCGCCTGGGTGGTCGCGGCCGGCCTCGCCCTGCTCGCCCTCGGCCGGCTCGTCCACCTCGACGACGGTCTGGACTGGCCCTACTCGGCGATCAACGCCGTGACCCCACTGCTCTACCTGCCGGCCTACGCGACGCTGGCCGTGGCCTTCGCCCTGCGCCGCAACCTGCTGCTGATCCTGTCGGTCGTGCTGGTCGCCGTCCATCTGTTCTGGGCGGTCCCCGAGGTGCTCCCGGGCGGCGCCGAGGACGCGCCCCAGGGATCGGCCAGGCTCCGGATCATGTCGGCGAACCTGCTCTACCGCAACACCCACGCCGACCGGCTCGGGGCACAGATCCGCTCGGCCAACCCCGACGTGCTCGTCCTCGTCGAACTCTCACCGCTGACGCTGTCCCGGGTGAACGCCTCCGGGGCACTCAACGGCTTCCCGTACCGGGAGGTGCACCCGGACGCCGGCGCGTTCGGCGCGGCGATCTACTCCCGGTTCCCGCTGCGCGACGCCGCCACCCCCAGGATCGGCGGGTCGATGTCGCTGCGGGCCACCGTCGAGGTCGACGAGAACCGGCGTTTCGTGATGTACGCGGTGCACACCATCTCGCCGACGTCCGGCACGTACACCAACCGGTGGCGCACTCAGCTCACCGCGCTGCGCCACGAGGCCCAGCACGCCACCCTGCCGGTGGTCATGGCCGGCGACTTCAACGCCACCCGCGACCACCGGCCGTTGCGCAGGCTCGACAGCGCCGGGGTCCGCGACGCGCACGACGTCGTCGGCGGCGGGTGGGAACCGACGTGGAGCGCCCGCTCGGTGCTGCTGCCGCCGGTGCTGCGTATCGACCACGTGCTGGCCTCGCCCGCCTTCGCGGTCACCGGCTTCCAGGTCGGCCACGACTTCGGCAGCGACCACTTCCCGGTGATCGCCGACCTCGCCATGAGGTAGGGGTCAGCGGCCGGTGAAGTCGGCCTTGCCGGGGCCGTGAGCGATGAAGGACTCCATGCCGATCCGGCGGTCCTCGGTGGCGAACAGCCCGGCGAACAGAGCCGCCTCCAGGCGCAGGGCCTCGGCGAGGGCGAGCTCCGAACCGTCGTCGACGGCCTGCTTCGCCGCCGCCAGGGCCATCGCGGGTCCGTTCGTGTACCGCCCGGCGATCTCCCGGGCCCGCTCGTACACCTCTGCCGCGGGAACGACGACGTCGGCCAGCCCGATCTGGGCGGCCTCGCCGGCGCGCACCTGCCGGCCGCTGAAGATGAGGTCCTTGGCCCGCGCCGGGCCGATCAGCCGCGGCAGGCGCTGCGTCCCGCCGGCCCCCGGGATCACCCCGAGCAGGATCTCCGGCTGGCCGACTTTCGCGTTGTCGGCGAACACCCGGACGTCGGCGCAGAGCGCGAGCTCCAGCCCGCCGCCGAGGGCGAAGCCGGTGACCGCCGCGACCACCGGCTTCGGGATGCGGGCCACCACCTCGAAGGTCGAGTTGAGGTCACCGACCCAGGCCGACGCCTCGGCGTATCCCATCGGCGCCATCTGCTTGATGTCCGCGCCGGCCGCGAAGACCCTCTCGCCGCCGTAGATGACCACCGATCGGACCGCCGGGTTGCGGGTCGCCTCGACGGCGGCCGCCCGCAGCTCGGCAGCGACGCCGGAGTCCAGCGCGTTCATCGGCGGCCGATCCAACCGGATGGTGCCGATTCCGCCGTCGACCTCGAGCCGCACGACGCTCATCCACGGTCCTCCCGACTTTGGCCCGCGCTGAGGAAGCCGGGCGCCCAACACCCGGCTGGCCCCACAGACCGTGCCGGAGTCGACGGCGACCCGGCCTGATCATCGGACATACCAGGATGGATCGCGCCGGCCGCCCGGGTCGGGTCGTGCGGGTCGGTGGGTGGTCGGAAGTCACGATAGGCCGACCGATGCTGATCTTCATGCGATCGGGGCGGCGGCCTCCGGGCGCAGCGGAGGTGCCCGATCGGCCGACCGGGGGCGAAGGCGTCGATTAACCTCACCGGAGTGTCCGACACAGGTGGCAAACACCGCACATCCGACGTGTCTCCCCGCTCGGGCGGTGGTCTGCTCCCGGGCCAGCCCGGCCCGCTCGGGGTGCTCTGGGACGGCGCCGGGGTCAACATCG
The DNA here is from genome assembly GCF_025403405.1 of Frankia tisae. Taxonomy (GTDB): domain Bacteria; phylum Actinomycetota; class Actinomycetes; order Frankiales; family Frankiaceae; genus Frankia; species Frankia tisai. Next base: position 9,894 of record NZ_JANEZT010000011.1, read on the forward strand.
CCGTCGCCGCCCCCGGCGCGGAGGCGGTGGAGTTCTGCCTGTTCGGCGACGCCGGCCGGGAGACCCGCCACCGCCTGCCGGAACGCGACGGCGAAGTGTGGCATGGCTACCTGCCCGGCATCGAGCCGGGGCAACACTACGGCCTGCGCGCGCACGGCCCGTACGATCCCGGCCGCGGCCAGCGTTACAACCCGGCGAAGCTGCTGGTCGACCCGTACGCCCGGCTGCTGACCGGGGCGCTGCGACCGGATCCGGCGATCTACGGATTCGGCGGCGGTGATCCCTACAGCTACGAGCCGGACGCGCGGGACTCCGCCCCGTTCGTGCCCCGTTGCGTCGTCGCCGGCCCGGCCCGTCGGGAGGGCGCCCGGCGCCGCAGCCGGCGCCGGCACCCGGCAGACAACCGGCCGGCGATCCCGTGGTCGCGGACCGTCCTGTACGAGGCGCACGTGCGTGGCTTCACCCGCCTCCATCCGGGCCTGCCGGCACGGCTGCGCGGCACCTATGCGGGGCTGGCTCATCCGGCCGTGATCGACCACCTGCAGCGGGTGGGCATCACCGCGCTCGAGCTGTTGCCGGTGCAGGCCTCGGTCTCCGAGCCGGCGCTGCTCGAGCGCTCGAAAATCAACTACTGGGGTTACAACACCCTGGGTTTCTTCGCGCCGCACGCCGCCTACGCGGCGACCGCCGACCCGATCGGCGAGTTCCAGGCGATGGTGGCGACGCTGCACGCCGCCGGCATCGAGGTGATCCTCGACGTCGTCTACAACCACAGCGCCGAGGGCAGCGAGCGCGGCCCGACGCTGTCCCTGCGCGGCCTGGACAACGCGGCCTACTACCGGGTCGAACCCACCGACCCTCGGCGCTACCGCGACGTGACCGGTTGCGGCAACACCCTGAACATGACATCGCCGCAGGTGGTGAAGCTGATCTGCGACTCCCTGCGCTACTGGGTGAACGAGATGGGCGTCGACGGCTTCCGCTTCGACCTCGCCACCGCGCTCGCCCGCAACCCCGACGCCTTCGATCCCGCCGCCGGCCTGCTGGCGGCGATCCACGCCGATCCGCTGCTGTCGTCGGTGAAGCTGATCGCCGAGCCGTGGGATGTCGGCTGGGGCGGCTACCAGGTGGGGTCGTTCCCGGCACCGTGGGCGGAGTGGAACGGGCGCTTCCGCGACACTGTCCGAGACGTGTGGAACGGCCGGACCAGCGGGGTCGCGGACCTCGGCTATCGGGTGACGGGTTCGTCCGACCTGTTCGAGCACGGGGGGCGGCGGCCGTGGGCGTCGGTGAACTTCGTCACCGCCCATGACGGCTTCCCCCTGGCCGACCTGGTCTCCTACACGCAGAAACACAACGATGCCAACGGCGAGGGCAACCGGGACGGGGAATCGGACAACCGCTCGTCGAACTACGGCACAGAGGGCCCTACCGACGATCAGACGATCCTCGCCACCCGCCGCCGGGTGCGCCGCGGCCTGCTGGCCACGCTGCTGCTGTCGGCCGGGGTGCCGATGCTGCTCGCCGGCGACGAGCTGGGTCGGTCCCAGGGCGGCAACAACAACGCCTACTGCCAGGACAACCCGGTGTCCTGGCAGGCCTGGCCGGGCTCCGCGCCCCAGACCGGCCCCGACATCGGGGCCGGCGGGCGTGACCCGGCCGGACCGGACCCCACTCTGCTACGCCTGGTCAGCGGACTGATCTCGCTGCGCAGCCTCGAGCCGGCGCTGCGCCGCGAGGTGTTCTTCCACGGCGGTGAGTCGACCCCCGGACGGCTGGCGGACATCACCTGGTTCCGCGCCGACGGGCAGGTGATGTCCCCAGCGGACTGGAACGCGCCGAGGGTCGTCACGCTGGTCGCCCACATCGCCGCGGGCGCCGAGGCCGCGGGGAACGCGGCGGGGACGGCAGGGACCGCGGGGACGGCAGGGACGGCGGGCGGCGGTGAGACCGTGCCGGGCCTGCTGGTCGTGATCCACCCCGACGGCGCGGACACGGCCGTCACCCTGCCCGCAGCGCCGTGGGCGCAGCGCTACGACCTGCTGCTCGACACCGCCGACGAGGACCTCGCGGGTTTCCCGGCGACCCTCGCCGACCCCCGCCGGACGCTGCCGCCCGGCACGGTCATGCCCGTCTGCGCCCGCAGCGTCCTGCTGCTACGGGCGCATCCCCCGGCCTGATCGACCGCCGGTTACAACCGCCGGCTTGCCGCCACCGCCACCGCGGCCGCGGCGGCTACGGGTTGGCGACGAGGCCCAGCTCGGCGACGCTGGCGGTGAGGTGGTGGCGGGGCAGCACCCGCACGGTGTAGCCGAACGGGCCGGTGCGGCCGAGGGGGATCGTGCCCTCGAAGCGGTGCCCGCCCTCGCCCTCGCCGACGAGCTGCAACGACAGCACCTCCGGGGCGAGGATCCGGTCGGTCTGGTCGATGCGCCCGAAGGAGGCGAGGACGTCGACGTCGCCGGGGGCGAGGCCGCCGAGGTCGACCGTGGCCCGCACCACCAGCGACTGGCCCACCTGGGGGGTGTCGCCGAGCCCGGCGGAGTCGACGTTGAGCACCCGCACCCTCGGCCAGGCGGCGCGCACCCGGCTCTTCCAGCCGGCGAGGTCCCGGGCGCCCGCCAGGTTGTCGGCGGCGGCGGCCCGAGCGGAGACGCCGGCCGGCACGTAGTACCGCTCGACGTACTCCTGCACCATCCGGCTGGCCAGCACCTGCGGGCCGAGGCTGGACAGGGTGTGCTTGACCATCGCCGTCCAGCGCCGCGGCGGGCCGTCACCGGCGTCACGGTCGTAGAACCGCGGAGCGACGGTGTTCTCCAGCAGGTCGTACAGGGCGGCGGACTCGATGTCGTCGCGCCGGTCGGGGTCCTCGACGCCGTCGGCGGTGGGGATCGCCCAGCCGTTCTGGCCGTCGAACATCTCGTCCCACCAGCCGTCCCGGATGGACAGGTTGAGGCAGCCGTTGAGCGCCGCCTTCATCCCGGACGTGCCGCACGCCTCCAGCGGGCGCAGCGGGTTGTTCAGCCAGACGTCCGAACCGGAGTACAGGAACCGCGCCATGCCGATGTCGTAGTCGGGCAGGAACACGATGCGCGCGCGCACGGCCGGGTCGTCGGCGAACTGGACGATCTGCTGGACGAGCTGCTTGCCGCCGTCGTCCGCGGGGTGGGCCTTGCCGGCGATCACCATCTGGATCGGCCGCTGCGGGTGCAGCAGTAGCCGGCGCAGCCGGTCGGAGTCGCGCAGCATCAGCGTGAGCCGCTTGTAGGACGGCACCCGGCGGGCGAAGCCGATGGTGAGCACGTCGGGGTCGAAGACGGACTCGACCCAGTCGAGCTCACCGGGGGCGGCGCCGCGCTCCAGCCAGGAGGCGCGCACCCGGCGGCGGACCTCGGCGACGAGCCGTTCCCGAAGCTGGCGGCGGGTGGCCCAGATGACCTCGTCGGGCAGGGCGGAGATCTTGGCGAAGCCGGCCGCGTCGTCGGCGAGCAGCCCGGGGCCGGGCTGGCGGTCGGCCAGCTCGATGACGGCCCGCGACACCCAGGTCGGGGCGTGCACACCGTTGGTCACCGAGCCGATCGGCACCTCGGCGGAATCGAACCCGGCCCACAGGTCCGCGAACATCTCCCGGCTGACGATGCCGTGCAGCTTGCTGACGCCGTTGGAACGCTGGGCGAGGCGCAGGCCCATGTGCGCCATGTTGAACACGTTCGGGTCGGACTCGACTCCGAGCTCCAGGATTCGTTCCGCCGGCACACCGGGCCAGGAGTTGTCCCCGCCGAAGTGGCGGGCGACGAGGTCGCGGGGGAAGCGGTCGATGCCGGCGGGCACCGGGGTGTGCGTGGTGAACAGGGTGCCGGCGCGGGCGGCCTCCAGCGCCTCGCCGAAGCTGAGCCCGGTCTCGACGAGCTCGCGGATCCGCTCGAGGCCGAGGAACCCGGCGTGGCCCTCGTTGGTGTGGTAGACCTCCGGCGCGGGCGTGCCGGTGACCGCCGCGTAGGCCCGCAGCGCCCGCACACCGCCGATGCCCAGCAGCATCTCCTGCAGCAACCGGTGGTCGGTGCCGCCGCCGTAGAGCCGGTCGGTCACCCCCCGCTCGGCCGGCTGGTTGTCCTCGACGTCCGAGTCGAGCAGCAGCAGCGGGACCCGACCGACCTGCGCCTTCCAGATCTGCGCGTGCAGGATGCGGCCCTCGGGCAGCCCGACGGCCACCTTCACCGGGGTGCCGGCGGCGTCGGTGAGCTGGGTCAGCGGCAGCCCGTGCGGGTCGATGCCCGGGTAGCGCTCCTGCTGCCAGCCGTCGCGCGACAGCGACTGGACGAAGTAGCCGGCCCGGTACAGCAGCCCCACACCGATGATCGGCACACCGAGGTCGCTGGCGGTCTTGAGGTGGTCGCCGGCGAGGATGCCCAGGCCGCCGGAGTACTGCGGCAGCACCTCGGTGATGCCGAACTCCGGCGAGAAGTACGCGATCGCCGCCGGCGCGCCCGGCAGCTGCTGACGCTGGTACCACAGGTCGGCCGAGAGGTAGTCCTGGAGATCGTCCGCGACGCCGGTGAGCCGACGCACGAAGCGGCGATCCGCGGCGAGGGCGACGAGCCGGTCGTGATCGACCTCGCCGAGCAGGCGGACCGGGTCGCCCTTGGTGGCCCGCCAGAGCTCGGGGTCGACCGACTCGAACAGGTCCAGCGTCTCAGGGTGCCAGGACCAGCGAAGATTCAGGACAAGTTCCCCCAGTGGAGCAAGCTGCTCGGGGAGCTGCGCACGGACGGTGAACCGTCGTAGGGCTCTCACGAAGACGTGAGCCTAGAGGAGTGCCGGTGACGTGGCCGCACCCGGGTTCGACCTGCGGGTTACGTTCTCCGAACAACTCACCGCCCGGCCGGGCGATCAGCCGGAATCCGCCGCGGTTGCGATCCCTGGGCGAGCGGGTTCTGCTACTCCTCGTCGTCCGCGGCGGCCACCTTCACGGCAAGGGCGGACATGACCGCGGGATCCCGCAGAGTCGTGACGTCGCCGAGCTCCCGGCCTTCTGCGACATCCCGCAGCAACCGACGCATGATCTTACCGGAGCGGGTCTTCGGTAGATCGTCGGCCCAGACGATCCGCCGCGGCCGGGCCAGCTTGCCGATGCGCCGCGCGACGTGCTCGCGCAGCTCGGCCTCGACGGCGGAGTCGCCGACCCGCTCACCCGCCAACGTCACGAACGCGACGATCGCCTGGCCGGTCTGCTCGTCGGCCTGCGCGACGACGGCGGCCTCGGCAACGGCCTCGTGCGCGACGATCGCCGACTCCACCTCGGCGGTGGACAGGCGGTGCCCGGAGACGTTGATGACGTCGTCGATCCGGCCGATAATCCAGAAGTAGCCGTCGGCGTCGAGCCGGGCCGCGTCCCCGACCACGTACGTCCTCGGGCCGAAGCGGGAGAAGTACGTCTCGACGAAGCGCTTGTCGTCCTTGTACAGGGTGCGCAGCATCGACGGCCACGGTTGCGTGATCACCAGGATTCCGGTGCCCTCGGTGACGGGCCGGCCGTCCTCGTCCAGCAGCGCCGGGCTGATCCCGGGCAGCGGCCTCGTCGCCGATCCCGGCTTGGTCGGGGTGACTCCCGCCAGCGGCGAGATGAGCACCGACCCGGTCTCGGTCTGCCACCAGGTGTCGACGATCGGGCAGCGGCCACCCCCGATCACCAGGTGGTACCACAGCCACGCCTTCGGGTTGATCGGCTCGCCGACCGTGCCGAGCACCCGCAGCGAGGACAGGTCGTGGCGGGCGGGGTACTGCGCGCCCCACTTGATGCAGGTGCGGATCGCGGTCGGCGCCGTGTAGAAGACGGTGACCTTGTACTCCTCGACGATCCGCCACCAGATGTCGTGGTCGGGATAGTCCGGGGCACCCTCGAACATCACGCTGGTCACGCCGTTGGACAGCGGTCCGTACACGATGTAGGAATGCCCGGTGATCCAACCGACGTCCGCGGAGCACCAGTAGACGTCCGTCGCCGGGTCGAGGTCGAACACCGTCCGCAGGGTGTAGGTGGCGCCGAGCAGGTAGCCCGCGGTGGTGTGCAGGATGCCCTTCGGCTTCGCCGTCGACCCGGAGCTGTACAGGATGAACAGCGGATGTTCCGCCGGCAGGCCGACCGCCGGGCACACCGGGTCGGCGGCGGCGAGCAGCTCGTCGTACCAGACGTCGCGCCCGGCGGTCATCGGTACCTGCGCGGCGTTCTTCCCCGGGCCGCGGACCACCACGATGTGCTTCAGCGCGGGCAGGTCGCCGAGCTCGACGTCGACGGCGGCCTTGACCGGCGACCGGCGCCCCTTGCGCCGCGCCCCGTCGACGGTGATGAGCACCTTGGCGTCGGAGACCTCCATCCGCTCCCGGACCGCTGACGGTGCGAAGCCGCCGAAGACCACGTTGTGGACCGCGCCGATCCGGGCGCAGGCCAGCATCGCGGCGGCCACCTCGGGGATCATCGGGAGGAAGATGCCGACGACGTCCCCGGCCCGCACGCCGAGGGACAGCAGACCGTTCGCCAGCCGCTGGGTCTCGGCGAGCAGGTCGGCGTAGGTGACGTCGCGGTGCTCGCCCTCCTCGCCGCGCCAGTGGAACGCGACCCGCTCGCCCCGGCCGGCCTCGACGTGGCGGTCCAGGCAGTTGGCCGACAGGTTCAGCTCGCCGTCGGCGAACCACGTGTAGAAGGGCGGGTTCGTGTCGTCGAGCACCTGGGTGAACGGCTTGTCCCAGGTGAGCAGCTCGCGGGCTGCGGCGGCCCAGAACGCCTGCGGGTCCGCCGCGGCGGCGGCCCGGTCGGCGTCCACGGGCCGGCGTCGCGTGAACTCCGCCGGTGGACCGAAGCTCTCCACCGACAGCAGGCCCTCCAGCGTGGCCTCCAGATTGTTCGGGGCGCTCGGGTCGGTCGTGGCGCTCACGCCCGGATCGGTCATGGTTCCTCCTGGACGAAACGGGGTGTGCTTGGCCACCGTCCCCGGTCTACCACGAAGACCGGTCGCCGCCCAGGTTCATCCCGGGACGGCGGGAGTCGGATCGGGCCGGTCGGCGCGCACCCGGTCCAGCAGCACCGCCAGCACCTGTTCGCCCGCGACCGCCCCCGCGCCGGCGGTGACGGTGACGTTCGGCGCCGACCAGCCGAGTTCGTGCAGCTCACCGTGGGCGGGCCGGACGGCGGCGTCGGCGGCCAGCAGCATCGGGATGTCCAGGACCGAGTCGCCGGCGGCCAGCAGCGTCGCCGTCCCGGCCCGGCGGACCACCTCGTCGACGGCCCGCTGTTTGGTCAGCACCGTCGGCACCAGGTACACCTTGCGGCCCTGCGCCGACACCGACCAGCCGCCCGCGCGGGCGGCCGCGGTGACGCCGGCCAGGTCCGGGATGGCGGGCCGGTCGTGGGCGACGAGGTAGACGAACAGGTCGTCGGCGGCGCGGACCGTCCGGGCCCAGCCGCCGGCGGCGAACTGTTCGGCGAGCGCCAGCATCTCGGCCAGCGGCGCGCAGGCGGCGGCCACCTCCGCCGCGATCCCGGCCGCCCAGGCCGGGTCGGGGGCGCCGTCGACGAGCAGGTGCCCGCCGTTGGCCGCGATCGCGTACCGCGGCCGGATCCCGAGATCCACCCGGCGGTACTGGGCGAGCGTGCGGGTGGTGACGGGGACGACGACGGCCCGGCGGTGCAGCTCGGCCAGCAGCGCGAGCTCCCGAGCCGTCGCGAAGGACAGCGGGGCACCGTCGAGCCGCTCGACCTCGACCAGCTCGGGCTCGGCGGTGCCGGCCGGCAGCAGCATCGAGCGCCGGGAGAAGATCAGCGTCTTGTCCAGGTCGAGGGCCACCAGGTGGCCGCCCCTCCCCGCCGTCACGAAGCGTCCGAGATGTCCGGGACACTTGGGACATCCTGAGCACCCGAGAAATCCTGAACACCCGGGAGATCCGGGAGATCCGGGAGATCCGGGACGTCCGGGCGCCAACGCGCGTTCGGCGTGTGGAACACCGGCGCCGCACCGACCGGGCGCACCAGCCCGACACACGAGAACGGCAGGTCGGTCATCTCCTCGACCGGGACGCCGCGGTCGGCGGCAAGCGCCAGGACGTGCCCCAGCTCGTCGACGCGGTCCGGGTCGACGAGGATGCGCCAAGGCACGCGGCGCAGCAGCACCCGGGTGGTCTCGCCGACCCCCGGCTTCACCATGATCACATCCGGGATGTCGTAGGCGGCGGCGATCCGCTCCACCGCCGCCCAGCCGGCCCAGGTCGGCCGCCGGTCGGCCCGCCACAGCCGCGGCCAGGTCTCGGCGACCTCGTCCGCGACCGCGTCGAACTGCGCGACAACCGTGGAGATGAAGTGCCGGGACAGGTCGTGCGGCGCGAGCTCGCCGTAGAACTTCGCGCCGTGGAAGTCGTCCGGGCCGATGTGCTCGGCGTTGAGGACGGTCCGGCTGACCAGCCCGCTGACCGTGGAGTTCAGGCAGGCGCTCGGGATGAGGAAGTCGTCGCGGGTGCCGTACAGCGGCACGCAGCGCGCCGGGTCGGCGAGCACGGCGAGGGTGTCGTCGAGCCCGAGGCCCGCGACCGCGTCGCTGAGCACCCGCGTCATCACCCCCTTGCCGGTCCAGCCGTCGACGAACTGCATCGCCCCGCGGTCGAACCGGTCGGTCAGGTAGCGCACGGCGTTCATGTCCATCCCGCGATCCTTGATCACGGAAATGGCGTGGTGTGGGGTGTCCAGGCCGTGTCGCCAGCCGTACCAGCGGCGCATCAGGATCCCGACCGGCGTCCCGGCCCGGGCGATCGAGACCAGGACCGGCTCGGGCTTCGAGACCCGCACGAGCTCGGCGACCACCCCCGTGGCCAGCGCCACCCGCCGGGCCGAGCGCTCCAGCGCCTGGTGGTAGAGACGCAGGTAGCCGGCGTCGGGCTGGTATTCGACGGGCAGATCCTCGGAGTAGTGCCGGCCGGCCTGCATCGCCTCCTCGCGGTCCTCGGTGGGCCGTTCGAGGTCGACGGCGCTCAGATCGGTGAGCAGGAAAGTCACGTCGGCCGGGTCGTACGAGCCCGAGCCAATCGTTCCCGCGGGCACCCGGTCGCCCGCCTGCCCGGCCACCGGGGTCGCCGGCCCGGAACCGGAGGCGCTCATCGGGCCCGCTCCGGCAGGGTCCGCTCCGGCAGGTCCAGCTCGGCGGCGGCGTCCGGTGGCGGTCCGGCGGGTCGGGGGGCTGGCCGGTAGGCGGGCAGGGTGAGCACGGCGACCGGGGCGCAGCGGCGCAGCTCGGCGACGAGCCCCGCCGGGTCCGCGACCGCGGCGGGCGAGGCTGCGTCCGCGCCCGCGTCGACGATCAGGACGATGTCGTCGTAGGCGCCGGGACGGACGTTGTAGACGTGGCTGACCCGGCTCGGGTCGTCCGGCGCCGGGAAGGTGAGCGCAGCCCGGATGGCGTAGCCCTCGACGTCGACGGGATGGACCGGCGAGCGGGTCGTCGACTGGTAACGGACCTTGCCGGAGCCGCCGGCGGCGAGCGTGTCCGCGATCCGCATCGGGGTGTACATCAGTTCCTCCGTCCCCAGAACGAGTGTGCAGCCGCCCGGTCGAGTCAGCGCCGCGCGCACGGCGGCGGCGACCGGCGCCAGGACGTCGTCGAGCCGGCGCCGGTGGGCCGGTGACCAGCCATACCGGCCACCTTCTGGAAGGTCCGCCGGCCAGTCGGCGGTCAGCCACCGAACCGGATGGCCGATCACAGCGGGTCGGGACTTCTCCGCAGGCGGCGACTTCTCGGCAGGCGGCTCGGCAGACGGCACGGACGCGGAGAAGCGGGCGCGGATACTCGCCGCCCGGTCGGCGATCTCGGCCGGCACCGTGACGGTGGCCGCGATCAGGGCGACGACGTCGATCCGGACGCCGAGTTCGGCGGCGAGGTCGGCGAACGCGGTGCGCGCGGCGGCCGGGCGGGCGTCGACGAGGGTCGCCACCACGTAGCGCGAGCGGGGGGCGTGAGCGTGCAGGATACGGATGGTGCCGAGGGCGGTCCGTCCGGTGGACAGTTCGTCGTCGACCAGCACGATCGGCTCGCCGCCGCGCAGGATCGCCGGATCCTGTGGGACCAGCCAGTGGTGGGAGGCGTGCGAGTGCGACTCGGTGAACTCCAGCACCGGCGGCACCTCGGGCAGGTCCCGCCGAGTGGTGTGCAGGTAATGGCTGCCCGCCAGCCCGTCGGCGACGGCGTGGCCGAGCGCCGTCGCCGTCTCGCAGTAACCGATGACGAGCGGCCCTGTCCGGGCTTCGTCGCCGGCTTCGTCGCCGGCCCCGTCCCCGGTGGGGAAGCCGGGTAGGGCCCGGACCTGGGCCGCGAGATCCGCCCCGGCGGCCAGGCCCGCGCCTGGCGCGACCGGCAGGTGCTTGCCGAGCACCCGGCTGACCAGCAGGTGGGCCCGGCGTGGGTTGCGCCGCAGGGCCAACCCCACCAGCGCGTCCAGGCCACCGCCGCGCACGTCCGCGCTCACCTCGACGGCGAGCCCCAGCTCCGCCCACAGCCAGCCCGGGTCCGCGGGCACCGGCGTCGTGGGCGTGGGCGTGGTCATCGGGCGATCTCCGCACGGCCGTGGCCGCGGGTCGCCGCGAGCACCTCGACGAAGGTGTCGCCCTCGCGTAGGACCCCGAACGCCCTGGCCCGGCGCAGCACCGCCTCGGCCCAGGCTCGGTGCGGGCGCAGCTCGTTCATCTTGTTCGCGTAGCTGCTCGCGCGGACCCCGCCGGCGTCCCCGGCGAGGATCGCCTCGGCGTCGGTGAACTCCTCCTGGCTGACGACGTGCAGCGCGTGCACGGCCGGGATGTGGCTGGGATGGATCACAGTCTTGCCGATCAGCCCGTTGGCCCGGTCCAGGACGACCTCCCGGATCAGGCGGTCGAGGTCGGCCGAGACCAGTGCACTGCGCATCCGGATCGCCTCCTGGCTGCCGTCGGCCAGGTCGGCCTGCGCGAACGGGGTCACCCGCAGCGAGCTGACGAACAGCCGCTCCGGCTGGGCGAAGTACTCCCACACGGGGCCGGTGACGATGTGGTCACCGCCGCGGGCGCAGATGTTCACGATGTCGGCGATGCAGTCGCGGACCACGGCGATGTCGTAGATCGTCAGGTCACGGCCGCGGCGCAACCCGAACAGCCCGCACAGGTCGGTGGCACCGAGCCGGATCGCGAGCACCTGCTCGGCGTGCTTGTCGACCAGTCGCCGCACGGCCATGAGCGCCTCGACGCGGGTCTCCCGATTGATCACCGGGGGGCTTTCGAGCACCGGCATGGCCCACAGCGGCCGGCCGATGATGTCGGACACCCGCAGCACCGCCTCCAGCGCAGCCTCGCCGCCCTCCTCGGCGAACTTGGGCAGGACGAAGCCCGCCAGGCAGCGGGCGCCGGTCGCGCCGAGCCGCGCGATCAGGTCGGGGATCTGCCCGACGGCACGCACCCGGACGAACAGCAGCGGCATGCCGTCGCCGGAGCGCGGCGGGTCGTCGGCGAGCGAGCGCAACGCCGCGACGACGTTGGCCTCGGCGGCGGCCACCTCGGTGTCGGCGATCGAATCCTCGAGGCAGAGCACCATCGAGTTCGCCCCCGCCGCGGTCTGCCGGCGCACGTCGGATGCCAGCTGGGGCCGCGTGCCCGGTGCGTACAGCGTCGCACCGAGCGCGGTGGCCAGCAGCCGGCGATCCCCGTCGACGGCGATCTCCTCCGGCGGCCGGTAGAACAGGGTCTCGATCGTCTCCGTGTCGAGGAAGGCGAAGTGGCGCAAGCGACGGTCCCCTCGTCAGACGCGGCAACGTCGCTCGACCAGGGCCCCGGGCGTCGCCCTGGTGAGCGGTCTGCGGAATCCGGGTGAACCGGCCGAGACCGCCAAGATCGTAAACGTCGCCTTTCGGGTGACGGTACCTGGCCCGGGGTGTCCGACGACAGAGGATGGCGGCGGTAAATCAGCCGACATGTGCCTGCCATCCGGACGTCGCCTACGGGCCGCCTACCTGCCATGACTGCCCTGCGCCCGATCGGTGGCGCATCGCTGGTCGCCCCGGCGCCACCGGGGCGGCGAGGTCTCCTCCCCTGGGCGGAGCGAGGGCCGGGCAGGCTTCCCGTGGGCACCGCGACCAAACGGCTGTGCCGCGATCGAGGCGCCATCTCGGTCAGCTAGATTGAGCGGTCTTCGGGGGAGGATCAATGGTCAATCGGTGACGCACGCACACTATGTGGATGTCTCTCAGGTCTGGCTCCGCGTGAGCGCAGCTGTCCCATTCAATCACGAGCCTTTCACGGAAAATATTACAGTTGTTCACGGTGGGCGACTCGGGCGCAGTTACGTGTACGGCGACGGTCTGCACAGTGACGAGATCGTGCTAGAGAGTGTGTTGCAACGCAGCCAACCCGCCTCCCTGGAATAAACGACAAACGGAATCCCGACACCATGACGGACAACGCAAAGGTCGCCGCAGATGCTTTCGAGCGCCTCCTGAGAACCTCCCATACCGAACTGGGTGCAGAACTGATCGACACCTATCGGATGGGTTTCCAAGCAGGCGAGACGGAGATCATCTTTACCGGTGTCGTGGATAAGCTCTGCGAGATGGAATACCCGGTGGACGACGCCGCCTGGTTCGCGGCGCGCGGACTCGCTGCAGGACAACCTGCGGTTGTGGTTGCTCGCGATCGAGATCGCGCCGGTGGTCCTCGAGTTCGTCCACGCACTTCAGTCGCGCTCGTATCACCATGCTCGGCGGCATAGCGGTGGCGAAGCACCGGCAGCAGGTGCGCATCGAGGTCGAGGGGGCGGCTGCGGAACGGCGGATCCGGGAGGTCGCGCGGCAGGCCCGCCGGTTCTCGATTCCCTGGATTCGGGACCGGTTCGCCGATGCGTTGACGTTCCCCCGCGGGGAACGTCCGCCGACCCGGATGATAAGGGTGCTCAAGATGGCACCGAACGCCTCGGCGCTCCCGCGGCCCCGGGTGATCGACTCGGAGGGCTTTCCCTGAGGGCGCCGCTCAGACGACGGCTGGCCGGGACGGATCCACTCCGTCCCGGCCAGCCGGCGGCCGGTCAGCTCGATCCGGTGCCGAACAGCTTCTTGTACTCGGCGGCGGCCTTCGGGTTCTGGCCGCCGTTCGTGATCGTCGAGCAGACGTTGCCGGGGGTGGGGTCGCTGAAGTAGGCGTCGTAGCCCATCACGTCGCCGGCCCCCTTGAACGTCTCGAACATCTTCTGGATGTAGAACGGGTTGTCGCCGCCGCCGTCACCGCTGCAGGAGGCCACGCCCCACTCACCGACCCCGACCTTCTTGCCGTGCTCCCGGGCGAACCGGATCACGTAGCACAGGCCGTTGACGTCCTCGCACTGCTTGTTCCACGTCGCGTCGTCCTTCGACGGCGGGAAGTGGTCGTAGGCATCGATGCCGACGTAGTCGACGTACTGGTCACCGGGGTAGGCGCCCCATGGGCTGTTGCCGGTGGGCACCGGCGAGTTGTGCGCGTTGAACGTCCAGTCGATCTTCACCTGCGGGTCGGTGGACTTGATGGCCGCCGAGATCTTCTGGAAGCAGGTGCGGAACGTCGCCGGGTCGGCGTCGGTGTGCCAGTACATGAACGTGCCGTTGAACTCCCAGCCGATCCGGACGATGGAGTCGCCCCGGCCGTGCTCGACCAGGAAACTGCCCAGCTTCTTCCACTCGTTGTCGTACTCACCGCGGGCGCAGGCGCCGTTGTCGCCCTGCCCCTTCGGGTAGGTCGGCTCGCTGATCAGCAGTTTGCCGGCGAAACCCTTGAACAGGTCAACCGGCCAGCTCGGCTGCACGAGCCCGCCCCAACCCGAGGTGCGGTCGGTATAGACGTGGACGAGGTCGTTGGGCCGCCCCCGCCAGTTGCCGAAATCCGTGAGCTGCGCGAGCTGGTGCGACTGGAACCCGGACAGCCAGGGCAGGCCCGACTGGGCCCCGCCGCCGTCGATGTCCGGCGCGCCGCCGGCCGCCGGGACGGAGGCGCCGGTCGTGGTGGTCGGGCCGGCGGACGGGACCGCCGGCAGCCCGGTGACCGACGGCGAGGCGGCCGGCAGGGTGGTCGCCGGCACAGTGGTCGCCGGCACAGTGGCGGACGGCGAGGCGGAGCCGAATGGCCGGTGGCCGCGGCTGCCCGCAGCCGCGGACGATGCGGGGCTGGGGAGCGGGCCGGGCGACGCGGTGACGCCGGCGGTGGGCGACTGCTGCGGCGAGGCGCCTGGTGTCGGCGACCCCGCGGCGGCCGGGCTCGGCGACGCGGTCGATGGTGCGGTCGATGGTGCGGTACCGGCGGTTCCGGTGGTGGCGTCGGAGCGCTGCACGGGCAGGTCGGGCAGTGCCGGCGCGGTCTTGAACTCCTGCGCGGCCGCCTCGGGGCCGGTCACGTCGAGGGCGCCGACGGCGGCGGCGGCGCCCTGGGTCGCCTTGACGTTGACCGTGCCCTTGAAGTCCGCCGGGACCCGGAAACCCAGAATGAAACGGCCGTCGCCATCCGCCTTGGTCAGCGCGCTGGCGCCCAGGCTGGTGGTCTCGGCGGCGACGGTGACGTCGTCGCCGGCGGCGAAGTCACGCCCGCCGACGAGCACGATGTCCTCGTCGAACAGGACCAGCGCGATCCGGTTGCCGGTCTGCGGGGTCATCGTGGAGATCGGGACCCCGGGCTGGGCGGCGGTGCCTGCGGGCTCGGTCGAAGCCGTCGGGGTGGCGCTCGGCGAGGCCGCGCTCGGCAACGTCGGGGACGGCTGGGAGCTCGGCGTCTCCCCCGCGGCCTGCGCCAGCGGGGTGACCGCCTGCAGCAGCCCGAGGACGAACACCGAGACCAGACCCAGCCGGGCGCCGGTTCGAACCGGCCGGCGGGCCCGGCGACGGCCAGGGCCGGATCGGCCGGATGCGCCACGAGGTCGATGGGACGGGGAGACCGAACGGCCGACCGGAGGGGACGGTCGGCGACGAGAGGTCGAGACCATGCTCGCGCGCTGCCTTTCGGAGTTGGCGTGAGATGCACCCGCCGAACGCACTGCACACCGACAACGGAACATGGCCGGATCACGACCATCGATGGAACGTCCCCTCCGAGCGACCGCTTACGCGACCACCCAGCGCGCCATCAGAGCTCGACAACACCGCGGCGGGTGCGTCGACCGGGCTGCCACTGCGGCCCGTCCGTGATGCCGACCGCCTCCAACCTCGGGGTCAGGACGGTTCGACAGGTGCTCCGACCGGGTGCCGAACACCCACCTGGCCGGTGCTGGAACTACGTGTGATGGACCCAATCGTAAGGGGCACACCGCCTACAAGGAACAGCACTAGGACGAATACTTTCCGTAGTAGTGCCATCGTTGCAGATCTGGCGTGATATCTCCGCTCAGCGGCCACCAAAAGACAACTGTTAATCAAACCGCAGCATGGAGGGACCCAATCCGGCCGGAAAGATCTAGTCGAACGGATCTAGCCGAACGGATCGAGTCGATCAGCGAACGACCAGATCCTCGTCGTCCGGATGCGTGACCGTCCAGCCGGTGGGATGCACCAGGACCGGCAACAGCCGGACACCCCACGGCAGCTGCGCCCCGTCCAGGGTGACGTCGATGGTGCGGGTGACAGCCTGATCGACGGCGGCCAGCCGGGACAGCTCATGGGCCTCGGCGGCCGCCCGCGGCGGCGTTGTGCCCGGCCGCGCGAACAGGATCAGTTCGCCGGCCGGGCCGGAGGTATGCACCTGGACCCGCATGGTCCGCCGCCGCCACCCGGAGCGGCTCACGGTGTAGGTGACCGTCGGCTGGATCAGCGGGACGGGATGCGGCGCAGGCGGCATCGGCCCGGTCAGCGCATCGTCGGCCCCGCCCCCCTGGGCATCGGGCGCGGTCGGGATCGGGGTCGGGGTCGGGATCGGGATCGGGGTCGGTGCCGCGCCCCCGGGAACGACCGGGCCGGGTGCACCGGGCACGAACCGCGCCTGCCACGCCTGCCACGCCTGCGCCGGGTCGCCCGCGACCGGTTCGCCGGCACCTGCCGGCGGGAGCAGGGGCACCGGCAGGACACCGAACGGGTTCGTGGGTGGGTGCTCCCCATGCGCGGGCCCCCGGGCACCGCCCGGCGGGTGGCCTGCCACCGGTTGGCGGGCGCCGACCGGCACGGGCAGCGGGAGGGCGCTGGTCCGCGGCTGGGCCGGGCCTCCCAGCGGATGCGCGGCGGTGATCGGATCCGAGCCGGACGCATCGGGCCCGGCGGCGGGCCGCCCCGCGAACGGACCACCGGGGATGCCTTCGGGCCCGCCCCCCGGTCCGCCGACGAGGTGACCACCGGTGGCGGGCCCGGACGCGGTGGGGGGCGGCGGATCGCTGCGGGTCGCGGGCCGGGCCAGCACCGCCACTCCGGCGGTCGCGACGCGGGCGATCCCGCCCGCCCGGTACATCGGGTAGGCGGCCACGTGGTAGGCCCACCCGTCCGCCGGGGCGGCGAGATGCCAGCCGCCCTTGATCTCCAAGCTGGTGTTGGTGACCTTGGCCCTGGCGGCATAGGGATCGTCCGGGCCGGTGGGCGTGCGGTCCCGCCGCCAGAGCACCCGCGCCTCGGTCACCCCGGGTGGCATCTGGAAGGACAGCACGATCGACTCGCCGCGGTCGTCGGCGCGCAGGTCGCGCACGGGCTCGATCACCACATGTCGCACGGCCCGGCCGACGACAGCCGTCTCGCCCTGCACCGTCACCGGGGTGTAGATCACCTCGCCGACCGGAGCGGACTCCGCGGCCTGTCCCGTGCGGCTCGTGCCAACCAGGCGGACCGGTCCGGTGATGGCGGCGAGCTGGACGTCGTCGCCCTCGGCGCCGAGCCCGCCGACGAACAGCGGGCCGGAACCACGCAGCGGCAGCGGACCCGAGCCGGCGCCGGGCAACGGTAACGGACCCGAACCCGGCCCGAATCGCGGCCCGGTGCCTCCCGGCCCGCCGCCGACGCCGCCGACGCCCCCGGGGCCGGCGGGCGCCGGCGTCGCGTAGATCCGCACCTCCCAGCCGGGCGGCGGCGTCCAGCGCAGCGTGGTGCGCCCGCTGGTGGTGACCGCGGCGAGATCCTGCACCGGCCTCGGGCGGGCGGTCACTTCGACCTCGGCCTCGGCGCCGGGCGTGCGGACGGGGTGCCCGGCCGCGTCGTGGTACTCGACGAAGACGTGGTAGCGGTACGTCGCGCCGACGACGACGTCCGTGTCGTGGAAGACCCCGCCGGTGACCCGGGCCCGCCGGGGTGGCTGGCTGACCGGCGAGCCGGGTGCGGCGGTCCGCTCGACCGTGACCACCGACAGGGCCCCGTCGAGCTGCCAGTGCAGCCGGATCCCGGCGGCGGTCCGCTCGGCGCGCAGCTCGGCGAGGTCACGGGTGCAGACCACGGGCTGCGTGGCGACCGGCTCGGAGCGGCGCTCGCCGCAGATCGCGGTGACCTCGTGGCGCACCGGCGTCCACGCCGGTGCGCCGGCGTCGTAGAGCTCGGTGGACCGGGTGGTGCCCAGGCTGCGCCGGCCCAGCGTCGCCGCGGCGCCCTCGACGAGCACGACGCGCTCCACCCGGTAGGAGACGGGCCCACCGACCGACGGCGACGCCCGCCAGCGCAGCTGTACCGAGCCGTCGGGGCCGGCGACCGCGGCGAGGTCCGACGGCGACGACAGCGGCAGCGCCGCCAACGCCGCCAACGCCTCCCGGTTGTCCGCGGCGGTGGCGAGGACCGCGGCCAGGGCAGCCTCCTGGGCCTCGCGTGGCAGCGCCCGCGCGGCCTCCACCCGCCGGCGGATCACCGCCTGGGCGGCGATGAGCTCGGCCAGCACCTCGGCCGGGCCGCGGCCGTCCGGGCCGGGCACGTCCGCTGCCTGCGCGGCGAGCCAGCGAGCGTCGTCGAGGGCGGCGTCGGCCCGGCTGGCCGCGCGGGCCTCGGACAGGGCCCGCCAGCCGGCGTCGGCCGCGCCGAGCGCCGCGGAGACCCGGGCGCCGAGCTCCTCAGCGGCGCCGGCGACCGGACCGCCGACGGCGACCAGCACCGGATGCGCGGCGGCGAGCAGGTCGCCTGCCTCGCGGGGCCGCCCGCCCTCCAGCGCGCGGCGCACGGCGGCCAGTGCCTCCGCCGCCTCCCGAGCCTGGCGCAGGCTGTGCCCGCAGTGTCGGCAGACCACCGCGGCGGCCTCGGTCATCGAGCCGCAGGACGGGCAGGTCGCGTAGAGATCGGTGTCGCAGTACCGGCAGTGCCGGGCGGCGCCGGCCGCCTCCGGGCGCCCGCAACCGGGGCAGACGACGTAGTCGACGACCCCGCCGACGTTGACCGCGGCGCCGAGCGTGCGCGCCACCCCGAGAACCACGGACTTCGCCTGCGCCGCGGTGAGACCGCGCCCGGTGGCCAGCGCCGCGCGGACGAGACCTTCGAAGGCGACGGCGGTGAGCTCGCCGTCGAGGACGACGTGTTCCTCCACCGCGGGACGCAGCTCGTCGGCCGCGTCCGCCATCAGGCCGACCGTGTAGGCGGCCGGGTCGCCCTCGACGAGCCGGGTCGAGACGAGGGCCAGCAGGTCGGCGGTGACCGTCTTCTCCCGGTCGTGCGGACGGCGGCTGTTGGCAGCCGCCACCGCGGCGTAGGCGGCGGCGAGCCGCTGCGGCGAGGCGTCGGGGGCGAGCCCGAGGAACGCCCACAGCGACGCGCTGGAGACCCGGTCCCCGCCACGCAGGGCGCGCAGTTCGGTGAGCCGCTCGGCGATCTGGCGGCGAACCTCGGGCGGCAGTGGCTCCACCCCACCGCCGACGCCGTCCACGATGATCTGCTCCCGGCTGAGCCGGGCGTCGAACTCCTCGACGGTCACCCCGGCGGCGGCGGCAAGCCGGCGCAGTCCGTCGACGCGGGAGGCGGGAATGCCGCCGAAGCGATCCCGGACGGTGGCGAGGTAGCCGTCGACCTTGGCCAGCCGCTCCGCGTCACCGCTGCGCCGGGCGGCGAGGACGTGGGCGCGGACCCGCTCGCGGGACTCGGCGTCGCGCAGCGGCTCCTCCCACTCCCCGCGGCGGCGTACCAGCTCGGTGGCGAGCGTGGCGTACTTGGCCGAGTTGCGCTCCCGCTGCAGGAAGGCGAGGACCCGGACAAGATGGGCCCCGATGTCGGAGTCGGTGTACGGGACGGTGGGGTCGAGGCCGGCGATGAGAAAAGGGTCGGCGGTGTCCAGGGAGGAGCCCGCCCGCAGCGGTGCAAGCACCCGCTGGCGGTAGCCGCTGCCATCGAACGCCGCGCTCAAGGATCCACCTTCGTCCCACGTGACCGCCGTGCCCGTCGAACAGACCGGCAACCGGCCCGTCTTCGGGCGCCGAACGCGGGGCGGCAGTTTACCGCCCCACATCCGGCAGGCCCCACATCCGAGAGTACGAAGCGGCGCCCCGCCCCGGGTCCCGGACGCCGCAGACGCCCAGCCTGATCCTTGTGGATCAGGGGCCGGTATCACCGTCTGGCGGCGATTCCCGACCCTGGCCGTGCGTCCCGGCTGACCCTACCGACTACAGGGCCGACACCCGGAAGCGCCTGCGTACGTGGGAAATTGGCAGCTCATAACACTTCTCGAGCGGGTTTTTCCTGGGCCGTGGGAGAAGTCCCTGGTCGCGGGATCGACCGGCTCAGTCCCGCTGCTTGAGCAAGCTGACCTTCGCCGACTCGATCGCGCGCATCTCCTCCGAACCAACCCCGGCACGCACCTGAAGGACCAGTGCGGTGGCGGCACCCTCGTGCGCCGCGGTAACCCGAATTGTCTGGTCCCCCGCCATCGAGAAGGTGACCTCGACCGGCGTGCCGCGCTGGTGACCCGGCGGAATCCCGGAGATTGCCCCGGCGACGATCACCTTGTTGTCGTCGATCTCCGTGGACTCGGCGGTCGTGCCCTGCTCGAAGACCCGGATGTCGACCTCGGCCTGATCGTCGGTCACGGTGTAGAAGGTGCGGGTGACCGAGATCGGCAGCGCGTCGTTCTGGTGAGCGAGGAAGGCCGCGACCGGCACGCCGCGGTCCTCCGCGAAGATCCCGAAGCCGCGCGAGGTGACGTTCGTGACCTTGGTGCGGACGAGGTCGACCACCGACGCGGTCGCGAGCCCCGCGGCGCCGGCGCTGGCCGCCGCCGCCTTCTCCACCGCGGCGTCGTCGGCCGCGGTGAGGTCCTGATCGGGCCGCAGTGCCCCGCTGGCCACCAGATCCGAGTGGACCTCGCGTTCGAGCGCCTTCTTCTGCCCGTACACCGCGGCGCCCTTGGCCACCGCCAGGTCCGGGTCGACGAGCCGGGACGTGAGCCCGAAGGACTCCCCCAGCCGGCGGCCGACCGCCGGGGTCTTGCTCATGCCGCCGACCAGCAGGCACAGGTCGATCTTCTCGACGCCCTTCTCCCGGGCCCGTTCCAGCACGGACCCGGTCAGATCCAGGGTGCGTCGCAACAGCGGCCCGGTGATCTCCTCGAACGTCGCCCGGGTCACCGGCACGCTCACCCGCCTGCCCTTGTGCACGACGAGGACATCGACGCTGTCCCGCCCGGACAGCGCGAGCTTGGCGTCCTCGGCCGCGGTGAGCAGCTCCTGCTCGTCGTAGACGTCGTCGAGGGGGTCGCCCGCGTCGGGCTGCGCCTCGGTGAACTTCTGCGCCAGGTAGCGGACGAGCTCGTTGTCCCAGTCCGCACCGCCGAGCTCATGGTCACCATCGGTGGCCACCACGGTGATCGCGCCCTCGCTGAGCCGGATGACCGTGGTGTCGAACGTGCCGCCGCCGAGGTCATAGACCAGGACGGTCGACTCCTCCGCGCCGTCCTGGCCGAAACCGTAGGCGAACGCGGCCGCCGTCGGCTCGTTGATGATGTCGACCACGTTCAGCCCGGCCAGCTCACCGGCAAGCTTGGTGGCCTTGCGCTCCTCGTCGCCGAAGTACGCCGGCACGGTGATGACCGCGTCCGTGACCGGGATGCCGGTCGCCCGCTCGGCGTCGGCGGCGAGCGCCTTGAGCACGAGGCTCGACACCGCCGAGGCGCTGTACTCCACGTCGTGCGCGACGAAACGCCAGTCGGACGCGCCCATGTGCCGCTTGACCAGCCGCGCGACGTCGTCGGGGCGGATGCGGGCCTGCCGCTTGGCCTGGGTGCCCACCACGAAGGACGTGGTGCCCTCGCCACCGCCGTCGAACAGCACGACCGACGGCGTCGTGGGCTGCGACTCGATGTTGCGGATCACGTCCGGCCGGCCGTACTCGTCGACCTGGGCGATGCAGGAGTAGGTCGTGCCCAGGTCGATCCCGAACACCTTGGTACCCGCCACCGTCTGAACTCTTCCCTTCGCCACTCTCGTCAGCGTTCGCCGCCACCGCGACTCAGCGCGACCGGTAGACCTCGGTCTCCGCGGGCCGGACGACGGTCGTCTCACCGCGGACGAAGCCGGGGCGCACGGTGCGGGCGATGGTCCCGTCCCGTCCCGGATCGTCCGTGGCCACCCGCCGCAGACCCAGATGCCGCGCCGGGTCGAAGGTCCCGCCCGGTACCGCCGTGTAAGGCCGCACGTCCACGGCCAGGTCCAGCACCTGGAGCAGCTGCTTGCGCAGGATGCCGGCGACGCTTTGCGGATCGTCCGCCCCCAGGCTACCCATCTGATCGTGCAGCCGGATCAGGCCCCGCAGCAGCGGCGCCATCGCCTCGGTGAGCTCACCGGCGCGCAGCCGGCTGTTCTCCGCGTGCAGCCGGTCCACCAGCTCCGCGTCGTGGCGGCGCAGCCGGGCGAGCTCGTCGAGCTGGCTGGCGAGGCGCTCGATTGCCACCGCCTGGATCGCGCCGATCGACCCGGCCAGACCGCCGTCCCCCACCGGCCCGGGCCGTTCGGCGGCCTCGTCGCGGCCGGCGTGCTGGCCACGACCGTCTTCGCCCCCCCGACCGGCGCCCCGGTCGACTGCCACCGCCAACACCTCGTCCACATCGTCGTCGGGGCCGGAAACGGGCGAGCCCACCGGCCCGCCAAGGTGATCCGGGCCGCTGGGATGGGACGGGCCACCGCGGCAGCCCGAATCCGCCGGATCGCCTACGGCGTCGTATGTCGCGAGGGCATCGTCCGGGGGCAGGACGTCCTCGCTGCCGGCCCTGGCGTCCTCCCGCCGGCCGCCGGGCTCGGGAAGGTCGTCTCGGGGATACCCGGGGTACGGGTCGTCCCCGGGGCTCGGGCCTGAGGTGGCGTTCCCGCCCTCGTCCCGCTCAGCGGCACCGGAATACCCGCCGGGTGCAGGCGGGGTGCCAGTCGCCGGCGGTACCGCGAAACCGGCCGCTCGCAGCGCCTCGTCGTCGACGCCGAGCGCGGTCGTCTCGACCGCGTCGGACCTCCACGCCTCGGTTGCCGGCCCAGCGCCGCCCGCCGGCCCGGCGAGATCGGCGTACCGTCCGGACTCCGCCACCATCTGGTCGTCGGACTGCACTTCGTGCGGGTACTCGCCCGAGCTGTCGCGCTCCCCCGGCGCGAGCAGGTCCGGATAGTCCAGGCGGCGGGAGTGCTCAAGTTCCTGCGGGTACGGGCGCCGGCCGCCGTCGAACCGCGGGCCGCCCGGGTCCGACTCGGCGTCCAGGTCGACACCCCCCGCCCATGCCTGCTCGACACGGCCGGGGTGGTCTGGATCCGCGAGGTCGGCCTCGTGGGCGAGGTCTTCCTGATTCGCGGCATCCGCCTGACGCCCGGGATCGGCCTGGTAGGCGGGGTCGGCCTGGTAGGCGGGGTCCGCTGCAGCGTGGTGGACGGATTCGGCCAGGTGCTGGGGGGCAGCGGCGTAATGCCGCGCGGCAGGCGGGTAACGCTCATCGAGGTAGCCGTCCGCCGGCTCGTCAGGCCAGCGCCGGCCGTCGTAACCGTCGGCGCCGAGCGCCACATCGACGGCATCCGTACTCGTCGCCGCGCCGCCGAGGTCGTCCGCTGTGGAGCCGGGGGCGTCATCAGAATGGCGGGGGCCGTCGACGGCGTGGGGGTCCAGGGCACCGGGGCGATCGCGCCCCGCGCGCACGTACGGGTCGAGCGGCGGGGCCGAGCCGAGCGCAGGCACCCCGAATCCGCGCACTCCTGTTGGCACGGACTCGTCCCAGTGGGTGCCGGGCCCGGGAGTCGCCCCCCCGCCAGCCTCCTGGGACCCGCCGGAGCGGTGGGTGCGCTCGGGCGGGGCGAAATAGTCCCCCGGGCCTCGGCCGGCCGGCCCCTGGTTCCAGCCACGAAGAAGGTCGTCGCGCAGGGGCCCGGCGTCCCGCTCCGACCGCTCGAAAGCTGTCTGGTCCGGCACAGCCCGGTCCGGCACAGCCCCGTCCTGGGTGGAACGATTCAGTCCTCGCCACGGCGAGTAACCGTCGGTGCCGTATGGCTCCAACCCATCCCGCGCCCCCCGCGGGTCCCGTCCCGGGTCGCCGGTGGCCGACAGCGGATCCGGCTCCAACGGGTCGGGCACCAACGGGTCGGGCACCAACGGGTCGGGCACCAACAGATCCGGATCCGAGGGATCGGGAGCCTCCTCGCCCGGTGGGCCGGAGCGCGCCCCGCCGGGCGGGAACCAGCTTCCCCGGCCGCGGGGCGCGGGATCGCGGCGTGGCTGGAACATCGGGTATCGATCCTCCTCGCCGCCGGGCGGCGGGACCGGGGGGGTCATCGCGAGGTACCGGCGTGTCTCACTTACGGCCGGCGGTCCAGTTCAGCCCCCAGCCGTATGCCTGGTCGAGTTCGCGGTGGCCGCTGACGTACCGGACCTCGCGGCTGACCGTGAAGTCATTGCCGGTGTTGGTCAGCAGGGCGATCGCACACATTCGTGCGCCGCCGGCCTGCTCGTCAAGGCGTACCTCGATCGGGGCACCCTGAGCGGGCGTCAGGGTTACCACTGCGTCGGCCTGGTCGAACGATGCCACGCCCTGGTAGATGAAGGCGAACACGAGCAGCCGGCGGATCTGGCCGATCTGCGCGAGGTTGACGTAGAGGTTCTCGCCGCCCACGGCGGCACCGGTCCGGTCGTCCGCGTCCAGATTGACGTAGGGGGGGCCGTCGAAGGAACCGAACGCGTCGCCCAACGCCTGGACCACGCCGGAGCGGCCGTCGGCGAGCTCGAACAGCGCGGCCAGGTCCAGATCGATGCCCCCACCGGCGGCGCCGAGCACCCGCTTGAGGAAGCCGCCTTTCTGCTGCTGGCCGCCGGCCGGATTCTGGTTCCAGTTGAGGTTGACGTGTAGCCGGCCGCCGCCGCCCTGCTTGCTCAGCGACACCGATGGCGCGGACTTCGTCAGCGTCACCTTGCTCAGCGAAACCGGTCCGGAGCCGGCCGGTGGCGCGCTGGGACGCTTGGAGTAATCGATGCCCATGGTCCGCTCCTTTGCGGTTGCCGGATTGGTGATCTGCAGTCGGTGGACGGATACGGCCGGTGGACGGATGGTCGCCGGCTACGCCGATGTCGCCCCGACGATGTCACATCCGCGGTGGACCGCTCCAGACCGCGGCGCCCACGCGATGAGCGGGACGCCCGGCGGCCCACCGCCCACCGACCGCCCCCGCGGCCGGTCGCGGCGGCGTTACAGCGGCGTGCTCACCGCCTCGCGCGGCTGGCCCTGACCACCCTCGCCCTCGTCGTCCCTGATCGGGCCGGCGGAGTCGTCGGAGTCCGCATCGGCGTGCCGGCGGCGGTGCAGGATGGACGACACGAGCGCCACGCCGATGAAGGCCACTCCCACCAGTCCGGTGACGATCTCCGGGACCTCGGTCTCGATCGAGATGGCGAGGATGATCGCCAGCGCGCCGATGGCGTAGTGCGCGCCGTGTTCGAGGTAGATGTACTCGGACAGGGTGCCCCGGCGGACGAGGTACACGGTCAGCGACCGGATGTACATCGCGCCGATGCCCAGGCCGGTGGCGATGACGAAGATGTTCTGGGAGATCGCGAATGCGCCGACGACGCCGTCGAACGAGAACGACGCGTCGATGACCTCCAGGTAGAGGAACAGGAAGGCGGCCGCCTTGCCGGTGGCGAGCACCAGCTTCGGGGGTCCGGAGGAGCGCGGGGTGCCGGCCGACTTCCCGGCGTCCCCGGCGGCCTCGGCGTCGGCGCTGTCGTCGGCGTCGTCGTCCTCCTCGGCGCCGACCCCGCGCGCCTCGAAGAACTCCCCGAGGCCACGCACCCCGAGGTAGGTGGCCAGGCCGGCGACGCCCGCGGTCAGCACCTGCTGGGTGTTGTCACCGGCGAACGCCTCGCCCACGACGAGCAGCGCGACGAGGCCGATCACGGTCGGGATCACGTCGAGCTGGCCGGCGCGCCGCAGCGGCTCCTCCAGCTTCTTGATCCACTGAACCTCCCGCTCGGTGTCGAACAGGAAGTCCAGGAACAGCATGAACAGGAAGATCCCGCCGAACGCGGCGATCGCCGGGTGCGCGTCACCGAGCTTCTCCGCGTACTGCGCGCTGTCGTTGAGCGCCAGGTCGAAGACCTTGACCGGACCGATATGCGCGGTCAGCGCCACGATGATGATCGGGAAGAGCAGCCGCATGCCGAACACGGCGATGACGACGCCCAGCGTCAGGAAGAGCTTCTGCCAGAACGGGTTCATCCGGCGCAGGATCGTCGCGTTGATGACCGCGTTGTCGAAGGAGAGGCTGATCTCGAGCACGGCGAGGATGGCCACGATGGCCGCATCCCGCGGGCTGCCGATCACCCCCGCTCCAACCACCCCGATCGCGGTGATCGCCAACGACCACCCGAAGATCCGCAAGGCGTGCACGCCTATCAACACCTTCCCGGACCGATCGCCAGACCCCGGTCGCGCCGCGCGGGCGGATCCGCGGTCCGTCGGATCCCGCCACGTCGCCTGAACTCGCCGGAGACCGCGTCGGCCCGCGGCCGGTTGGCCCGGAGCGGCGGTCGACGGCATCGTAGCTGCTCATCCGGTGGGCGCGACCTGACAAATGGGTTACACCGAATACGCACGCCCCTACCCGCGCACTACCTCCACACACGCCAGGTGATGGGGCACGTTGCGTGGCCGCCGGTCGTCCCGGGCCGGCGGACGGGCGCCTGCGGAGTGGCCGGAGCCGGTCGCGGGACCAGCCCCGGCCATCCGGTCGCCGGGCATGCTGCCCGGCGTGGTGCGCAGTGATGCGGACCGGGTCAGACGTTGACGCCGAAGTCGCGGGCGATGCCGGCCAGGCCCGAGGCGTAGCCCTGGCCGACGGCGCGGAACTTCCAGTCCGCCCCGTGCCGGTAGACCTCGCCAAAGACCATGGCCGTCTCGGTGGAGGCGTCCTCGGTGAGGTCGTAGCGGGCGATCTCGGTGCCGCCGGCGCCGTTGACGATGCGGATGAAGGCGTTGCGGACCTGACCGAAGTTCTGCTGGCGTGAGTCCGCGTCGTAGATGGAGACCGGAAACACGATCTTGTCGATCTCCGTGGGCAGCGACGTGAGGTTCACGGAGATGGCCTCGTCGTCGCCCTCGCCCTCGCCGGTGAGGTTGTCGCCCTGGTGCTCGATCGCGCCCTCGGGGCTCTTGAGGTTGTTGAAGAAGACGAAGTGCCCGTCCGAGACGACCTTGCCGTCGGCACGGCACGCGATGGCGCTGGCGTCGAGGTCGAAGTCGGCGCCGGTCGTGCTGCGCACGTCCCAGCCGAGGCCGACCACGATGTTGGTCAGGCCGGGCGCCTCCTTGGACAGCGACACGTTGCCGCCCTTGCTGAGACTGACTCCCACTGTTCCTCCTGCTGTACGTCGACTGCGTTGTCTGGGGGCCACCACGCGGGGCGGCGGCCGCTGTACGGGAGCGCGGTACGCCCCCGGGTGACCCCGGTACCCCGGCGACCGGGCGCCGGCAGCCTACTGTCCGGCGCGAACGGCACGGTCACTCTCCGCCCGCGAAGCCACGTGCCGGGGTACGTGTTGCTCTGCGGGACGAACGAGTCACGCGCGAGGTTCCCACCGGCGGTCCACCCGTGACCGCGGCATCCCACCTGTCCGGGTCGCGCCCCCAGGTCGCGCTCCCCAGGACCCGGCCCCGACCCGCCATGACTCGATCGGGCGGTCACTTCACCCGCCGGTAACGCGGGTGGAACATGAACCATCCGGTCACCCAACGCATCATCAACAATGGGCGGGCCCACCAAACCCGCGCATGACCCGCCACTGTCACCGGTACGGCAGCGAAAGTGCACGCCGGACGGCACAACAGACGAGGTTCGGACGTTCGTGGGCGCCGCAACTGGGGAACATCGGCTCCGGCGGAACCATCCGGACGGGGCCGGCGGACCCACCCCAACGCCAACAATCACCCATCCGGAGGCCGCAGGCAGTTCACGCAGAGGTGTCGCTATTCGCCACGTGCAGGGCGGACCATTGAGGTGTGGTTCGTCTGGATAAGGTCGCCATGATGATCGGACGTTCAGTAGGCCGGGTTGTCATCTCCGATGTGACCCCGGTCGTGTCGTGCGGGCAGTGGCCCGCGCGCGCGGTCGTGGGCGAAAATCTCACCGTCGGTGCGACCGTGTTCCGCGAGGGTCACGATCTCATCGGGGCGAACGTCGTGCTGTCTGGTCCCGACGGCCAGGGCACTCCGTTCATCCGCATGCATTCAGCGGGTGTCGGGACCGACCGGCTCGAGGCGGAGATCACTGCCGGCGACGAGGGCCTGTGGGGGTACCGCGTCGAGGCGTGGTCGGATCCGGTCGCCACCTGGCGGCACGGCATCGAGCTCAAGGTCGGCGCGGGGCAGAGCGTCGACGAGCTCGCGGTCGACTTCGAGGACGGCGCGCGCCTGCTGCTGCGGGCGCTGCCGGGCGTGCCGGAGGGGCGCCGCGCCGAACTCGCCCGGGCGGTGGCGGCGCTGCGGGACGACACCCGCGACGATCCCCACGAACGGATCGCCGCCGCCCTCGACCCTCGGCTGGCGAGCCTGCTGGACGCCTTCCCGCTGCGCGAGCTGGTCACCCGTTCCTCCTTGTACCGGATCTGGGTCGACCGGCCCCGGGCGCTGTACGGGAGCTGGTACGAGATGTTCCCGCGCTCGGAGGGGGCGACCCTCGACCCGCCGCGCTCGGGGACCTTCCTCACCGCCACCGCACGCCTGCCGGCTATCGCCGCGATGGGCTTCGACGTGGTGTACCTGCCGCCGATCCACCCGGTCGGCGAGATCAACCGCAAGGGTCCGAACAACACCCTCGTTCCCGGCCCGGACGATCCCGGCTCGCCCTGGGCGATCGGCAGCGAGCACGGCGGCCACGACGCCGTGCACCCGGACCTGGGGACGATCGAGGACTTCGACCTGTTCGTGGCGCGGGCCCGCTCCCTGGGCATGGAGATCGCCCTGGATCTTGCCCTGCAGTGCGCGCCGGACCATCCGTGGGCGAAGCACCACCCGGAGTGGTTCGTCGTGCGCAGCGACGGCTCGATTGCCTACGCGGAGAATCCGCCGAAGAAGTACCAGGACATCTACCCGCTGAACTTCGACACCGACCCGACCGGGCTGTACCAGGAGGTCCTGCGGGTCGTCCGGCACTGGACCGCGCACGGAGTGCGAATTTTCCGGGTGGACAACCCGCACACCAAGCCGGTCGAGTTCTGGGAGTGGCTCATCGGCCAGGTGAAGGCCACCGAGCCGGATGTGCTGTTCCTCGCCGAGGCGTTCACCCGGCCGGCGATGATGCACACCCTCGCCAAGATCGGTTTCACCCAGTCCTATACGTACTTCACCTGGCGCAACCAGAAATGGGAGCTCGAGGAGTACGCCCAGGAGCTGATCGAAGCCGCCCACTACATGCGGCCGAACTTCTTCGTGAACACCCCGGACATCCTGCCGGGCTACCTGCAGGAGGGCGGGCCCGCGGCGTTCCGGATCCGGGCAGCGCTCGCGGCCACGATGTCGCCGACCTGGGGTGTGTACGCCGGATACGAGCTGTATGAGAATGCCTCGATCCGGCCGGGCAGCGAGGAGTACCTCGACTCGGAGAAGTACCAGTACCGGCCGCGGGACTGGGTGGCGGCCGAGCGCGAGGGCCACTCCCTCGCGCCCTACCTGACCCGGCTCAACCAGATCCGCCGAGCCCATCCGGCGCTGCACTGGCTGCGCAACCTGCACCTGCACCACGCCGACGGCGACGAGTTCATCGTCTACTCCAAGCGGCTGGCCGAGGTGGACGGTTCAGCCGGCCCAGGCGGTTCAGCCGACACCGTGCTCGTCATCGTCAACCTCGACCCGCACGAAGCGCGGGAGACCACAGTGCGCCTCGACATGCCCGCCCTGGGCCTCGGCTGGGACGACTCCTTCGACGTGACCGACGAGATCACCGGCGAGACCTACCAGTGGAGCCGGGACAACTACGTCCGGCTCGATCCGTCGGTCGAGCCCGCGCACATCCTCACCGTGCGGGCCCGGTCGTGATGGAACCGGAGCCGCTCAGCGAGCCCATCGGCGACAACGCCGCCCTTGACCACGAGGGCCGGGTTCGCGCGGGCGAAGTCGCGCAGGCCCTTGGCC
>NZ_JANEZT010000120.1 GCF_025403405.1 Frankia tisae
GTGCAGAACCGGGCGGCGCTGCCGGTCCCGCTGCTCACCGCGAGCGCGGTGGGCGTCTCGACGACGTCGACTTCGGGTTTCGACTGGAGCGGCGGGATGCCGACCCAGAGCGGCACCGACTACACCGACCGGCTCGCGGTGCAGGGCACGGCCGCGTTGTCGACCTTCGTCATGCAGGCCCGCACGCTGGACGTCTACCTCGGGTCGTCGTCGGGACAGGTCGAGATCACCGTGTCCTCGCTGCGGGACCGGCGGACCTTCACCGTCCAGCTGCCGTCGACGCTGGTCGATGGTTCGGCGGACGCCCGAGTGAGCGTGTCGCTGCCGGCGGGTATCGGTGCCACCACTGTGTCGGTCTCCAGCGGAAGTTCCGCGGCGTGGACGCTCGCGGCCGCCGTGCTGCGGTGACGGTCTGTTGATTCCGGAGGGTTGTTGACGGGCAGTTGATGACAGGTCACCAGGCGGGCCGACGCACCGGCGGATCCGTCCGACCACCGCTACCTGGTAACCCGACGTTACGGCCAGCCGGCAATCCGGCAAGCCAGGCCCGGCTTTCGGACTTTCGAGTCCGAGTAATCACAACAAAATGTCTAGCCCATTCGGGTCATCCGCATCCGATCCCGAACAATATTAAAAATCTTGTCTCCGGCGGCAACCAAACGACACCTCCGAGACGACTGACCATATGAACGCCACACCGGCCCCCGCGCCAGGAGGTCCGGTCGGCGTTTCGGTCCGTTCGTCCGGCTAACCCCCCCCAGCCGAGCGAACGGGCCGCCACGCGGTACCGGGGCTGGCCGGTCAGGCCAAGGCCGGCCAGCCCCCTCGCACCCGCCCATGATGGTCGGCCAGCCGCCGTTGCGGCCGCCGCGACCTCGGGCCAGCCGAAGCACCCGCCACCCGGCCCGGCGATCCCACCACCGTCGGCGCCCCTCGCCCGGCCGAGTCCTCGATGGTGTGAACCTGGTTGCTGACACCTGGTCGCGACCTACGCGAACCGGACCCGGAGGGGTAGCGTCGACGGCGTGCGCCGGCTGTTGTTTGCACCCTCGTGGATAGCGCGTCATCTCCTCGCGCTCGCTCTGATCGCGCTGTTCATCCGCATGGGGGTGTGGCAGCTGACCAAGGGCGAGTCGGCGCAGGGCTCGTTGCAGAACCTCTTCTACGGGGTCGAGTGGCCGATCTTCGCCGTCTTCGTCGTGTACTGGTGGTACAAGATGATCAGGGAAGAGCTGGCCCCCACGGACCTCAGCGGTCCCCAGTGGGGCGCGGGCGGGCGGATCGCCCCCGAGGCGCCCTGGCGGCCGGAGCTGGACGGCCCGCGGATGTTGCCCCCCGGGTCGAGCTCCTCGCCCGAGGAGGACGAGGAGCTCGACGCCTACAACCGCTACCTCACCTCGCTGTACGAGCGCGACGTGCTGGTCGAGGCCCTGAAGCAGCTCGAACCCGGACAGCTCGGCCCCAAGCAGATCGACTCGAAGCAGATCAACGCGAAACAGATCAACGGAGCCCGCTGATGACCCCCGCCCCCTCCCGCACCGCCGGGGGACGTTCCGCCGCGCCGGCGGTCCGAGCCGCCCTGCTGCGGTACCGCGTAATCGCTTACGTCGTCGGCGTCGGCCTGATCCTGCTGGTCTGCGTCGGCATGCCACTGAAGTACGCCGGCGACAACGACGCCGTCGTCGCGACGGTCGGCCCGATCCACGGCGTGCTGTACGTGGTGTACCTCGCCTGCGCGTTCGACCTGGCAAGCCGCTGCCGGCTGTCGCTGCCGCGAACGATTCTGATCATGCTTGCGGGCACGATCCCGTTCCTGTCGTTCGTCGCCGAGCGCTGGGTCAGCGCCCTGGTCCGCCGCGAGCACCTCGCGGAACCGGCAGGCGCCAAGCCCGCCCGCCCCACCACCGGCGAGGCGGCTGAGGCCTCCGCCCGCTGACCGCTCACGGCCCCAGTGCGCTGCCCCGACCAGTGCGCTGCCCCGACCAGTGCGCTGGCCCCCACCAGTGCACTGTGCCAGGCCGGAAAGGCTGCGTGCCGCCGAGCCGGCAGCGTGGCCGTCACGCGCAGCCGGCCGGAGCCAGCCCCGGAGCCGTCGCCGCACCGGTGCGCTGGCGGACCGCCGCAAGCGCGGGGCGCCGCCGTCCGGCAGGCACAGCGACCGTGATGATCTCGCCGAGCCCGAGCCGCCGCAGCCGGGTCGGGCGGAACAGCCCGCCACCGGCGGCGGACAGCACCTGGTCGATCTCGGTGCCGAAGGCGAGCAGCCGCCCGTCCGACCAGGTGATCAGCTCGCTGCGGGCGCCCGGCGGTCGGGCGAGGACCAGCCGGGCCCGCGCCGGTTCCCAGACGACGGTGACGGTGCCGGCAGCGGGCCCCAGCAGGGCCCACCGACCACCGGCGCGGTAGACGGCGGCGGATGCCTGCGCCGACCGGCGGGCGCCGGCGGCCCACGGCGCAGGGTCGGCGATCACCACAAGTCCGGCGTCGTCGACGACGATCGGCGAGGTCGGGTCCGCGTCCGGATCCGCCGCACTCACCGCTCCGAACACCCCGTCGGTGTGCACCCCGCGCGCCGCGGGCAGCCCGGACGCGGAGGAGGCCAGCATCGTGGTGAGCACCGCCCGCCGCACGTCGACCCCATCCAACCGGACCAGCCCGCAGACCGTCATCGGCTCCTCCGTCCTCCCGCCCCGCCCGGACACGCGGCCCGCGACACACGGCCCGAGGCCGGCGCGCGAAGCACGACGCCCGGCGCCGTGGTGGGCTCGCGCCCCACGATCGGGCGCACGCGCCGCGATGGGCGGCCATGGGTGCTCCAGCGCCGGAACGTAGCAGTTCCGCGACCGTGTCGCCGGCCCGTTGACCGCAATCGCAGGCGCAGTCAGAAAACCGGCAGTCGAAGAAAGTTTCGGCCGTCCGGCAGGAAACACCGGCCGGGTCCGACGCCGCCCCCAATGGGACCGGTCAGGCGGCAACGGGACCGGTCAGTGGGCGCCGACGCCGGACTGCTCGGGTTCCCGCTTCACCCGCCGGGCGGCGATGACCGGATGGGCCGGACATTCGACCAGATGGTCGTCGAAGCCCTGCACACTCGGCCAGGACTGATGGCATGAACCGCAATGGGTCGTGGCCGGATCGGTCCACCGCGCATCGCAGCCGGCGCAACTGGCCGTAACCGCACTATGCGTGCCGGCCTCTGGCTGCCGACGGCGGGGCACCTGGATCGGCAGTGTCGGTTGCCGGCTGGACTGATCCGGGTCGGGGTGCAGGGTCACGGAAATCGCGCGGGGACGCCGAGACGAGGAGACGGCGGCCGGGATCGCGCGAGGGGATGTCGACCGACGGGGAGGCACCCGGCCATCCTGTCGCAGACCTGCACAAGCGTCACGCAACCGGCCGTCGAGTCTTCAGGGTGTTTGTCCAGTGCCAACGCTCCGGAGACGGCCAGGTCGGGACGATCCCGACCACTCCGGGCATCTCGCGCAACCTTTCGGGCCACTCAGGACAGGCGGCCTCGGCGGACATCATCAGGCACAGATATCACAATGCACGAACACTTGGCCATGTCACGGCGAACGACGGCACGATCGGCGCCGGTCGGACTGGCTACGGTTGCCCGTATGACGACCCCCTCGGTGGGACCCGACCCGGCGGACCCGGCGTCCGGGGGTGCCCGGATGGGCGTGGGCGCGCTGTTGCGGCAGTGGCGGGAACGACGCAGAGTCAGTCAACTCGAGCTAGCACTTCGGGCGGATAGCTCCGCCCGGCACATCAGTTTCGTCGAGACCGGCCGGGCCACGCCGAGCCGAGCCATGGTGCTGCGGCTCGCCGAACATCTCGACGTCCCGGTGCGGGACCGCAACGCGCTGCTGATCGCCGCCGGCTATGCCCCGGCCTATCCCGAGACCCCGCTGCACGACCCGGCGATGGCCACCGTGCGCACCGGGTTGGAGCAGCTGCTCGCCGCCTATGAGCCGAACCCCGCGCTGGTGCTCGACGGGCACTATGACGTTGCACTGACCAACCGCGCGGTGCTGGTTCTACTCACCGGCGTGCCGGCGGATCTGCTACGCCCACCGCTGAACGCGATGCGCCTCGCCCTGCACCCACGGGGGCTCGCGCCGCGGATCGTGAATCTGGCGGAATGGCGGGCGCACCTACTGGAGAGAATGCAGCGGGCCATGATTCTGCGCGGCTCGCCGACGCTGCGCGCGCTCTACGACGAGGTGGCCGCCTATCCCGTTCCCGACCGGCCGGCCGGTGACGATCCGGGTACGGACACAGGCGTGGGATCGGTAAATGCGGCGCCCCCGCCCGACGGGGCGCCGCCGGCGCTCGCGCTGCCGATGCGGATCGTCGTCGAGGGCCACCTGCTCACGCTCGTCTCGACACTGACGACGTTCAACACCCCGATGGACGTCACCGTCTCCGAGCTGGCGATCGAGACGTTCCTACCCGCCGACCCGGAGACAGCCAAGGCCCTCGCATCCCTCTGCGAGAGGCGGTGAACCGGCGGCCCGCCCGCACGCCGGACCACCGCCCCCGCGGTGCCGCCCGCCCGGCTACCCGGCCTCGGCGGGCACCCGGTCCAGAAAGCCGCTGACGGCACGGATCCGCCCGTCCTCGGCGAGGGTGAGCACGTCGAATCCGGCGACGGGCGCCGACCCGTCGGCCGGTGACGCCAGCTCCCAGCCGAACCGCACGACATCATGGTGGCCGTCGACGGTCCCGACCGGACGGAACGTGAAGCCCGGGAACTGCCGGTGCACCCCGGCGATCAGCTCGGCGATTCCATCCCGGCCGACGACCTCGGCCATCGGGTCGGTGTAGCGGCCGTCCGGCGTCCACGCCGCGCTGACCGCCGCCGCGATGCGGTCCGACTCGGTCGCGTTCCAGGCGGCGAAGTAACGTTCGACGGCCTCGGTGTGCACAGTCACAGCACTCATCTCCCTGCGGTTTCATCCCGGCGGATCCACCTGCCGCCGGGGTCGGCCATTCCGACCGGATCAGCGTCGCCGCCGACGGCGGACCCGTCGATTACCCCCGGGGTAAGGCGGTCGGCGACGCCGGGAGAGGATCGCGTACCGCCCCGACGGGAGCAACATCGGATGCTGGGCGCTGGAAGGCGTCGGCCCATGGCCGGTGGTCGAGCCGAGGCCTGATCGGCATCAGGACCGCCGCGCGGATGCCTTCGGGAATCGCGCAGGGCCCCTGGCAGTGCGGAACCCCTGGCAGTGCGGAGGGCGTGGGATTCGAACCCACGATGAGGATCACTCCCCATAGCGGTTTTCAAGACCGCCGCCATCGGCCACTAGGCGAGCCCTCCTACCTGGCGCTACGCCAGACAAGCGAGCTCATCCTACAAGATCCGATCATCGTCCGGCCGCCGCCTCGACGCGGCGCAGGGGCGCAGGGACGGCTACCGGTCGGAGACGCGGGTGGGACGGGGCCAGGGATAGCCGTTCTCGCTCTCGCAGGTGATGTTGAAGCGGCCGAGCAGGTCGGCGAAACATTGCCGGTCCTCGGCGGACCAGTTCCTGAGGACCTGGCCCAGCCCGCGCAGGACCACGTCGCGGTCGGCATGCAGGCGCTGCAGCCCCTGCGGCGTGACCGCCAGCTTGCGGGCCATCCCACCGTCGGGATCGGGGATGCGCTCGACCAGGTCGGCATGGAGCATCGCCGCGGCCTGCCGGTTGACGGTGGAGACATCGAGGGCGAAGGCGTCGGCGAGCTGCCCGATCGTCATCGGTCCCTCCGCCTCGATCCGGCTCAGCAGCAGGTACGCCGAACGGTCGAGGGTACGGCCGTGTTGCTTGTGGGTGGACGTGGGCAGGATGTGATGGCGGGCGAGCAGTAACAGCTCCCGCTCGATCTCCTGCAGGTCCTCGAGCACGCTCGCCTCCGCCGCGCATCCGGGCACCTATGCCCTCGTCTGACCGTGACCTTTATCCCAGGCTATGCGCAACACCGACGTCTGTGCACGGCACACATAGCATGTATGGTGCACATCAGCGATCGTCCGTGGCTCGCGAAACGATCTGACTCTCGCAACGATCTCGCACATCCCCCCTCGCAAACGACATGGTCGTGCCGCACCCGCAGTCACTCGCGGTCCGCGCGCAGACGGTCACCTTCCGTCGGTGCTCCTCGCCGTCATCCACCCGGAGGCTCCCATGGCACAGGCGTCCGCCGATCCGACCAGTCGACAGGAAGGCGCGCCCGCGCCCGGGCTGATGATCGGGGCCCTGGCCGCGGCCGGGGTCGTGGTCTCGGTCATGCACACCCTCGTGGTGCCGCTGATCTCGGATCTTCCCGAGCTGCTGCACTCATCCGCCTCGAACACGGCCTGGGTGGTGACCGCGACCCTGCTCGGCGCCGCGATCTCGACGCCGATCGTGGGCCGTCTCGGCGACATGTACGGCAAGAAGCGGATGATGATGGTCAGCCTGGTGCTGCTGATCATCGGTTCGATCGTCTGCGCGCTGAGCAGCGCGCTGCTGCCGGTGGTCGTCGGGCGTGCGCTGCAGGGTCTGGCGACGGGCCTGATCCCGCTGGGGATCAGCGTGATGCGTGACGAGCTCCCGCCCGAGAAGCTCGGCTCGGCCCTCGGGCTGATGAGCTCCTCGCTGGGCATCGGCGGCGCCCTCGGCGTCCCACTGTCGGCGATCATCGCCCAGCAGGTGAACTGGCACGTGCTGTTCTGGGGGGCGGCCGGGCTCGCGGTGCTGACCCTGCTGGTCATCTGGAAGGTGATCCCCGAGTCGCCGGTGGGCGACAAGACCCACGGTCGCTTCGACTTCGTCGGCGCCCTCGGGATGTCCGCCGGCGTGCTGTGCCTGCTGTTGGTCATCTCCAAGGGGAGCGACTGGGGCTGGACCAAGAGCACCACGCTGGGACTCGGCGTCGCCGCCGTCGTGATCCTGCTCGCCTGGGGCTTCTGGGAGCTGCGCACCCCGAGCCCGCTGGTCGACCTGCGGATCAGCGCCCGCCGTCAGGTCCTGATGACGAACCTGACCTCGGTCATCGTCGGATTCGCGATGTACGGCATGTCACTGATCATCCCGCAGCTCCTGCAGGCCCCCAAGGGCACGGGCTACGGGTTCGGCCAGTCGATGATCGTCGCGGGCCTGTGCTTCGCGCCGTTCGGCCTCGTGATGATGCTGGCCTCCCCGGTCACCGCCCGGCTCTCCGCGGCCTTCGGGTCCAAGGTCACCCTGATGATGGGTGCGGCGACGATCTCGGTCGGCTACGGGCTGGGTCTGGTGCTCATGAGCGAGGTCTGGGAGATCATCCTGCTCGCCTGCATCATCGGCCTCGGGGTCGCCCTGGCCTACGCGTCGATGCCCGCCCTGATCATGGCCGCCGTGCCGGCGAGCGAGACCGCCGCCGCCAACGGCCTGAACACCCTGATGCGCTCGCTCGGCACCTCGTCCTCCGCCGCGGTGGTCGGCGTGGTCCTCGCGCACATGACCACGACCTTCGCAGGCGTCGCGCTGCCGTCCGAGAGCGGCTTCCGGCTCGCGTTCGTCCTCGGCGCGGGGTCGGCCCTGCTCGCGCTGCTGCTGGCCACCTTCATCCCCGGCAGGCGGGCGAGCGCCGCGGTCGCCGTCCCCTCGCAGCGGGAGACCGCCGCCGCCACGAAGACCGTGGACGCGGTCCAGGCCTGACCGTAGGCGGGCGTCGGCGGCCGATCCACGTCATCCGCCGGCGCCCGTCGAACACCGGCCCCACTGAACACCGGCCCCGTCGAACACCGGCCCCGTCACGCCCACACCGCGTGCCGGGGCCGCGGTGTGGGCCCTCGCTCACCCGGGCATCTGGTCAGGGTGCGCAGACACGGCCAGCAGAACGGGCAACACGGACAGGGCCGCCGCCAGGACCGCACCCGGCCGGATCTCGACGACGCGACCGCCGACGCGGTGGGCCGGCTCAGCGAGGCCCTGGAGTGGGCGGAGCGAGCCCGCGGAGCCCTTTACGAGTTCCACCAGTTGTCCGGGCGCGCGGATCTCACCCTGATCGAGGCCATCAGCGGGCTGGAGGACGCCGGGCATCCGAGGATCGCCGCCAACATCCGCGAGGAGCTGTACGGCCGCAACGTGCTCGATGGACGCTGGACCTTCCAGATCGTCGAGGAGTACGACGAGCTGTACTACCGTCCGTTCGTCGAGGTGGACGAGGATGTTCGGCGGCGGCTCACCGACGGGATGCGCCACGTCCACGAGGCTCGGATGAAGGCACGGGAACGCGCCCGGGCCGGCCGGGACCTGTGGGGCCCCGGCGCCTGAGCGGCGGTGCCCGCCCCGGCGACCAGGGTGCGGGCCGTCCCGGCCAGCCGGGCCGTCAGGCGTCCCGACGCTTGGCCAGGATCAGCCCGATCACGAA
Organism: Frankia tisae; assembly: GCF_025403405.1. Taxonomy (GTDB): domain Bacteria; phylum Actinomycetota; class Actinomycetes; order Frankiales; family Frankiaceae; genus Frankia; species Frankia tisai. Next base: position 8,383 of record NZ_JANEZT010000120.1, read on the forward strand.
CAGGCCCACGCACACCGCGGCGTAGTACAGCAGCGAGCCCCAGGGCCCCAAGGGCATCCCCTCGATCGCCTCGGAGCCGTCGGAGGTCGCGGGCTCTCCGGCGACGATGAAGTTGGTAGCGACGGTGAACGGCAGCCAGTGCTGGAGGTGATCGCCGATCCGCGGGATCGCCGGCAGCAGGCTCTCCAGCAGGAGCAGGTAGATGAGTTCAATCACCACCGCCCCGGCGGACTGCCGGACGAGCAGCCCGATGGCGAGGGCCAGCACGGCGGACAGCAGGTAGAGCAGCCCGACGCCGAACACGCTGCGGTACTCCTGCGCCGTGTTGATCCCCAGCGGCGCGTCCGGCTGGATCAGCCTGGCGATGCCCCAGGACCCGACCGCGATGATCTCCCCGACGATTCCGGCCAGTAGCGCGACGACCACGGCCTTCGCGACCAGCGCCGACGTGCGGGTGGGGACGGCGAGGAAGGTCGCCCGAATGGTGCTGAACCGGTATTCGGTGGTGATCGCCAGCGTGGCCATCACCATCATCACCACGAGCCCGAGTTCGGAGGCGTCCTGGGTGACGACCGGGGTGAATTCGGACAGGTCGGAGGACTTCGTGGCCGCCGCGGAGATGGACGCCAGGCCCACGGTCAGGGCAGTTGCGATGATCATGCACCACCACGGCGAGCGGGTGGAGAACAGCTTGATGCGTTCGACGGTGAGCAGGCTCATCGCGCGTCGCCTCCCCGCGTCGCGTCCGCCGCAGCGGCCTCGGTCCTCCGCGCCGGCGGCCCGGTGAGCTGGGCCGGGGCAGTGGGCGTACCGGCGGGCGGCGGGCCGTTCCCCGAGCCCGCGAGCGCGCCGGCGTGGTACTCGACCTCGCCCCCGGTGAGCTGAATGAACGCCTGTTCCAGCGAGCCACGCTGGGCGGCCAGCTCGTGCAGCACCAGGCCGACCCGCCCGACCAGCTCGCCGATCTGTTCGGTGCTGCTGTTCGGTACCAGCAGCGCCGCCGGGCCGTCGTCACCGGCGGGCACGTCGCGGACGGCGAGCCCCTGACCGGTGAGCACCCCGTGCAGCCGCTCCATCTCGGGGCCGCGGACCCGGACCGCCGATTCGGATGCCATGTCGATGAAGGCCCGGGTGCTGGTCTGCGCGATGAGCCGGCCGCGCCCGATGACGATGAGCTCCTGGGCGGTCAGGGCCATCTCGGAGAGCAGGTGGCTGGAGACGAAGACCGTCCGGCCCTCGTCCGCGAGCCGGCGCATGAAGCGGCGGATCCAGAGGATCCCCTCCGGGTCCAGGCCGTTGACGGGCTCGTCGAACAGCAGAACGCCCGGATCGCCGAGCAGCGCCGTCGCGATTCCGAGCCGTTGTGCCATGCCGAGCGAGAAGCCGCCGGCGCGCTTGCCGGCCACGCCGGTCAGCCCGACGATCTCCAGCACCTCGTCGACCCGCTTCGCCGGAATCCGGTTGGACGCGGCCATCCAGCGCAGGTGAGAACGCGCCGAACGGTTGGGATGCACCCACTTCGCCTCGAGCAGCGCGCCCACCTCGCACAGCGGCTGCTTCAGCTCGGCGTACCGCCTGCCGTCGATGCGGACCGCACCCGCGCTCGGGTTGTCGAGTCCCAGGATCATGCGCATCGTGGTGGACTTCCCGGCGCCGTTGGGCCCCAGGAATCCGGTCACCTTGCCGGGCTGCACCGTGAAGGACAGGTCGTTGACGGCGACCGTGCGTCCATACCGCTTGATGAGCCCTTGTGCCTCGATCATTCGCCCCCTTTCGCCAGAGGTCGTTTCCGTAGTGCGGGGATGACCGGCCCCACGAGACCCCGATCACGCCGGCGCGCCGGCCACCCGAGGAATCGCCCCGGTGGGCATCATCGTCGTGCAGCCATCGCGGTCAGGCTAGTCATCGCACCCGGGGAACCATGTCGTCCTACCGACAGGGAAACAGGACTGCGGAGGCGGCTATCGGGCCAGCTCCCGCATCCGACCGGGGCGAGCCGGCCGGGCGGTCAGAGCACCCGTCGCCGGGCGAGGATCGCCTCGGCGAGCTCGGAGACCCGCCGACGCTCGTTGCGTGCGGTCTGCCGCAGAGTCTCGAACGCCGAGACCGAATCCGTCCTCCTCGTCGCCATGAGGTATCCGACTGCGCGCTCGATGGGAACGCGGTATTCCAACGCATACTGGAGCTGCCGGGCGAGTTTGTCATTGCGATCGGCGATGAGCCCGGCGAGCAGCAGGTTCTCGAGAACCGCGCCGAAGTGGACCATCGCGTCACGCTCGCTGTCGGTCCAGACACGCGGGGAGTCCGCGGCGACGTTGAGGGTGCCGATCGGGCCGCCACCGAGGCGCACCGGGATGCCGAGGACGGCATGTATCCCGCCGTCGAGGAGAGCGGGGACGACCCGCGGCCACCGGGTCTCCGCGGCCAGATCCTCGGACACGACGATCTCATCGGTGATGAACGACTCGACGCAGGGGCCCTCGCCGCACTCCTCCTGGACGCGTTCAAGCAGGGCCCCGCTGCTGTCGGCAGCGGCGATGCTGCGCAGCGCCCGGTCCGCATCGGCCAGCAGGACGCCCGCGCCGGCCAGGCCGAAGATCTCGGTGACGGCCCGCACGACCTCGCTGACCAGCTTGGCGAGTTCGACCTGGCTTGGCACCAGATGGTGCAGCCGGGCCAGACTGGCGTCCAGCAGCAGCTTGTCGATCTCCATCGTGGTTCCCCCGCAATTCCAGCGTGACCCGACCGCCGCAACCCCGGCTGTCCCATCCTGCCGGATCGCCTTGGGGGTTATCCCCCACTTGCCGCGAAAGGGGAGCGGGCGACTCGCAGCTAGTTACCGCTTGCCATGCCGCACCTACTGTACGAAACCAAGGTGCGCCCTGGGGCGTGCGGACCGTCGCGGAACCACGGACTCCCGCGGGGCTCCGCGCTGCTCAGTCATCGCCCGCCTCGTCGCGAGACCCGCGCGCGCCCGGCTCGCCGCTGCGGAGGTCGGCCGCGTCCGGCGCCTCGAGATCCGTCGGGCGGCGCGACGAGCGACGGCGACGCACCCCGACGTCGACCTGGCGGTGGACGGTCCCGTCGATTGCGGCCGACCGTTCGGCCGCAATCGACGAATTGATCATCCCGAGCAGACGGCTCCGCTCATCGGCGGACATCCCGGACATCAGGCTGACCACCAACTCCGACTCGCCGTCCACCGCGACCGCGAGCGACGTGGCGTCCGCGGGCGCGGCCAGCGGCGGCGGAGCCGACTCGCTCTTACGGGCGGCGGGGATCTCGGCAGTACCGCCGCCATGCTCGGAAACGCGCTGTTCAGAAACGCCTTCCGCGTCCGGGGACGGGGGGCCTGAAGTGGCTGCGGGCATGCGTCACTCTCCGTGACTCGGCCGCAGACACAGGGCAGGCGAATTGATCGGTTGCCAAAAGACTACCGCATGAGGTTCCCCTGGTCAGGGTGACGCAGGGCTGTGGATCGCACCCGCGAGACGGCCCCACTGCGCGAGCGGGAGCTGGGTGGGCGTCGAGGTCAGAACCTGCACGGCGACGTGATCCGCCCCCGCCTGCTGGTGCTCGGCGATCCGCCCGAGGACGGTGTCCAGGTCGCCCCAGGCGACCACGGCGTCGACGAGCCGGTCGGAGCCGCTCCCGGCCAGGTCGGCGTCGGTGAATCCGAGCCGGCGCAGGTTGTTGGCGTAGTTCGGCAGCCTGAGGTAGGGGGTGAGGCTCTGGCGAGCGACCGTGCGGGCGCTGCCGGGGTCGGTGTCGAGCACGACCATCTGCTCGGGTGCGAGCAGCGCACCCGGTCCCATGATCTCCCGCGCCCGCCGGGTGTGTTCGGGCGTGACGAGGTAGGGCAGGGCACCAAGGGTGCGCCGGGACGCGATCTCCAGCATCCGGGGACCGAGTGCGGCCAGCGCCTGGTCGGACCGGGGCACCCCGAGCTCGTCGAGTGTGTCCAGATAGTCGAGAAGGACCTCGACCGGCCGCTCCCAGCGGCGACCCGTCACCTTCTCCACCGGGTCCCGGTGCCCGACGCCGAACCCGAGCAGCAGCCGGTCGGGATGAGCCTTGGCGAGCATCGCGTAGTGGTCGGCGACGATGTCGGCCTTCTCGGTCCAGATGTTCAGGATGCTCGTGCCGACCACGAGCCCTTCGGTGCCATCCAGGATCGCGGCGGGAAGCTCCAGATCCCCGCTGGCACTGCCGATCCACACTGTCGGGATACCCATCGCCGCCACTTCGGCGGCGACCTCCGCCCGCGACCGGACGTCCGTCGGCCATTGCCGCTGGGCTGCCCAAAGCCCGATCCTGCCGACTTCAAGTACCACGACGAGCCCCTTCCGCGCAGGGAACTGCGGCTGTCCGCACCATTACCCGTACACCATTGCTACCCCGTGACCGCACCCGCTATGTCGGCAGGTTTCCCCGAACTGCGCGGCAACGCCGGGAGGACGGCCCATGTGGGCGGCAGCTGACGGACATGCCCGCCGAAACACCGCACCGCGACCACACCGTGACCACACCGTGACCACACCGTGACCACACCGCGGCGGCCGAGGCGCCGCGGCTTGGTCTGCCGGTGACGCCGCCCCGGGGTCAGCCGGAGATCGGCAGATCGGGCACCGATGTGGTCTGCGACACGGCCGCCTCGGGCCGCAGATCCTCCAGGGAAAGCTGGTGGGCGGGCGGGCCCTCGAGCACGATCCGCGAGGTCACCGTGAGATCGGCCGCGACGTGGAGCAGTTCGCCGCTGTCCATCAGGCGCCAGCGCGGATCCTCGTCCATCCGCTCGCTTTCGACCACGACCGCGGGCTCGTCGCGCAGGTCGAGGGAGCGGACCCGGATCTCGCTGAACGGGCTTGCATGGTCGAGGTGGCGGTCGTTGCGTCCGCCGGCGCCGCGCTGGAGCACATACAGGCCGTTGGTGTCCGGGTAGCGCAGCGCCCACAGCTCCCGGTCGGTGATGAGGATCATGTTGATGGAGTAAAGGGGGAGGTTCTGCGCGACCCAGCGCGCGGCCGCGGCGATGCCCTCCCCCACGTCCCCGTCGTGCGCGTCGATCTCCCGGGTGACCAGCGCGAAGAAGCGCTCGGAGTCGGTGTCGCCGAGCACCGGCAGGCCGGCCGTGCCGAGCTCCGCGTCCAGTTTGTCCAGGCCCTCGATCACCCCGTTGTGGGCGAAGATCCGCCCGTCGCGGACGAACGGGTGCGTGTTGGCGTCGCTGGCCTGACCGGTGGAGGCGTGCCGCACATGCGCGACGAAGGTCGACGAGATGACGTCCTGGGCCTCCCGAGCGAACGCCGTGTCCGTGCGACTGCGGATCGCCTGCCTCACCACCTGTGGGGCCCCGCCCGCGTCAAAGGCACCAAGCCCGGCGCCGTCCGGCGTCCGCAGCGTGGCCGCGCGCGGGCTGTCGGGCGCGTCCAGCAGCCAGAACGTGGCCTTGATCCGCTTCGGACCACTACTCATCGCGAACAGGTGGCACATCGACGCCCTCCCTCACATTCTCGACGGCCCCGGTCACCGGCCGGGGCCCGGCTCACCGAGGCACGCGGGCTCCAGCGGCCCGGGCGCAGCGATGGCCGTCGGTGGAGCGAAAAGGGCAACGCTACCTCCGGCCCGAAGCGCTGGCGATCGGTTCGGCGCCCAGGATCGACGACTGACGACACGTTTGGTGCAGTTCCCGCGAATGTCCTGTGCCCAGCATCGGCCCCGTCACTCCCGGTGCATGCGGCACGTTCCACGCCGGAGTCCGGCGGCCGCGGTGGCGTAGCAGAGCGGTAGGGATGACCGTATTGTTGTTTCGTTCCGTTTCGTTTTGCCAACACAACGGCGGAGGTAGCCGGATGGCGCTGGCGCGCTGCGGCCCTGCCGCGGCACCCATGGCGATGACAGCGGGGGCGTGGGCAACATAACCACCCGGCCTTCCTGATCAACAGGGCCGCCGCCGGAAACCGTCTCCGTGTTGCGCTTAACACCGTGGGCGCCCCAACTTTAACCGCAAGTTCGGACAGAAGGCCGACTCCCGGCGGATCGCCACACGGTATCGGACCTGCCCGGACAATATCGGCATGGGCTCGCGTTACGCAATTTCACCGCACTCACCGGACCACCAAGGGAGAATCGCCGGACGTTCGACGACAATCACCTGTCCGGGTCATGTCCGCGGTAACGTATTCCCATCATTCCCGCATGCTTCGGTGACCGGACCGATGGAAACGGAGACGCATGGCGGATTCGGTCCGATCGCTACGCGCCCTGTGCATCCTGTTCTTCTGCGAGCAGTACCCGCCGGTCGTCTGGGACGGCGCGGGCAGCTACACGGCGACGCTGGCCGTCGCGCTCGCCCAGCTCGGGCACGAGGTGCACGTGCTCTGCGCCCAGGGTCACCGGATCGTCGACTCCGTGCAGGACGGGGTCCACGTGCACCGGCGGCCGCTGCTGCGGGTTCCGGTCAGCCGCGGGTTGGGCCCGGTCGGGGCGCGGCTGCGCGGGCCCCTCTACCCGCGGGACTCGATCACGCTGCGCGTCAGTCTGCCGCTGTCCTACAGCTTCTGGATGCGCCGCCTCGGCCTGCACCCGGACGTGATCGAGACGCAGGACGGTGAGACCCGCGGCCTGGTCCAGGCGCTGTACCGCACCCGCCCGCTCGCCGTCCACCTGCACTGCCCGACCATGCTCGCCGTCCAGCTCGTCGGCCAGCCCATCGGGTACAAGGGCCGGCTCGCCGACCGGCTCGACAGGGTTTCCGTCGATCTCGCCGCTGTGGTGACCTCCCCGTCGCAGCTACTCGTCGACACCCTGCGCGAACGCGGCTGGTTGGGCCGACGCGCCGTGGAGGTGATCCCGAACCCGTTCGACGCCAGCCCCTGGCTCGACTTTCCGGACGTCGCCGGCACGGCACCGATGATCGCGACGGTCGGCCGCCTGGAGGCGTACAAGGGAGTGGACGTCCTGCTCGACGCGTCCGCGCGGCTCAACCGCGCGGGCATCACCCACCGGCTGGTACTCGCCGGCCGCCCCGCCGGCCTGATCGGCGGCACCCCCGCCGGCACCTGGCTCGCCCGGCGGGCGCGCGAGCTCGGCCTGGACATCGAGTTCCCCGGCCATCTGTCCGGCGCCGAGGTCCGCGACCTCTACCGGCGGGCGCGCGCCGTCGCCGTGCCCAGCCGCTTCGAGAGTTTCTCGATCGCCGCCGTCGAGGCGATGGCCGCCGGGCGGCCGGTGGTCACCACGACCCGGACCGGCGTGGCGCCGTTCGTCGAACGCTGGGGGTCCGGGATCGCGGTCCCGCCCGACGACGCCGAGGCGCTGGCCGCCGCGCTCGCCCCGTTCCTGCTCGACCCCGCGCGCGCCGCCGCCTGCGGCGCCCGGGGCCGGCTCGGCGTGGCGGAGATCGACCCGGCGGCGATCGCCCGCCGCAAGGAGGACGCCTACCGCCGCGGCATCGCCCAGTTCGCGGCATCCACCGGACCCCGCGGCGACACGGCCGGGCGCATTCCGACCCCCCGTGCCCGGCGGTCCTACCCCGACGGGTTCGGTAGGCCGAACACCAGCTCACGGAGCTCGCCGACGGTGGGCAGCGCCTCGTAGGCACCGACCCGGCTGACCGTGAGCGCCGCGGCGGCCTGCGCGTGGCGGACGGCGGTGGCCAGGTCCGCGCCTGCCACCAGGCGGGCGGCGAGCATCGCGGTGAAGGCGTCGCTGGCCCCGGTTGTGTCGATCACTCTCGCCGCGACGGCGGGGTGGACAGTCGTCGCGCCGCCGGTCCGCACCACACATCCTCGTTCGCCGTGGGTGACGCAGACGGTCGGGACGCCGAGCGTCTCGCAGATCGCCTCGGCGAGGCGACCGGCGGGCCCGCGGGCGGCGGCCCGCCCAGCAAGCAGCGCGCGAGCCTCGGCCTCGTTGGGGACGAGGAGGTCGACCTGCTCCCACGGAACGGTCCCGATGGCTGCCGGGTCGGCTGGCGCCGGCGCCGGGTTGACGACAACCCGCATGGCGGCCTTGGCGGCGGCGGCGATGAGATCCGGAGCCCGTTCGGCGAACTCGAACGTCACCAGCGCCGCGTCGGCCGGGCCGCACGTCGCCGCCGCGGCCTGGACCTGGTCGGGGGTGACGGCCAACGCATCGGGAACTCGCCACACGACCGCCTTCTCGCCGTCGTCCCGAACGTGAACGACGCAGACGGGCGTCGGGGCATCCGGGATGACCGCCATCGCCGACACGTCGACCCCCTCGCCGACCAGAGCCGCCCGGACGGCCGCGCCCACCACGTCGGCTCCCACCGCCCCCACCGCGGCGACCTGCGCGCCGCGGTGGGGGCGGTGGGAGCC
>NZ_JANEZT010000121.1 GCF_025403405.1 Frankia tisae
TGCCCCGCCCCCGTCCGCTGCGCCCGTCAGCCCCCCGCAGTCCGCCGGGCCATCGACGGGCGAGAGCTCAGCCGGCGCCGAAGGCACCGGCAAGACCGAAGGCACCGGCAAGGTCGGAGGCACCGGCAAGGTCGGAGGCACCGGCAAGGTCGGAGGCACCGGCAAGGTCGGAGGCACCGGCTCAAGCAGCACCGGGCCGTCCGAGCCCGACGACCGCATCGTCGGCATCATCACCGGTCCGGCACCGGTCTCCGTGTAGCCGAGACCCGTCAGCGGACTGTGTAAAACAGCGTCGTCACGTACTGATCGAAATCGTTGATTCGCAGCGTCAGCCGGAGCTGCCACTTGCCCACCAAGGGCGCCTGCACCCGATCACTGCGCGCGTGCCCCGGGGCAGCCAGGTCGAGCGGCACCTCGAACGGCCCAAGATCCGCGGTCGGCAGGGACAGCGCCGCACTTGCCTGCACCAGCTTCTGCGGCTTGCCACTGGGCGCCCAGGCGTACACGTCGAGAGACTCGGCTCCGATCCTGGTCGGCGCGACCCGCACCTTCACCGTCATCGGGCCGGCGAACGCCGTACCGGTGAACGGCGGTGCATAGCTGGTGCGCGCGGGAATCATGTTCACCAGGGTCGCGGTGAGCCCCAGTACCACCGCCCCGACGATCAGCTCCGACGCGACCCCACGCCGCAGACCGGTCAACGCGGCGGCGCTCGGCGCCTTCTCCGCCGGCTCCGGATCGGATCGGTCGCCGGGGACGCGACCGGAATAGTGGCGGCGCACCCACCGCTGAGCAAGTGCACCCAGCGCGATCATGCCGAGGACAAACCACACCTTGTAAAACAACAATCGCCCGTAACTGGTGTCGACGACCGCTCGGAGCGTCCCGATCTCCCGCCAGCTCTGGAACAGGCCGCTGAGCACGATCACGGCCACGGCCCCCGCTGCCACCCGTGACCAGCGGGGCAGCACCTCCGCCAGCTCCACCGCCGCCGCTCGGCGGACCAGGAAGAGCGCGATCACCGCCAGCCCGCCGATCCACACGGACATTCCGAGCACGTGCACCGTCAGGCTGGCCGTCGCGAGCCACACCAGATTCCCGGCGCTGCCGTGGCCGATCGCCGCCAAGGTCACCGCCACCACAAGTCCGAGACCGGCCAGCTCGCATCTGCGCCACACGTCAAGGGAGGCGGTACGGAACACCCGGCGCAGCAGCGGTACCGCGAGGCAGAGCGCAAGCAGCCGGATCAGCAACAGATGGCCGAACCGCTCCTCCAGCGTCGCCGACAGCACCGACCAGCGACCCAATCCGCTCAGCCCCAGCCCGGCGGCATATGGCCCCTGCAGGAGTAGTTGCCCCAGGCCGGCGAGCGATGACAGCCCCCATGCCCCCGCTATGAGCTGGTTTGCACCGCTCGTCCGCAGCCCCTGCGGCCAGAGCAGCAGCAGAAAGAAGCAGGCGCCCAGAAGAACGCCGATTCCGGCGTAGCCGGCGAACCTCGCAACACCGAACAGGAATCCGACCGTCCGCGAACCGGACGTGTTCGCCTCCGCCCTGGCGGCCCCTGCCTCCGGCGGCCCCCCCACACCGAAGGCGAAGGCACCGGAGATCGGATGACTGTCCGCAGAGATGACCCGCCAGCTGGCCACGTAGGTGCCCGTGGGCAGGTTGGGTCGCAGCAGCACCATCGCCTCGGAGGCCTTCTGCCCCGACCGTGCCTGACCATCGTCTACCCGGGCGCCTGCCGAATCGAGTACCCGGACCGAATCCCGCGAGACCCGGACCGACTCGCTGTAGTCGATCACTATCCGAGTCGGCGCAGCGGCGAGTGCCGCGCCGTCCGCCGGACTGCTGCCCGTCAACAGGGCATGAGCGGACGCCGGCGCGACGCCGAGCCCAAGCCCGATCGAGGTGGTGATCATGGCCAGAGAGGCCATGATCACCACCATCACTCTTCGCACGGAACTACGCCCGCCGCCGGGCAGTCACCAGCGCGAAGGCGCCAGCCACCAGACCGAGTGCACCCAGGACCACACCGACGATTCCGAGCCAGCGGGCGGTCCCGTCACTGTCATCCGACTGCGAGGCCTCGGCGACATTCTGCATCGCCGCCGAATCGTGCACGCTGGCCGACGAGCCCTCAGCCGCCCCAGCTGCGGTCACCGTCAGCGACGGTGCTGGCTTGTCCGGCTCCCCAGCCCCTGACTGCGGGACATCAACCCATCGCACCACGTTTCCGTTCGAATAGGTCTGCAGTGTCTTGAATGCGAGCTGTCCTGCCTTGTCCGGCATCGGACCGGCGGAAACGGTGAACGTGTCAAACTCCCCCGGCTTGATTCCCTGACCCCCCTGCGCCGTCCAGGTGATGCGGGTGACCACCTCGCTCACCTGGCCGTCGTCCGTGCTCAAGGGCTTCGCAGGCGCCGCCTTCGTGATCTTGTAGGTCCAGCCGGCCTTGGGCTGCACCGACACCGACGCGAGCGGTGTATCGACGGGGAACTGAACATCGATACCGGTGGTGGAAGCGTCGTCCTCTTCGGTCGGCACCTTGAACGAAAGGGTGGCATAGCTACCTGCGGACGCGGTGGACGGCTGCAGGGTGACGTGCGCGGAGGCCGGCACTGTCATGGCAAGTACGGCCGCGCCGGCAACCACACCGAGCACGCCCACACGTCGATAGAGGCGGATCATGTAAATCCTTCCAAACGGTCCCACAGCGCAGCGGGAACACAGAGATTCCGTGTCTCACGGGCGCCGGAGCGTCGTTCGTCAGGCCATGGCAACAAGCAGCGGTGAGCAACCCATGGCGCACCGCCCCGTCCGACCGATCTCCGGCTGGCCCTGCGGCGGGCCACGCCGACGGGCGGATCGCCCGAGCGGACGGGTATGTGGGCGGGGTGCCCGTCGACGAACGTCGACGGGCGGCACTGGTGGAATCGAAGGCACGGCAAGCCTCACGGCCGGCCGGAACAGACGGAACAGCAACGGATGGGGACGGAGACCGGAAGCCGACCACAGCACACGCTCCGCACGGCGCAGCAGCACCGCGACGCACGCCGCAGCCAGACCGTGCGCGAATACCATCCGCGCCTCGACCGAGCAACCGCCCGCCCGATGCGTGTGGGAGTGCGCGAGGGTGAGAGCGAAGGTGATGTGGAGCAGAACCTGGGTCCCCGCGACGCCTGCCACGAGCAACGGAAGGTGCCGTTCCCGGTCACCGAGGCCGTAGGCAATCCGGGTGAGTAGGAGGAAGGCGGAGATCATGATCGCGGCCGCCGGCCGCTGGGCGCCGCCGGCCACGTGCGCCGCCCAAGCCAAGCACACGGAGGACGAGGCGAACGTGACAGCTCGTCCAAGGCGAGCTGTCCCTCCGATCGCCGACCAACCTGTGCTCACAGGGGCCAAGCCTGCCATGTCCTACCCACTCACCGCTACATCCCCTCCGGCAATGTCGTCAAGCCGTCAGTTATTCTCCCCGGCAGCACCTCCCGACGTAGGTCATCCTCGGACGGTCAACACCCGTCCACAGGTAGCGTCGGCGTTCTCCGGCGTCGGAGCCCATGAACCTGAAGAGGACTGATGCATCGTGCGGGTGGTCATCGCTGAGGATTCGGTACTACTCCGTGAGGGGCTGCGCCGCCTTCTCACCGACGCCGGCTGCGAGGTGGTCGCCACGGTCGGCGACGGACCCGGCCTGGTCGATGCGGTGGCGACGCACCAGCCCGACGTCTCCGTCGTGGACGTTCGGATGCCTCCTTCGCACCGCGACGAAGGGCTGCGAGCCGCGATCAAGGCCCGCTCTGAGACCCCGGGATCACCAGTCCTTGTCCTCAGTCAATACGTCGAGAAACAGTACGCGGCGGAGCTTCTCGCCGATGGTGCCGGCGCCGTCGGATATCTTTTGAAGGACCGCGTCGCAGACGTTCGCGAATTTGTGGATGCGGTGCGTCGGGTCGCGGCAGGCGGCACCGTCATGGATCCGGAAGTAGTGGCACAGCTTCTCGTCCGAAATCGACGTAACGACCCCATGTCTGCGTTGACCCCACGGGAACGAGAGGTCCTCACTCTCATGGCGGAAGGCCGATCGAACACCGCGATCGCCGCGCATCTGGTCGTGAGCAGCGGTGCCGTCGAGAAACACATATCGAATGTATTCTCAAAACTCGGCCTGGAGTCGACCACGAAGGACCACCGTCGAGTCCTGGCGGTCCTCGCATATCTGCGGAGCTGACGATCCCATTCGGCCACTCGCCACCTTCACTTGGATCGAACATGTGATCGATTTTGCATCCCTGGTGCGCGCCTGTCAAGTGCGGCCATCTCCTCCGACCGAACCTGCCGGTGACCGCATGCCCTCCAGGAGCCATCCTCCGCGCCAGACCGGCCAACAAGACGGCGATCTTGGCAAGGCGGTCTGCACCGCGGAACAGAGAAGGGACCTTCTGGCAGCCACAACCGCAAGTAGACCACCGTGGCAAGATGAAATTCCGGATGGCATGATCGAGGAGAAAAGCGTCGGCACAAAGGGCTTGACGAGGATGCCGCCAAGGCGCAGAATCGAACGCATGTTCGATGATGATCCGAACGTCATCCCCCTCCCTGATCTTGAGGTGGAAGTCTGCAGCTGGGCTGGTCGGATCTCGACCGCGACCTGCCGCTGGCTGAGTCTGATCGCCGCCTTCGATCGCCGGAAAGGCTGGTCCTCGACCGGACTGCCGACCTGCGCACACTGGTTGGCCTGGCGCTGCGGGCTCGGTCTGCGGGCGAGTTACGAGTACCTGCGCGTCGCCCGCGCACTCCAGACGCTCCCCCAGATCAGTGCAACCTTCGCCCGCGGCGAGATCTCCTTCTCCAAGGTACGAGCCATCACGCGCATCGCCACACCGGACACGGAGGCCGAGTGGGCTCACGAGGCAAAGCGATGCTCCGCCCGCGAACTCGAACGACTTGTCTCCCTACAATCAAAGATCAAGTCGGATGGCGGACGGGACCCGGGAAAAAAGGGCGACAAGAAGGAGACCATACGCTGCTCCTGGCGTTGGAACGAGGACGGCACCTTTTTGCTGATCGCCCGTCTCGACCCGGAACGCGGTGCGGTGATTGCCAAGGCCCTGGAGATGGCCACGTCAAGTCTCGACCAGCCGACCGATCCGCGCAATGAAGAAACGATCACGTCGGATTCCACGGATGAAAATCAGGCAAGGATGGTACCGGTGTCCATGCGAGCTGATGCGCTGGCGGGAGTCGCGAATTCTTTCCTTACCCACGGCGCACCGGAGCTTACGGATCCGACCCTCTACACCGTCAACGTTCATGTCGATGTCGACACTTTGATTGGTGGGATCGAAAGTCACCCGAACGACAATTCCCGGAGCACGGAGAAGGGGCATCCTGGCAATCGGTCCTGCGAGATCGAGGGGGGCGCCACGCTCGCGCCGAGTGTCGTCCGCCGGCTGTCCTGCGACAGTCTTCTCCGCACACTTCTGACCGACTCGAAGGGAAACCCGCTCGCACTCGGTCGCACCCGACGGAGCCCCTCCACCAAGCTGCGGAGGGCCATCTATGCGCGGGACAAGGGTGTCTGCCGGTACCCCGGTTGCCGGCACACCAGGTGGCTTCAGGTTCATCACATTAAGGAATGGGGCATCGCTGGAGGGGCGACAGATCCGGCAAATTTGATCCTGCTCTGCTCACTCCACCACCGAGTCATACACGACAAAGGCCTGATTCTCGAGCGGCGGCCGACCGGGGAACTCCTGGTCTTTCACCTGGATGGAACGGTCACTCAGGAGGCGCCGCCGATGAGCAGCGATCCAGACCCGCTGCGTATCTTCCGCACCGCCTCACCCCATGGGCCAGGTCGGGGGTCTTCGGCTGGACAGGCAGCGTGAGCCTCGCTGCAGGCCGAGTGCTGATCGATCGACTCGCGTCGGCCCCGGCCAGCCGTCCCGCATCCTGCACCGGTCTGATGGGACACGGGGTCGGTTGCCTGGCTACGTGAGGCGATGCCCGTAGGCTCCCGGTCTTGTGAGCCCCATCCTCGCGTCCGGACGAGCTGGGAACTTCCTGCGATCTTTGTTGATCATCGCTGTGCTCGTCCTGACGATGCGGACGGCCTACCTGCTGTGGTTCTTCCATACCCCGGCCTGGACGTCGCGACCGCACGACATCCGCTATTGCGGCGGATGGTACGAGCGGGCCGACACACCAGATGTCACAGGCAGTCAAGCCAGGCGGACCGCCGGTGGAGACCTCAAGGCGGTGATGCGATCACCGGTCTTTCGGCCGATCACTACCCACCGTCCGTCTTCGGCCTGTCCGCAGTACCTGTTCGCCAAGGTCGGCAAGGATGTCTACGTGACCTACCGCGCCACCGACGACTGAGCCGAGTCGCTCAACGTGGGTCCGGTGAGCACGTAGACCCGGGCGTGTATCGAGGTGCGCTGCTGCAGCGCTGCGCGGACCGCTCGATGCAGCCCGTCCTCGAGGTAGAGCGCTCCTCTCCACTCGATCACGTGCGGGAAGAGGTCTCCGTAGAAGGTCGAGTCCTCATCGAGCAGTACATCGAGCGCAAGCACTCGCTTCGTCGTGACGAGCTGATCGAGCCGGACCTGGCGGGGGGGAATGGCCGCCCAGTCCCGCTGGCCAAGGCCATGCTCGGGGTACGGGCGACCGTCTCCGACCAACTTGAAGATCACCGGCACCTCCTCTTCGAGGGCGAGACATCCGTCGACTAGGACAGCCTAGGATCCCCGCCTCGTCTATAAGACCCCGGTCGGCCCGGAGCGGGAACCGGGTGGACACCAGGACCACGGCCGAATGCGGATCCCCGCATCGGGCCAGCTCTCACTTGACCGCCATGCCAGGTATGGCTTAAGTAAGCCTTACCTCAAGAAAGGAGACCATGATGATGTCACCAATCCACACGCAGGACATGGTCACGATGGCTCGGCAGGCGAGGACGGTCCTGGCCGGTGGCCGCACGGCGCTGCTGACTCTTCCCTGTGAGCAGGCAAGGGGATGGGTAGGAGTGATCGACG
Source organism: Frankia tisae (assembly GCF_025403405.1). Lineage (GTDB taxonomy): Bacteria > Actinomycetota > Actinomycetes > Frankiales > Frankiaceae > Frankia > Frankia tisai. Next base: position 7,041 of record NZ_JANEZT010000121.1, read on the forward strand.
ACGGAGGTGAGCCGGTGCTGATGGCGAGCACCGAAGGCCGGCTTGCCGGCGCCGCCAGGAACGGGAGGCGGAGCTGGGTCGAGGTTCCCGGGCACGCCGGCGAGCGCCTGATCCTGGCCGGCCCGCTGCGGATGGTGCCGGGTACCACAGAACAGATCCTGCGCAGGCTCGCCGATCTAGGCCGCACGGTCAGCACGGAGGACGGCATCGCCGATGGCCTTTCCGTGCTGGCGCTCTCCGTCGACGATGTGGTGCTCTGCCTGCCCCCCACCGACATGGACTGCGGTCCACGCCGATGGACCTCCGCCACGGTAGGCCGGCGCATCGACCTGGCCACCTATGCGTTCGCCGAACCGGACCTGATCAGTGCCTATGCCCCGGAGCTCATCGAGCATCTCAACGTGGGACATGCGGATCAGATGCGCCAACTCGCCCGACACGCACTACCGGCGGCGACCGACGGCGACGTCGCTGGCGTCCAGGTCAGCGGCCTGGATCGATACGGCCTGGATCTGTGGCGAGTCGATGGCGCCGGCGCCGAGCAGGTGCGGGTCACGTTCCGACGGCCGCTCATCGAGCCTCGCTCGCTCGGCCGGGAGCTACGCCGATTGCTTGATCAGTCGACCAACGCCTCGGAATGACGACCGTCATCGGCTCCGGACGTTCCTGCCCCACGCCCGGAGGCTCAGATGTCTCGTCAGCATGCCCGCATACAACGCGATCCTGTCTCAGCGACGTACCAGCGCCGTCGCCGATCTCCTGCGGCCCACGGCAGCGGACGGGGTACTCGTCTCCGCCAAGGGGCAGGGGTCAGCCGATCCGATCGCCCCCAACACCCTGCCCAGCGGTTCGGACAACCCGGCCGGCCGGGCACTCAACCGCCGGGTGACAATCACCTACGGCGGCCGCTGAGCGCACTGCCGATGCTGAGAGCACAGCCGCCGGTGAGTTCCATTTGACATCGGCATCGAAAATCGTTTCCAATTAGGCCATGTCACGACCCGCCGCGATCGTCTTCGACCAGGCGAGCGTCGCCTATGGGCGGGTGCCTGCGTTGGAGCAGGTCCACGGCACGGTGCACCAAGGGGAGATCGTCGCTCTCGTCGGGCCGAACGGCGCGGGCAAGTCAACCCTCATCAAGGCGTTGCTTGGCCTGGTGCCGGTCGCATCAGGTTCGATCAGTGTCCTCGGCCGACCGCCCGCGCTGGCACGCCGGCAGGTCGCGTACGTGCCGCAGGCCGACACGCTCGACCCGGACTTCCCGGTCTCGGTGGCGCAGGTCGTCCTGATGGGCCGCTACCGACGGATCGGCTGGCTGCGGCCACCTGGGCGGGCCGACCGGGACGCGGCGGCCGAAGCGCTGGCGGCGGTGGGCCTCGCGCACCGGGCGGCGGACCGGTTCGGGACGCTGTCGGGTGGGCAACGGCAGCGGGTGCTGCTCGCCCGGGCGATCGCGGCGCAACCGGCGGCGTTGCTGCTCGACGAGCCCTTCAACGGGGTCGACGCGGTCTCCCAGGAGGCTCTGCTGGCCACGATCAGAGCTCTCGCCGCGGGTGGTGCCGCGGTCGTCGTGTCCACCCATGACCTGGGCCTGGCGCAGCTCACCTGCGATGGGATCTGCCTGCTCAACCGGCACCAGTTCGGCTTCGGTCCACCCGGCGAGGTGCTCACCCCCGACCTGCTGCGGGCCGCCTATGGCGGGGCCGCGTTGGAACTGGGCGATCGCGGTCTGATCGTCGCCCGATCATGATTGATTTCCTGGTGGCGCCGTTCGACCGGCCCTACATGACGCGAGCTCTCGTCGAGGCGCTGCTCCTCGGTGCACTCTGCGGCGCGGTCGGCGTATATGTGCTGCTGCGCCGGCTGGCGTTCCTGACCGACGCCGTCACCCACACCGTCTTTCCCGGGGTCGTCGTCGGGTTTCTGGTCTCGGGCCGGTCCGGCATCGTGCCGGGCGCGCTCGTCTGCGCGGTGGCCGCGGTCGCCCTGTTCACGGCGATCGCGGCCACCCGGCGAGTGAACGAGGACACGACCCTGGCCGTGCTGCTGACGGCCTTCTTCGCGGTGGGGGTGATCCTCATCTCCCGGCAGCGCTCGTACACCGCCGATCTGACGGCCTTCCTGTTCGGGCACATACTGACCATCGACACGGCGGACATCGTGGTCACCGCCGTGGTGGCCGTCCTTGCCGTGCTTGTCCTGCTTGGGCTGGGTAAGGAGCTGCTGCTACGGGCCTTCGATCCGGAGTGGGCCCGGGCGGCGGGATACCGGATCACCGCGCTCGACCTGGTGAGCAACATGCTGATAGCGCTGGTCGTGGTCGCATCGGTCCAGGCCGTCGGGACCGTGCTTGTGATCGCGATGCTCGTCGTGCCGGCCGCGGCGGCGCGGCTGCTGTCCGAGCGGCTCGGTGTCATCGTCGCCGTGGCGGTGCTCGTCGGTATGGCCGGCGCCTGGCTGGGACTCGCCACCAGCTACGAGGCCTCGGTCGGTCACGATGTTCGGCTGGCCGCCGGGGCCACCATCGTGCTCGTTCTCGTCGCCTTCTACGCCCTGGTGACGCTCGGCCAGGCCTCTCGGCGGCTGGTGAGGCGATGATCCTGTTCTCTTCGCTCGGTGACGGCTACGTGTGGCGCGCGCTGCTGGAGGTCGTGATCGTCGGGGTGCTCTGCGGTGCTGTCGGTGTCCATGTCGTGTTGCGTCGGCTGAGCTTCCTGACCATGGCGTTGACCCACGCGACCTTTCCCGGGGTGGTCATCGCGACGATGCTGGGCCTGGGCCTCGTCCTCGGCGCAGGGCTGTTCGGTGTGCTCCTTGTGGCTGTCGTGGCCGCGCTGACCGGCCCGCGCGGCGCGGAACACGGACGGGAGACCTCCAGCGTCACCGCCGTGGTGCTCTCCGGCGGCTTCGCCCTCGGAATGGCGCTGATGTCGACGCAGGAGGGCTTCAGCCGGGACCTCACCGCCTTCCTGGTCGGCTCGGTGCTCACCGTCCAGCCAAGTGACCTTGTCGTCAGCGCGGTGACGACGGCGGTCGTGCTCGGGGTGCTGGCGGCGCTGCGCAAGGAGCTGCACCTGGCCGCCTTCGACCCGGGCGCCTTCGCCGCCGCGGGCTACCCGGCCCGCCGACTCGATCTCGTCCTGCTGCTGGCGCTCGAGGCGACGGTGGTGACCTCCCTGCCCGCCGTCGGCACGATCATGGCCGTCGCCCTGATCGTCGGCCCGGCGGCGACCGCCCGGCTCTGGTGTTCACGGACGGCCACGATGACCGCCATGGCCATCGTGGTCGGCGTCGCCGCCGGTGTGATCGGGCTCGCTGTCAGCGAGCAGTGGAACGTCGCCGCCGGCGGTGCCATTGTGCTCTCGGTCGCCGCGTTCTTCGTGGCCTCGCTGGTGTTGCAGTCACTCCCGTGGGGTGAACCTGTCGCCGCAGCCGTGGCCCGCCGAAAATCCGCTGGACGCCCCACCTACTCTGGGTAGATGGAGTTCACCCAGTCCGACAAGCTCGCCGACGTCTGTTACGACGTCCGTGGGCCTGTCCTCGACGAAGCGACTCGGCTGGAAGCCGCGGGCGCGCGCATCCTCAAGCTGAACATCGGCAACCCGGCACCGTTCGGCTTCTCCGCTCCGCCGGAGATACTCGAGGCCGTCGTGGCAAACCTTGCGGATGCACAGGGGTACAGCGACTCCAAGGGCCTGCGCGCCGCGCGCGAGGCGGTCGTGGGCTACCACAACCGCAAGGGCATCACCGGGATCACGTCCGACAGCGTGTATCTGGGCAACGGCGTGTCCGAGATGATCATGATGTCGTTGCAGGCGCTGCTCAACAACGGCGACGAGGTGCTGCTCCCGGCGCCCGACTACCCGCTGTGGACGGCGGTGGTCAGCCTTTGCGGCGGGCGGCCGGTGCACTATCTCTGCGACGAGAGCGCCGGCTGGGCGCCGGACCTGGCGGACATCGCCCGGAAGGTCACCCCGCGGACCAGGGCGATCGTCGTCATCAACCCGAACAACCCCACCGGCGCCGTGTACGAGCGGCAGGTGCTGGAGGACATCGTCGAGGTCGCGCGGCGCCACCATCTCATGCTGCTGTCCGATGAGATCTACGACCGGATCCTCTACGACGACGCCGAGCACGTCGCCACCGCGTCGCTTGCCCCGGATCTGGTCTGCATGACCTTCAACGGGCTGTCGAAGGCGTACCGGCTGGCCGGGTTCCGCTCCGGCTGGATGGTGCTGTCGGGCCCGCGTGGTCATGCATCGTCCTACATCGAGGGGCTGAACATCCTCGCGAACATGCGGCTGTGCGCGAACGTGCCTGGGCAGTTCGCCACGCTCGCCGCGCTCGCCGAGGACGGCGGTGCGGGCGATCTCGTCCTGCCCGGAGGTCGACTGCGGGAGCAGCGGGACACGGTCGTCAAGCTGCTCAATGACATCCCGGGCGTGTCCTGTGTGCCGCCGCGAGGCGCCCTCTACGCGTTTCCGCGCCTCGACCCCGAGATCTATCCCATCCAGGACGACGAGCGGTTCGTCTTCGACCTGCTGGCAGCCGAGAAGATCCTTCTCGTCCAGGGCACCGGCTTCAACTGGCCGCGTCCCGACCACGTCCGGATCGTGACTCTGCCCTCGGTGGACGATCTGACCGACGCCGTCGGGCGGATCGACCGGTTCCTGGCCCGGTACAAGCAGAACTAGCGCAGAACTAGTCCTATCGACACCATCGACGAGGTTGTCCACAGGAAGACGGCGCCCTGTGGACAACCTGTGGACAATTCGCGCCGCGACCTGCGGATCGCGCTCCTGCTCGCCGTCACCACCATCGGAGTGGAGATCGCGCTGCACGCCCGGATCGGGCGGCCGCTCTGGTACGACGAGCTCTGGCGTCCGCACTTCGCGGGCGAGCCCTGGCCGACGTTCTGGTCAGAGCTCAGGTCGGCGAACGCGCCGTCGTCGCTGGGGTCGATCGCGCTGACCCGGGTGACCGGCGACGTTCTCGGCTGGCACGCCTGGGCGCTGCGGACCGTCACGGCCGGGATCTGGCTGCCGGTGCTGGCCGCGGCCACCTTTCTGTCCGCGCGGCGCTTCGCCGGCGTCGTCCCTGCCGCGGGCGGCGCGGTCGCGGTGGCACTGAGCGGCACCGTCGTCGACTCCGGCACCCAGCTCAAGCCGTACGTCCTCGAGGCGGTCGTCTCCCTGGCGGTGTTCGCCCTGTGGACGGCGCCCGGCGCGCCGCTGCGGAACCGGACCGCGGCCGGCGTCCTGGCTGCAGTCTCGCTGCCCGCCGTGTTCCTGCTGGTGCCACTGGCCGTGGGCGACCTCGTCCGCGACCGACGAACCAGCTGGCGGGCCGCGCCAGCGCTGCTGCTGGCCGGCGGGCATGCGCTGGTGTTCGTCGCGCACCAGTCCAGCCAGCGTGCGAGCCACTTCTGGGACGATCAGTTCCTCGCTGGGCGCGGCCTCTTCGGCGGGGTGCGCTTCACAGCCGACCAGGCGCGCGCGATCCTCGGCGGCGCGCCACCCGGCATCGACCGTTACGACCCCAACCTCGTGCATTCCCTGCTCGAGGGTCACCGCATCGCCACAACCCTCGTGGGGTCGGCGACGGCCGTCGCCGTGCTCGCAGGCGCCCGGACGCTGCGCCGCCGGGCGGACGGCGCGACCCTGCTGTGGAGCCTGGTCGGCGCCGAGCTCCTCCAGCTCGCGGCGAGCGCCGGACGTTACTGGCCGTTCGGGGCGTGTCGGCCGAACCTGTTTCTGGTCCCGCTGCTGACCATCGTCGCGGCGGCCGGCGCGAGCGAGCTGGCCACCGTGGTCCGCCGACGCGGTGGCGCCGGTGGCGCGGGTGGCGCGGGTGTCATCCGGGCGGCGTGTGTGCTCTGCCTCGTGGGTGTCGCGGCGACGCCGGTCTGCGCGGCCGCCGGGATCGGCACCCTGTGGCGGGAACGCCACGAGGTGCGCCCGATCGAGGGCATGGTCCACGCCACGCTGGCCGTGCGCGCCGAGTACCGCCCGGGTGACGCCGTCATCGTCGGTGGACGCCTCGCCCGGGCGGGCTGGCTGTACGGGATGGAGCTCAGCGGCGACGGCCCACAGCCACCCCGCGCACGGGTGCCACGCTCGGCGACGACGTTCCTGAGCGCGATCGGTCACGGTGGCGCGGAGCGGACCGTACGGGCCCGCCAGCAGCCGCCGCGGCGGGTCCTGCTGTTCGTCCTCGCCTACGACCGCCGGGGCACGACCGCGGAGCTCGCAGCCCTGCGCCGCGGCGGGTGGTGCAAACACGGCGCCCGTTCGTTCCCGCTCACCGGGACGCTGTATGAGCTGGACCGCTGCACGATCACGGGGTCTGCGGGCCCGCGGTCGCCATCGGCTGACCGATGATCGCCGCCAGCGCGGCCCATTCCCGGTCGCCGTCCGCCAGCGAGGTGGCGACACGCTGCTGTAGGACGCCGACCTCGATGCGGGTGCCGTCGAACAGCTGGGCGCAGGAGGCCGCCGCCGCGGTGTAGCCACGGCCTCCTGCGTCGTAACGAACCCGCGCGCCGGAGGTGGGCGGCACCGGCGCGGTGATTGCCGCCGAGACGGCGGTATCGAGGGCGACGCAGGCGGGTTTCAGGGCGGCGCCGTTCTGCGCGGCGAGGTGACCTCGGACAGCGGCCACGTCCGTGGCCACCCGGATCCGTAGCCCCTCGCTGCCGTGGTACCAGGACGCCAGCTCCGCGGCGTCGTTCGCGGTGGAGACCGGGACGGCCGGCATAGCGACCGTCGGGGCGGGGGCCGAGGCGGGGGTGCTCGTGTGCACGGCGCCGGTGCGCGGGCCGGCTGCCTGCTGCCCACCCCCGGTCAGGGCGGCCGCGGCACCGCCGATGACCAGCGCGATCGCGCCGAGGATGGCGAGCCGGCTGCCAACGGGATTCTGCAACGGGTCCGGCTCTCGCAGCCAACCCGGCCGGCTGCCCTGCCGCGCCATGCCGCTCCTCCGCCCGTCCGGCCCTGACTCTCGACGCAGCGCACAGGCTATGCCGCGGGGAGTCGCCGGCCGGCGCCGGGGGCGCTCAGCAGTTGATGAGCTCGGGCTTCTGGTTGAGCACCTGCGCCTCGCGGGAGACGAACTGCCGGTATTGCTCTCCGCCAACCGTGTCGAGGCCGAACATCCCGACCCGGTGGCAGTTCTGGAACACGAGAGCCACCCCGAAATGCCGCTCCAGGGCCGAGCGGATGGACGTGCTGGCCATGGCCCGCAGCAGCTGGCCGCCTTCGGCGTCGGTGGGCGGCGTGCCGTTGAAGGCGGTGAAGTCGCAGCCGGCGGCGCGGGCCGGCCCGAGCTCGGCCGCGAGCCGTTCGACCAGCTCGTAGGCGAATGGCAGCGAGGTGCGGACACAGTCCAGGAACGCCTCGTCGGCCAGTTCGCCGGCACGGGCCGCCTCGACGAGCTGCGGAGTGACCGTAAGTGACATTAAAACCTCCAAGAGTGGTGGCGAGCCCGTCCCGCCACGACCAACCTTTTCGGAAATGGATTTCATTGTCAATAAATTGGACCGTGGGTATGCCATCCGAGCCGGCCGAACGGCCCTGACAGCGCGCGAAAGTGAGAAAATGAGACCGTGAAGCAACCGGAGCCGCGAAAATGTCGCGGCTCGGCCGGCTCGGCCGGCTCGGTGGGGCATCCAGGACCCCTGTGGCCTCTCGGACCACAGGACAGACGTGGCGAAGGGAGTGTCGGTGAGCATCGCGGGGAACGAGGCCAGATCGACCGGCGTTGACCCGTCCTCGTGGCCGGACCTCGGCGCCGCCAGCCCAGCCGCCTCTGCCAGCACAGCCGCCTCTACCAGCCCTGTGGCCTCTGCCAGCCCTGTGGCCCCCGTGGCCGGACGCGGTAGCGCGGCGGCCCGCGGCGCGCCCGGTCGCGGCACGACGGTGCGCGCCACCCGGCAGGGTGACGCGGTGTGCGCCGCCCTCGCCGAGACCGACGCTTTCACCAGCGCCCAGGACCTGCACGCCCTGCTACGCTCGCGGGGCGCCGCGGTCGGACTGACCACCGTGTACCGCCATCTGCAGGTACTGGTGGACCGGGGCGAGGTCGACATGATCCGCCGCGACGACGGCGAGACCGTCTACCGGCGTTGCGCCACCGAGGCGCACCACCACCATCTGGTCTGCCGGGTCTGCGGGCGGACCGTGGAGATCGCCGGCCCGGAGATCGAGGTGTGGACCGCGGCGGTCGCCGACGCCGAGGGCTTCGTCGACGTCGAGCACACCGTGGAGATCTACGGCACGTGCGCCGGCTGCGCGGCGGCGCCGGCCGTGCCCTGAACCATCACGGGGCGGTGGCCGACAGGCCGGTGCAGCCCCGCAGCGCGTTCCAGCCGGCGAGTGCCTGACTGCCTGCGGCACCGCTCAGCGGCCGTGGCGCGCCGCCCACGATCCGGGCGGGCACCCAGGTGGCGGCGGTGACGGCCCGGCCGGCCACGGTCAGCTCCAGGACCCCGGACTCGGTGTTGGGCCCGGTACCGGACGAGTAGAAGACGAAGTTTCCCAGCCCATAGTCGACGTAGGCGCCGTCGCCCGTCCAGCCCGCCCCGAGCAGAACGTGGGCGTGGCTCCCGACGACGACGTCCGCCCCGGCCGCGGAAAGCCGAGGAACCAGGGAACGCTGCGCGTCGCTGGGACAATGCTGCTGTTCGACCCCCCAGTGCAGGAAGACGACGACGGTGTCGGCCCCCGCCCGTGCGGAGCGCACGGCGGCGACCAGCTTGTCGACCTCCTTCGCCGAGGCCAGGCCGGGCTTGTGCGGTCCGGCCGTCCAGGCGGGGACGAGCTCGTCGTCGAGGACCTGGGTCGCGCCGATGACGGCGACGCGCTGCCCCTTCACCGTCGTCGTGTACGGGGCGAAGGCACTGGTGTCGTCCTCGCCGATGCCGATGACCGGGAAGTGCGCCGCCCGGGCGTGGCGCAGCGAATCCTGCAGCCCGGTCAGGCCGTAGTCCATACCGTGGTTGTTCGCCATGGTCACAACGTCGATGCCGGCGGCCCGCACCGCGTCGAACGCGGTGGGCGGGGCGCGGAAGGTGAACTCCTTCGGCGCCGGGGTGCCACCGTCGGTCACCGCGGTTTCCAGGTTCGCAACCGCGAGATCCGCGGCGGACAGGGTCGCCGAGATCGGCCCGATCGCCGTGGCGGGATCCGCCGCGAGGCGCTGGCCGGGCGTCCCGGCGAAGTGGATGTCACCACCGAACGCGATCGTGACCGGCTGCCCCGTAGGCCGCCGCGGGCCGTTCCCGACCGGGCTGGTCTTCTCCGCCGTCCCCGAGCCCCCGGCCGTTCCCGGGGCCGTCGGGGCACCGCTCCCACCGGGGCGGGCCACCGCAGCGGTCCCGCCGGCCGGCGCGGGAGTTGGAGCCGCGTCGTCGCCGTAGGGCATCGAGCAGGCGACAAGCCCGACCAGCAGGACGCCGGCCGCGCCAAGAGCCAGCCCCGCGGCTCCCGACCGCCGCCGCCGGGTCAGCCGCCGCCCGGTCAGCCGCCGCGCGAACTCCCCGCCCCCGCCCATGCCCCGT
>NZ_JANEZT010000122.1 GCF_025403405.1 Frankia tisae
TCCGAGGCCCCGGGGCCTCGGAGCCGCCCAGGTAGGCCGCGCGGACGGCCGGATCCGCCCGAACCTGCGCGGGGAGCCCGCGGGCGACGATCCGGCCGCCGTCCAGGACGAGAACCCGGTCGCAGACGTCGAAGACGAGCTGGACGTCGTGATCGACGAGCAGGATGGCGACGCCGCGGCCGGCGATGCGACGGATGCGCGCGGTGAGCTCACGCCGGTCCGCGGGGTCGAGGCCCGCGGCCGGCTCGTCGAGCAGCAGCACCTTCGGCGCGGCGATGAGGGCGCGGCCGAGGGCCACGGCGGCCCGCTCGTCGTGGCTGAGCGTCGCGGGCAGGCGGTCGGCGATCGCCGCGAGTCCCAGCCGCCCGGTGTCCGCCGACCCCGCCGTCGGGCGGGTGACCACGGCGAGGTTCTCCGCCACTGCCAGGCTGTCGAACAGCTCCAGGGCCTGGAAGGTGCGGGCGAGCCCGTGGCGCTGCCGCTCGTGCGCCGCCAGCCCCGCCAGCTCGGCACCGTCGAGGTGCACACTGCCGGCGAAGATCGTCGCGAAGCCGGTGAGCGCGTCGATCAGCGTCGTCTTGCCGGCGCCGTTCGGCCCGATGAGACCGGTGACGCTGCCCGCCTCCAGGGTGAACGAGACATCCTCGACGATGCGGGTGCCGCCCTGCCCGGCGGCGAGCATGTCGACGGACAGCAGCGCGGTCACGCCACGCCGCCGGGGTTGACCTGGTACGGGGCCAGGCTCGGCCGGTTCCCCTCAGCGGAGCGCGCGGGCCCGGCGTCGACGGCCTCGGGCGTCTGCGGGCCCGGGCCAGCCCGAACCTTCCCGCCAGACAGCACGTCCCCGCCGTCCCCGTCGGACGGCCTGTCCCCACCGGGCGCGACCGGGCGGGCGGCGCGGCCGGACCGGTAGACGAGCCCGGCCGGCCGCAGGACGGCCAGCACCACCACCGCGAGGCCGCACAGCACCTGCTGGTATTCACCGAGTCCGGCGACGCGGTCCAGCGCCGTGAACGCCAGCCCACCCGGGACGAGCAGGCCTCCGACCAGCGCCCCGCCGACGCTGGTCACCCCGCCGACGGCCGCGATGGCGAGGAAGAACAGCGACGCGGTGACCCCGAACGAGTCGAAGGACAGCCGGCCCTGGCCGTATCCGATGAGGCAGCCGCCGAGGCCGGCGAGCGCCGCGGACAGCGTGAACGCCAGCACCTTCGTCCGGCGCACGTCGATCCCGACCGCGGCCGCCGACCGTTCGTTGGCCCGCACCGCGAGCATCCGCCGGCCGAGGTCCGCGGTGCGCAGGCGGGCCACCCCGTAGCCACTGGCCGCGAGCACGGCCAGCGCCAGCAGGCCGAACTGCACCCGGGGGAAGCCAGCTCCGGACAGCCCGAGATCCAGCCCGAAGATCTTCGGATTGGGCACGGACGACCCGGCCAGCCCGCCGGTGACCAGCGGATTTCCGAACACCGCCTCCTGGATCGCGACCCCGGCAACCAGCGTGATCAGTGCCAGGTCCACGCCGCGCAGCCGGCGCGACACCACCCCGATGAACAGTCCGGCGACCGCGGCCGCGAACGTGGCGATCAGCGGGGCGATCGGGAAGGGCACACCGAGCTCGCCCTCCAGCCTGGCCAACAGGAAACCGGCGACGCCGGCCAGCGACATCTGCGCCAGCGAGAGCTGGCCGACGTAGCCCGTCAGCACCACGAACGACAGGCACACCACGGCGCCGGCGAGGCTGCGTTCGAGCCCGAGCCGCCAGGAGCCGGTGAGCAGGAACAGCGCGACGATCCCGACGGGCACGCCGAGCAGGAGCCCACCAAGCGGACGCCGCGCAGGCTCGACCGCCGGCAACGGCACCGACACGACCGCGGCGGCCACCCGGCCCGGGATCAGCGTTCCGCGCCGGCCCGCCACGGCGAGGACGAGGATCATCGGCAGCAGCGCCCGCAGACCGGGCTGGTTCAGCCAGCCGACATCCTGCTGCAGCGGGAGCAGGAGCCCCTGCGCGACGCCGAGGCCGAGTGCACCGGCGACGGTCAGGCCGAACGAGGACAGCCCCCCGAGCAGGGCCGCGGCGAGCGCGGGCACGACGAACAACGAGTAGCTCGTCGGGTTCAACGCGCTGATCGGGGCGACGAGGATGCCGGCCAGCGCGGCGAGCACCGCCGCCAGCATCCAGTTCGCCGCCGCGATCCAACCCGGCCGGCGGCCGAGCAGCGCGGTGGTCTCCTCGTCGTCGGCGACGGCCCGGGTCGCGAGGCCGAACATGGTCCAGCGCGACGTCGCCCACAGGCCGGCCGCGGCCACGACGACGAGGCCCGCCAGCAGCAGCCGGTCGCTTGGCACCGTGACCCCGAGCAGGTGCAGCGGCGACTGGGGCAGCACGGGGTCGAGGAAGCGGTTGTCCGCGCCGAACTGGACGACGGCCACGGCCTGCAACGCGATCGTGAGCCCGACGGCGGCGACGACGGTCATCATCGGCTGAGCCCGCCGCAATGGCCGGAAGACCAGCAGATAGGACGCCAATGCCAGCAGGGCGGCCATCGCAAGAGAAACCGACAATGCCAGACCGAACGTGGGGGTGTCGGTGAGATGAATTCGTGGCGGCAACCCGACGACGGGCAGGACAAGGTCGCCAACCTCGCGCAGCTCGGCATACTGGTAAGTGGCGTACATCGCGAAGGCGCCATGCGCGATGTTGATGACGCCGGAGGCGCGGTAGGTGAGCACGAGCCCGAGCCCGAGCGCCGCGTACACCGCGCCCGGGCCGAGGCCCAGCAGCATTGCGGCTACATAGGTGGTCACGAGGCTCCCGAGCAGATGTCCAGCATCGAAGTCGACGGACGGGCGACGAGGCGGAAGAGTGGGCGCGCGGTCACCGAATCACTCCCGTCCCGCCGGTCGACGGTCTCACCCAGGAACCGGGTGAGATGGAGTGTAGCTTGAGCGCCCGTGAGACAAGCTTCCCGCGCCCTACTCGCGTTCTCCGTCGCCCTGTCTGTCGCCTTCGCCGGTGCCGGCTGCACGAGCCAACGCGGTGGCTCGTCGGGCGGCGCAGCCGCCGGCGCCACGGCGAGCCACCTGACCGGGCCACCGGTCACCCTCGGCTTCGTCACCGTCGAGAACAGCACTCTTGGGTCATACCCGGAGACCCGGCGGGCGGCGCAGGCCGCCGTGGATCATGCCAATGCCGCGCTCGGCGGCGTCGGCGGCCGGCCGCTGCGGCTGGCGACCTGCGCCACCGACGGTTCCCCGGAATCCTCCCAGAACTGTGCCAACAGGCTGGTCACGGAGAAGCCGATCGCGGTGGTCGGCGGCATCGATTTCGGCACGCAGGCCGCCATGCCGATATACGAGGCGGCCCACATCCCCTACGTCACCGGCTCCCCGCAGCTCAGCGGAGAACTCGATTCCAAGAACGCCTTCGCACTTTCCGGCGGTACGGTCGCGGAACTACTCGGCCTCACCGACTACCTCACCGCCACCCGGCATATCCGCAGTGCACATGCATTGTACGTGGACCTGCCTGGACTGCTCACCGCCGCGATCAAGGGATCTCAGAACGTTCTCCGCAAGAAAGGTGTCACCGACGTCCGGCTGATCGCCGAAAAGTCTGACGCGGCGGACTTCGCACCGGCGCTCACCCAGGCCGCCGCCGGCCACCCGGACGCCATCATCGTCGTATTCCAGGCGGCGGCGTGCGCCCGGATCGTCCAGGCCGCGGCCGCGCTGAACATTCACAGCGACATCTATTTCGTCGGCGCCTGCGCCACGCCCTCGGTGCCACGGGCCGCCGGCGGCCGCACCGACAACCTCTACTTCGCCTCCAGCTACCTCCCCGTCGGGTCCAGCGGCGGGGACGCCGACACGGTCGCCTTCCGCAAGGCCGTGCCGGAGGCGAACCGCACCTCGGCGTCGCAGGGCGCCTTCTCCGCCGTTCTCGCTCTGCGGGCCCTGCTGGCGAAGACCCCGCAGCCGAGCTCGGACGGCCTGCTCACCGCGCTGCGCGCCACGCACGACCAGCCGAATGTCATGGCCCATCCGTACACCTGCGACGGCAAGCAGATCGAGATCTTCCCGGCCGTCTGCAACACCGCCGTACGGCTGCTGCGCTGGAAGGACAACTCCTTCTCCGATGTGACCGGAACCTGGCAGGACGGCCGCCAGCTCACCGCTCTGATCAACTGACCGCTCCGGCTTCCCTCCTTTCAGCGAGGCCCCGAGCTGGACTTCGTACGAGCTTCTCCTTTTCCGCTATGAGTCGACCCGCCCAAGAGATCATCAGGTTCAATCCGCTTACCGGTAATCGCGACCGCCGGGCCGTCTCCCGACTGCGTGCTTTCGCGCTCCTCCTCTCGAAGGGGCACCTTGGTGCTCCCCGCCGGGCCCTTGCCGCCGCGCGGCCAGCTCCGGAGGATGGGAACGAACGCCGCTCCTCCGTCACGCACAGCGAGCTCACGCGCAGTCTGGAGAGACCGATGGAGAAGGTGTTCAAGATCTACATTCGGACCACCCCGCGCCGCCTCTGGGCCGCGATCACGGCGCCCGATACCGGCGTCACCCGCGATCTGGGCACGCGGGTGACCTCGGACTGGACCCCCGGTTCCCACTTCGAGCTCAGCGATCCGGGCACCGGCACGCGGCTCGGTATCGGCGTCAACCTGGAGGTCTCACCGCCCCGGCGGCTGGTCCAGAGGACGGTCGCGCTGTGGAGTGCCGACGTGCGTGACGCGGGCGTCACCCGCGTGACCTGGGACATCGAGACCGTGGGCGACTCCTGCCGGCTCACCGTCGTGCACGACCAGATCCGCGACAGCGCCGACTGCGACCTCTACAGAGGCTGGCCCGCGACGCTGTCCAGCCTCAAGTCGCACCTGGAGGCCTACCGGTCGTGGGCCGTCCTGCCGGCGTCCGGCCGCTAGATCTCCACGGCGGCCTGGGCGAACTGCGACTGGTAGAGCCGGGCGTACGCGCCGTCTGCGGCGAGCAGCCCGGCGTGATCGCCCTGTTCGACGATCGCCCCGTCCTCCATCACGAGGATGGTGTCCGCGTCGCGGATGGTCGACAGCCGGTGCGCGATGACGAAGGCGGTCCGGCCCGCGCGCAGCGTCGACATGGCCTGCTGGATGAGGACCTCCGTGCGGGTGTCCACCGAGCTCGTGGCCTCGTCGAGGACCAGGATCAACGGTTCGGCCAGGAACGCACGGGCGATGGTGATGAGCTGCTTCTCGCCCCCGCTGACGCCGGTCCCCTCGTCGTCGAGAACGGTGTCGTAGCCAGCCGGCAGGGTGCGGACGAACCGGTCGACGTGGGCGGCCCGGGCCGCCGCCACGACCTGGGCGTGGGTGACGCCCTCGCCTCCGTAGGCGATGTTCTCGGCGATGCTCCCGCCGAACAACCAGGTGTCCTGCAGCACCATGCCGATCTGGGCGCGCAGCCCGTCGCGGGTCATGGCCGCGATGTCGACGCCGTCGAGGGTGATCCGTCCCGAGGTCACGTCGTAGAAGCGCATCAGCAGGTTGATCAACGTGGTCTTGCCGGCCCCGGTGGGGCCGACGATCGCGATCGTGTGGCCCGGCTCGGCGACCAGGGAGAGATCCTCGATCAGCGGCTTGTCCGGCTTGTAGCGGAACGCGACGTGCTCGAACGCGACCCGGCCGCGCAGCCCCTCGGGCCGCGCCGGCACCTGCGGGTCGGCCTCCTGCTCGGCGGTGTCCAGCAGGTCGAACACCCGCTCCGCGGAGGCCACCCCGGACTGGACGAGGTTCGCCATGCTGGCGGCCTGCGACAGCGGCTGGCTGAACTGGCGCGAGTACTGGATGAACGCCTGGACGTCGCCGATCGACAGCGCCCCCGACGCCACCCGCAGACCACCGATCACGGCCACCAGGACGTAGTTGACGTTGCCGATGAACATCATCGCCGGCTGCATGAACCCGGAGATGGACTGGGCCCGCCAGCTGGCCGTGTACAACTGGTCGTTGTACTCCTGAAAGGTGCGCGCCGACTCCTCCTGGCGGCCGAACGCGCGGACGAGGGTGTGCCCGGTGTACATCTCCTCGACGTGCGCGTTGAGCCGCCCGGTGATCTTCCACTGGGCGACGAACTGCGGCTGGGCGAGCTTGCCGACCCGCGTGGCCACCACGACCGACACCGGCACCGTCACCAGTGCGATCAGGGCGAGCTCCCAGGAGATCCAGAACATCATCGCCAGCACACCGACGATGGTCAGCCCCGAGACGACGATCTGCGACACGCTCTGCTGGAGGCTCTGGCCGAGGTTGTCGATGTCGTTGGTGACCCGGCTGAGCACCTCCCCGCGCGGCTGGCTGTCGAAGTAGCGGGTGGGCAGCCGGGAGATCTTCCGCTGCACGTCGTCGCGCAGCTCACCGATCACCCGCTGGATCGCCAGGTTGGTGAGGCGGGCCTGCAGCACACCGCAGATCCCGGCGAGCGCGTAGACGAGGGCGACCCACAGCAGCACCGTGCCGATCGCGCCGAAGTCCATCCCCCGCCCGGGGGTGACGTGCAGCGAGGCGAGCAGGTCGGCCTGGGTGCCGTGCCCGGCGGCCCGCAGCGCGGCGACGTTCTGCTCCTTCGTCGTCCCGGCGGGCAGCCGCCGGCTGAAGATCCCCGCGAACACCAGGTCGGTGGCATGGCCGAGCAGCCGGGGCCCGGTCACGGTGAGCCCGACGCTCGCCGTCGCCAGCCCGACGGAGACCGTCAGCAGGTGGCGTTGCGGCCGCAGCAGGCGCAGCAGGCGCCGGCTCGAACCCGCGAAGTCCGCGGACTTCTCGGCGGCGCCCTGACCGCCGAGGAAACGCGCCGGGCCGGCCACCGGGGCCGGGCCGCGGCGCGGTGCCGGGGTGGAAGCGGTCCCGCTCACGCGGCCTCCTGCTCGGTGAGCTGCGAGAGCACGATCTCGCGGTACGTCGGATTGTCGGCCATGAGCTGGTGATGGGTGCCCACCCCGACCACCTCTCCGCTTTCCAGCACGATGATCTGGTCGGCGTCGCGGATGGTGGCCACCCGCTGGGCGACGATCACAACCGTGGCCTCGGCCGTCTCCCGGGCGAGCGCCGCCCGCAGGCGGGCGTCGGTGGCGTAGTCGAGGGCCGAGAAGGAGTCGTCGAACAGGTAGACCTCGGGCCGGTGGACCAGCAGCCGGGCGATGCACAGCCGCTGCCGCTGCCCGCCGGAGACGTTCGTGCCACCCTGGGCGATCGGGGCGTCGAGCCCGTCCGGCATCGCCTCGACGAACTCCTTCGCCTGCGCGGTCTCCAGGGCCCGCCAGAGCTCGTCGTCGGTGGCATCGGGGTTGCCGTAACGCAGGTTCGACGCGACGGTCCCGGAGAACAGGTACGGTCGCTGCGGCACGACGCCGACGGTGCGCGCGAGCACGGTGGGATCGATGTCGCGCACGTCGACCCCGTCCACCAGGACGGTGCCCTCGGTCGCCTCGGCGAGCCGCGGGATGAGGCCCAGCAGGGTCGTCTTCCCGCTGCCCGTGCTGCCGATGACGGCGGTGGTCTGGCCGGGGCGGGCGGTGAGGCTGACGCCGCGCAGCACCGGATCCTCCGCCCCCGGGTAGCGGAAGCCCACCCCGCGCAGCTCCAGCAGGCCGTGGGCGCGCAGCTCGCGCACCGGGTGGTCCGGCGGCCGCAGCGAGGAGTCCGTCGCCAGGACCTCCTGGATGCGTTCGGCGCAGACCTCGGCTCGCGGGATCATCATGAACATGAACGTCGCCATCATGACCGACATGAGGATCTGCATGAGATAGCTGAGGAACGCGGTCAGCGCGCCGATCTGCATGTGGCCCGCGTCGATGCGGTGCGCGCCGAACCAGAGCACGGCGACGCTGGAGAAGTTCACGACCGTGAGCACGAGCGGGAACATCAGGGCCATCAGGCGGCCGAACCGCAGCGAGACATCGGTCAGCTCGGTGTTGGCGACCCCGAACCGCTGCCGTTCGTAGTCGTCGCGGACGAAGGCGCGGATGACGCGCAGCCCCGTGATCTGTTCGCGCAGGATCCGGTTGACCGTGTCCAGCCGTTCCTGCATGGCCCGCCCGAGCGGGCGCATCCGCCGCACGATCAGCGTGATGATGACCGCGAGAATCGGGACGATCACAACCAGGAGCAGGGACAGCCCGGCGTCCTGGTTCACCGCGAGAATGATGCCACCGATGCACATGATCGGCGCTGAGACCATCAGCGTGAAGCTGAGCAGCACCAGCATCTGCACCTGCTGGACGTCGTTGGTCGCCCGGGTGATGAGCGAGGGAGCCCCGAAGCGGCCGACCTCGCGGGCCGAGAACGCCTGCACCCGGTCGAACACCGCCGCCCGAAGGTCGCGCCCGATGGCCATCGCCGTGCGCGCGCTGTAGAGGACCGCCGCGCCGGCGCAGAGGAGCTGCACGACGCTGACGCCGAGCATGACCCCGCCGATACGCAGGATGTAACCCGTGTCGCCGACCACCACCCCTTGATCGATGATGTCCGCGTTCAGGGTCGGCAGGTACAGCATGCCGATCGTCGAGACCAGTTGCAGGGTCACGATGATCACAATGGGCCGCCGGTAGCGGGCCAGATGCGCTCGCAGAAGTCGGATGAGCATGCGATCCCTCTCTGCAGCGGCGATACCCAGTCGACCAGGGCATCCCGCAGCCGTCGCGGGGACACCGGGCAGGTCCCCCACCGTCATGACGGACGCGGCTGGCGGCGACCCCCGTGATCCACCGCCGGGTGCTGGATGACGGGACAGCGGTCGTACGCTCCGCCTGACGGCAGGTGACGCACCATGGACGCGTGGCGACCTTACGGCCTCAACCCAACGTTAGGTCAAGGCGATTTCGATCGTGGGCGACCACCCCCCGGGCATCACCCGATCGCCTGGCGGCGGCCGGTCGTCCGACCGCCGGCCCCCTCGCGCCAGGGCCCGGATGCGATCAGCGAAGACCGGACGGCCGCCGGCGTCGGCGGCGCATTCTTTCCGGACCCGAATTCCCGGACGGACGGTTTTCCCGGCGGTATCGGCGGCCGGAGATACTCCCGGCGCCGCTCCAGCACTCCAGAAGAAAAATGATCACTACCGCGACACCCGCTTCGTCCGCATGCCGACGGCCGCGCTGGGCCAGCATACTGCGCCAGGCCCGGCGGTGGCGCCGATACTCGACTTCGGTCGACCATCCGCGGGCCCGTCCCGCGGGACGAGTTGTCGATGCAACAGATTCGGCGAAGTAGCGCAACCGACCATGTTATTCCGGTCCAGGAGCATCGCGCCAGGACGGTTGACACCGGAGCGTGGGCGCGCGTGGTCGTAGGTTCGCAACCATCGGTCCGCGGCGGAAAGGAACCGATAGTGTGAGCGCGAGGTGCGCGTCGACCGATGCCCGGGGCGCCCACCCGGGGAGGACGGATGCCGATGACTCGTAGTGACGTCGCACGGGGCATGCAGAGGCCACCGCCAGTTCGCTCGCAGGCGCACCGTCACAACTATCGGATGGACCGTCGATGACTCTTTCCGGCGCTCGCCCGCGGGGACCAAAACCAGAACTCGAGAATCCCAGCCAGCTCACGCTGCTACACCATCTCCACGAACTCAACAGCCCTTACCGGGTGAGTTACGAGATGGTGGTGCGGAAAGTCTGGTCGGACAGCGAGGATATCAAGATCCGACGCGCCCGGGCGCGCGATCTCAGCCGTCAGTTCCGAGGCGAGAAGCAGATCGACTGGAATGTCATCGAGAACTACGTGGAGCTGTTGTATCCGGAGGATCAGTCACAACGAGTCGCACAGCTCGAGCAGTGCCGGCCGCTACATATCGAGGCGTTCGGCTCGACGGGCGAACCGGACCAGGACCGGGTGTCGAACGCCGCCGTCGATCCGGCGTATGTCGCCGAACTCGAACGGCAGCTGGCCGAGGCCCGCATGCGAGCCGCCTTCGCCACCGCACTCCTGGTGATCATCCGTTCCGAGAATGCGGTGCTCCGCGGGAAGAACTCGCACTTCGGTTGGTTCCAGTCCCACGGCCCGGCCAAGGAATCCGGCGGAACGTCGGTTCCGCCGACCGAGGTCGGGGATCCGGTGACGGCGCCCATTCCCCGGCGGCAGGGCCACCGCGGCGGCTATCACTACCGCCGGGACCGGCCGATCGTCGCGTTCAGCGAACTCGCCGGGGAGCAGCCGAGCCCCGCCGGCTGGAGCGCGGCGGGCCCGCTGCCCTACCCGGTGACGGACTCCGTGCACTCCGCCCCGACCGGCCCCACGCCCGTGATCGAGGCGTTCCGCCGGCGAGCCCAGGAGTCCGCGCGCGCCGCCGCGTCCCCGGACAACGACCGCGGGCGCCGCGGCGCCAAGGCGACCGGCACCGAACCGGACATCCTCTCCGGGCCGGAGCGCAAACGACGCGGTCGAGGACGGTGACCAGCCGTACCCGCTCCGCGCCGCCCCGGGTCCCAGGCAGGCCACCGAGGTGCCGTCGAGGCATGAGTGGGCCGGGAACGGGCATCCCGCTCAGACCGCCTGGAACCCGTCCGGGCGCCAGCATCTGAAACAGGGGAGTTCACCGGCATGGATCAGGAGACCTTCGTCAAGCTGCTCAACGATGACCTCAGCTCCGAGTACCAGTCGATCGTCCAGTACATCCAGCACGGCGCGGTCGTCACGGGCGCCGAGTACCTGAGCGTCGCCGAGGAGATCAAGCGGCACCTGCCGCAGGAGCTCGGTCACGCCCAGATCCTGGCCGAGCAGATCGCCTTCCTGGGCGGGACGCCGACCGCCGACGTGTCCCAGGTCCGCCCGTCCAGCGGTGCTCAGGATGCGCTGCAGGACGATCTCCGGTTGGAGTCCGAGCAGCTCAGCCGCTACCGCGAGCGGTTCAGCCAGGCCAACGAACTGGGGCTCGCCGACGTCGCCGAGGCGCTGCGCCCCCTGCTCGAGCAGACCCAGGAGCACGTTCGCGACCTCCAGGCGGCGCTGGGCCGCTGAGCCGCGCGCGGGGCGGTCGCGGCCGCCGAGCCGGCGGCACCGGACTGGCCGACAGCGCCGGCCCGGTGCCCCGCCGCGGCGACGAGCGGTTCAGACCAGGACCGGGCTGTCCACGTCCACGATCTCCTTGCCCAGCGGCATCAGCGACACCGGGATCAGTTTGAAGTTCGCCAGGCCGAGCGGAATACCGATGATGGTCAGGCACAGCGCGATCCCGGTCGTGAGATGCCCGAGGGCGAGCCACCAGCCGGCGAAAATGATCCACAGAACGTTGCCGACCAGGGACGCCCCGCCGGCGTCCGGACGGTCAACCACCCGCCGGCCGAACGGCCACAGCGCGTAGTTGGCCATCCGCAACGACGCGACGCCGAACGGAATGGTGATGATGAGGATGAAGCAGATCAGGGCCGCCAGGGCATAACCGAGGGCCAGCCAGATACCACAGAGCACCAGCCAGATGACGTTGAGCAGGACTCGCATTCGCCCACCCGCACTCTCTTCCGGAACGAGACCGGTCGTCGCCGACGCCCGCGGGCGTCGGCCGCAACACGGGCACTTACCGCCTGCGGCACTTTACCCACCGGGTGGCGACCTTTACCCCCAAGGCAGGAGTTCACCGTCAGCAGTCGGCGAATTCGGCGGGGAGCGGGCGGCGGCGGGCTCGACTCGCTACCGTCGACGACAGTAGTCCGGACGTCGCACGACCGGCCCGCGTTCCCGACCGCAGCGATAGGTGGATGACCGGTATGCAGGTGTTCGACCACGTCGTCGACCTCGTCGGTGACACACCCCTGGTCAGGTTGACGCCGGGGATCGCGCAAACCCCGGCGCAGGTGCTGGGCAAGCTCGAATATCTGAATCCGGGCGGCTCGGTCAAGGACCGGGTGGCGCTGGCGATGGTCGCCGCCGCCGAGGAGGCGGGGCAGTTGCGGCCGGGCGGCACCATCATCGAGCCGACCAGCGGCAACACCGGGGTAGGCCTGGCCCTGGTGGCGGCTCGGCAGGGGTATCGCTGCGTGTTCACCATGCCGGACAAGATCAGCGAGGAGAAGCGGGCGGTCCTGCGTGCGTACGGAGCCGAGGTTGTCGTCTGCCCGACAGCGGTGTCCCCCGACGATCCCCGTTCCTACTACGAGGTGGCCCGCCGGCTGGTCCGGGAGACCCCGGGCGGTTGGAGCCCGGACCAGTACTCCAACCCCCACAACCCGGCCGCGCACCAGGCCACCACGGGGCCGGAGATCTGGCGGGCGACCGACGGCCGCATCACGCACTTCGTCGCCGGGATCGGCACGGGGGGCACGATCAGCGGCGTGGGGCGCTACCTCAAGGAGGTGTCCGGCGGGGCCGTGCAGATCATCGGCGCGGATCCGGAGGGATCGGTCTACTCCGGCGGCAGCGGGCGGCCCTACCTCGTCGAGGGCGTCGGCGAGGACATCTGGCCGACGACCTACGACAAGACGGTCGTCGACCGGGTGGAGGCGGTCAGCGACCGGGAGTCGTTCCTGATGACCCGGGAGCTCGCCCGCCGGTGCGGGCTGCTGGTCGGCGGGTCCTGCGGATTGGCCGTGGTGGCGGCGCTGCGCGTCGCCGGTGGTCTCGGTCCCGACGACGTCGTCGTGGTCCTGCTGCCCGACTCAGGCCGCGGCTACCTGTCGAAGATCTTCAATGACGAGTGGATGTACGAGTACGGCTTCCTGGAGCCGCCGTCGAGCGGCCCGACCGTCGCCGACGCCCTTCGGTACAAGGGCGAGCAGACCAGCGGCCCGCCCGACCTCGTGCACGTCCATCCGGCCGAGACGGTCGGCACGGCAATCTCCTACCTGCGGGAGTACAACGTCTCGCAGATGCCGGTCGTGCGCCACGAGCCGCCGCTGCGCGCGGCCGAGGTGGCGGGCTCGGTGATCGAACGCCAGCTGCTCGCCGCGGTCTTCGCCGACCGGTCCGCCATCGACTCCCCCGTGACCGATCACCTTTCCCCGCCGCTGCCGATGGTGGGCAGTGGCGAGCCGCTGTCGCGCATCGTCGCCGTCCTAGGCGACGAGCCGGCCGTACTGGTGCATGACGAGGGCAACCCGGTCGGCATTCTGACCCGTGCCGACCTGCTCAGTTTCCTGGCCGTGGCGCCGTAGCGTGGCGTCATGCATGCCGAGGAGTTCACCGAGGAGTTTGCCGACGGGTTCGAGACGATCGCGATCCACGCCGGTCAGGAGCCCGATCCGGGCACCGGGGCGGTGGTCGCGCCCATCCACCTGTCCTCGACCTTCGCCCAGGACGGCGTAGGCGGCCTGCGCGGTGGATTCGAGTACGGCCGCTCCGGCAACCCGACCCGGGCGGCCCTGGAGACCTGCCTCGCCGCGCTGGAACGCGGCCAGGTCGGCCTGGCCTTCTCCGCCGGCATGGCGGCGACGGACACGCTGCTGCGGGCGGTATGCCGCCCCGGCGACCATGTGATCATCCCGGCCGACGCCTACGGCGGGACCTACCGGCTCATCGCCCGCGTCCTCGCCGAGTGGGGGGTGGAGCACACCAGCGTCGACCTCACCGATCTGGACGCGACCCGGGCCGCGGTCCGTCCGGGCGTGACGCGGTTGGTGTGGTGTGAGACGCCGACGAACCCGCTGCTGTCGGTCGCCGACATCGCCGCGCTCGCGTCGCTCGCCCACGATGCCGGCGCGCTGCTCGCCGTGGACAACACGTTTGCCTCGCCCTACCTGCAGCAGCCGCTGACCCTCGGCGCCGATGCCGTGGTGCACTCCACCACGAAATACCTCGGCGGCCACAGCGACGTCGTGGGTGGCGCCGTCGTGGTGAGCGATCCGGAGCTCGGCACCCGGCTACGGTTCCTCCAGAACGCGGCTGGCGCTGTCCCCGGACCGTTCGACTGCTGGCTCGTACTGCGCGGTATCAAGACACTCTCGGTGCGGATGGATCGGCACTGCGCCAACGCCCGCCTTATCGCCACCCTGCTGGCGGCGCATCCGGCGGTCGCCGCGGTGTACTACCCTGGCCTGCCCGGCCACGCCGGGTACGGGATCGCCGCCAAACAGATGCGTGACTTCGGCGGGATGGTCTCGTTCACGTTGCGGGACGGACCGCGGGCCGCGATCGAGCTGTGCGCGCGGACCAGGCTGTTCACCCTCGCCGAGTCACTGGGTGGGGTGGAATCTTTGATCGAGCATCCGGCGAGTATGACCCACGCCTCGGTCGCGGACTCGCCGCTCGCCGTCCCGGCGGAGCTCGTGCGGCTCTCGGTCGGCATCGAATCGGCCGACGACCTCGCGGCCGATCTGCGGCACGCGCTGGACGGCCTTTCAGCCGGTGCAGCTTAGATCTGCCGCGGGCATGGTGCACCAAAAACGACGTACAACACCACCATGGCGGGGGAAAACGGCCGACCAAAGTCCCGAAGTGAGCACCGAGCCGACATAGCGATGCTTAAGCGGTTATCGTTGTCTTACTGAGTTGAGATCCGCGGGCGGAGAACATCATGGCTGCACGTGCAGGTATGCCGTACACGTGCCGGTTCCGCCAGGTCGCGACCGTCAGGAGTGCCGCATGGACGCCTCCACGGACCGCCGGGCGCTCATCGCCTCAGGTGCGCTCATCGGTGCCCTCCTCTGCGTCGGGACAACCGACATGAGCTCCTCTGCAATGGACAGCCGGGTGGCTCTGGAGCGGGTCGAGTCCACCCTGCAAACCCTCGCCCGCCGCTGGGAGACGACCCCGCCGGCCGAGCTCGTCGAACGGCTCGGAGCCCTCGAGCGCCACGCCCGCACCATCGGGCGCTGGCGGCTGGGCGCGGGCCTGCGCCAGGACTGGCTTCGCACGCACGGCCGCATTCTCCTGATGACCTCGGTGGCCCAGGGCGACAGCGGGCAGCCGGCCCGGGCGACGATCGCGGCGCAGGCGGCGCTGGTCCTGGCCAAGCAGGTCGGGGATGCCACCACCGCCGCCCACGCCGGAGTCGTGCTGGCCGAACTCGCGGCCTACTCCTTCGACAGCACCGCCGACGGGCTTCAACTCGCCCGAACCGCCCTGGCCACAGCGCCGCACGCGCACACCGCGATCCTCGCGCTCACCACCGAGGCGCACATCATGGCCGCCCGCAGCATGCCGACGGAGGGCATCGTGACCGTGCTGCGCTCGGCGGACTCGATCGCCGCGACGCTGCCCCAGGGATCGTTGGGATACAGCCTCGACGGCATTCATCCGGGCTACCTGCCGACGTTCGGGGGCGCGGCGCTCGTCGCCGCGGGGGCGTTGGACGAGGGCCAACATCGGCTGGGCGAGGCCGCCGACCTGTTCGACCGTTCCCGGGCGTCCGGCGCGCTCGCCGCCGTGCGGCTCTACCAGGCGTCGGCGGCGATGCGGGCGCACGATCTGGAGGAGGCGGAGATGCTGGCCACCAGGGCGCTGGCCGCCTCGGCGGTCCGGCCGAGCAGTTGGCTGTCCAACGGAATTCTCTCGCTCGCGAAGCGGGCCAGAGACAGGGGAGCGGACTGGTCCGGCCTGGTCGCACAGGCGCGGGAATGGTCACCGGTATGACCGCTGCCAGGTCGCCCGGTAGCGGTTTGACCGATATCGACCCGCCGGCCGGAAGTCTCCGCTGCCCCGGCTCCGAGGTTTTTCGCGGCGGGCACCGGCTCGAGCGACGGTAAAGCGGCCGGGAGTTCGCCGTGGGCCGGGAGGGTCGTGGTCACCCGCCGACGGTCCAGGCCAGTCCGCAGCGAATGCGCGACGAGCAGACCGGCCAGGACGACGATAAGAACGACCAGAGCAGCCAGGAAGGGGGATATGTCGAAATGAAGCATGACGGTCGACGGGCCGAAGTGCACGGATTGTGATGGTGCAATGTTCTGGATGATGGGCAACGGCGGTGGGGTCGCCCGCGCGGCGGCGGGATACGGAAGAGGCACGGCGGTACGTTATCGGGTGGCCGACAATGACGCGCAGGTCGGGGCGCGACGAAAGTGGCAGCCGCGCCCGCGCTTACCCACAGCGAGGTCCAGCCAAGACAGGAAAAGGCCATAGACACGGCCATACCAGCCCACCATCGGGTTACTCTTCCGTTCGTGATAA
The DNA here is from genome assembly GCF_025403405.1 of Frankia tisae. Lineage (GTDB taxonomy): Bacteria > Actinomycetota > Actinomycetes > Frankiales > Frankiaceae > Frankia > Frankia tisai. Next base: position 16,071 of record NZ_JANEZT010000122.1, read on the forward strand.
AGCGCCCCTGATGGTTTGAGCTTCCGCTACACCCGGGGTCTTCCCCGCCGACCACATGCTGGTATCCGCCGTCGAGCCCCGGGCCGGCCGACTAACCTGGCGCGGTGAGCAGGATGGGCGTGGCGGTCGTCGGTGGGTTCTGCCTCGACTGCATCGTCACCACGGACACGCTGCCGGCCTGGGGGGACGATCTTCGGGTCGACGCCGTACGCACCCGGCCGGGCGGCAAAGGCCTGAACCAGGCGGTGGCGCTCGCCCGCCGCGGTGTGCCGGTCCGCGCCGTCGGCGTCGTCGGCGGGGACCAAACCGGCCGTGAGCTGCTCGCCACGCTGCGAGCCGAGGGCGTCGACGCCACCACGATGGCGGTCCGTCCCGACGCGGCGACACCGGTCTGCGTGGTGCTCGCCCACCCGGACGGCCGCACCGCGTTCCTCTGCCGCTGGGCGGAGGCAGTCGAGCTCACCCCCACCGACCTGGCCCCCGCCCGGGACGCCATCGAC
>NZ_JANEZT010000123.1 GCF_025403405.1 Frankia tisae
CAACCTGGCCCAACCCCCAAGGCGCCCCATGCCCTCAACGCCACCCCAGACTGCCCCAAACCACTTCAAAGAACGAGATTCCCCACTCCCCCAACCCCGGGGGGTCCGGGGAGTCGCCCCCCCGGGCAGACATTGCGCGAGACCTCCGCAAAACCCCTTCGGGGGCGCAGCATGACAAACCAGATCGCGTGGGCGTACGTGGTTTCGAACCACGGACCTCTGCCGTGTGAAGGCAGCGCTCTACCACTGAGCTATACGCCCTTGCGGGTGATGAAACTACCCTACACGGCGCCGATCCGGGCCGGTGCAGGGGGTCCCGGTGGACGGATACGCCGATGTCCGCCGTCCCGCCCGGTGGCCGGACTGGGCCAGGTTCGCCGCGACTGGCCGAGGTTGAGAACCACCCGGACGGGGAAGGCTCAAGGTGGAACGGCCTTGGCAGGTTGGCCTGATGCTCGGGGGGACGTTCGGACGCTACGGATGGTAATCATCCGCCCGCCTGCGGTGGGGGTACACCTAGCGGCCGACCGATCTAGGATCTACCCGGGAAAGGTTCACCCTTCCAGGCCAGTCAACTCGCCCGAACTGCCGTAACGGATGTTGTCTTGGCATAATCTTGTTTCCAACGGGACTCGGAGAGGGAACTATCCCGTTACACGGGTGCTCGCCCGCACCACGCACCATGAGAGGCCGCCCGATGACTATTCGTCACGATTCGATCACCGCCGAACTCGCCCTTCGACTCGTCGTCCCCGGCGGCGCTCCGGTGCCGGTCGCCGCGACGGTCCGGTACGAGCCGGCCGACCCTTATGCGATCAGCATCGGCTTCCGCACGGGAGCCGACGAGGTCGTGGAGTGGACCTTCGCACGCCAACTCCTGAGCGACGGCGTCCGCCGTCCGGCCGGGGACGGTGACGTGCAGGTGTGGCCGGCCGCCCAGTCCGGTGGGCGGATCGTCTGCCTGTCCCTGTCGAGTCCTTCGGGGCACGCGCTGTTCGAGATGCCGCGTTCCGAAGTGCTGGCCTTCCTGCGGCGGACGTATTCCGCTGTGCCCCTCGGCGGCGAGAGCGACATCATCGATCTTGATGCGGAACTTGCCCTACTGATCTGGGGCGGCCCCGAGCGGTGATCTCACCGGGGTCGGGATCGTTCCCGACCCCGGCAGGCCGGTGCGGGCACTGTTCGACAGGGGATCGCCTCCTGTACCTGAGGCAGTTCCGGATCCCATTGCACACGCAGCATCAACCCGCCTGGTCGGGCCCTGCCCGGCCAGGCGGGTTGTCGTCTGCGCGCCTACGGGGCTCCCCCTCGTCTCAGCCGCTCGCCAGCCCCACCAGCCGGTGGGCTTTGAGCTCGGTCTCGCGCCACTCCCCCTGCGGGTCGCTGCCCCAGGTCACAGCGGCGCCGGTGCCGAACCACAGCCGGTCCGCATCGAACCAGAAGGTGCGGATGCCGACCGAGAGCCATCCTCGACCGCTGTCGGCATCCACCCAGCCGATCCCGCCACAGTAGGGACCGCGCGGCCCCGGCTCCAGCTCGCGAATGATCCGCAGCGCGCTCGACTTGGGCGCGCCGGAGACCGAGCCGGGCGGACAGGCGGCGGCCAGCAACTCCGGCCAGCCCATCCCGGGCTGCAACCGGGCGCGCACCGTCGACACGAGGTGGACCAGGCCCGGATGATGTTCGACGGCGCACAGAGCCGGCACGGTGACACTGCCGGTCCGGGCCACCCGCCCGAGGTCGTTGCGTACCAGATCAACAATCATGATGTTCTCGGCGACGTCCTTGTCCCGAAGATCGCGTACGGTCCGCCCGGTGCCCTTGATGGGCCCGGAGCGCACGACGTCGCCGTCCCGCGCAAGGAACAGCTCCGGCGAGGCCCCCGCGATCCGCAGGCCCGCCTCGGGAACGTCCAGCGCGAGCGCGTACGGGGCCGGATTCCCGGCCGCGAGGACCGCGGCGAGCGCGGCGGGGTCGGGTTCGACCGGTTCGCCACCGGGACCGGCGGGGGGCAGCGGCGCGGACAGCAGCCGGCAGAGGTTCACCTCGTAGACGTCACCGGCGGCGATGCGCTCCCGGATGGCGACCGCGCCCGCCACGTAGGCGGCGTGATCGAGGCTGGTGGCCCAGGACCGCAGGTCCGGACCACGCCACGGGCCGCGGCTCAGGGCCGCGGGACCGGCGGCGGGCACCGAACGCACGTCGGCGAACCGGACGCAGCGCAGCACTCCCTCGAAGTCGACGACCACGGCCCAGAAACCACCGCGTTCCAGCACCGCGGGATCGTCACTGATCTCCACGACTCCCGTGGCGAGCCGGTCGCCGGCGAGCAGGTACGAGGGTGACCTGGACCGCGGGACCGCCGTGGACCCGCGGGCGATCGGTTCCGGAGCGCCCACGTTCGTCCGGCTCATTCCGATCACGTTACCGCCTTCCCTCACGACCCGCTGCCCTGCGATGCGCGCCCCGCGAGCCGCTCGCCCGCGGCCATGGCACGCATCACGACGGCTGCCGCACAGGCCGGCGGCGGTGGCCGGCGGCGGTGTGGGGGCGACGGTGTGGGGGCGAGCCTCAGAGGGGGCCGGCGCGAGCATCGACCGGCACGGTGGACGTGCCGTGGGCGAAACCCGATGTTCACGTGGGACTCCTTGACCCAACGCAACATTCCCGCGACGTCTGGCGGGCCATTCGACGCAGAGGCCGTTCGTCCGCTAGAGTGCTAGCTGCACCGCCAAGAACGCTGGTGCAGCGCGGACGTGGCTCAGTTGGTAGAGCATCACCTTGCCAAGGTGAGGGTCGCGGGTTCGAATCCCGTCGTCCGCTCGGGAACAGAGGGGCTAGAGGTCCGTACCAGCGGCCTCCCGCGGCGGAGTGGCCGAGTGGTTTAGGCAAGGGCCTGCAAAGCCCTGTACGCGGGTTCGATTCCCGCCTCCGCCTCTGATCCATTGCGGGCGATTAGCTCAGTGGGAGAGCGCTACCTTGACACGGTAGAGGTCACTGGTTCAATCCCAGTATCGCCCACCCCGCAGAACAGCGTTTCATCTGCCTCAAACGGCCACTCCGCGGAGTGGCCGTTTTCATGTCCCCGTGCGCGGCTGCACCGCCGGCCCGAGAGACGCCCGCCCGCGCGGATCCGCTGCGGCACAGGCTGTCCCGCCGCGGCGCGTCCGCCACCGGCCAGGTCAGCGCGGCGCCGCCGACGGTGAGCCCTCGCCCAGGAGGAACGCGGTCACACCGTCGGCGAGGCCGCTCGCCGCCCGGGCCCGCCAGGCTGGATCGATGATTTCCGCGGCGTCGGTCCGGTTACGCATGTTTCCGCATTCGAGGAACACCTTCGGGACGCGGGAGAGGTTCAGCCCACCGAGATCGGACCGAATCGTCATCCCCTCCTTTCCCAGATAGTCGGCCAGTGGCTGGCCGGTGGCACGGCCGAACGCCGACCGCAGGGTCCCCGCGAGCCGGCTCGACGGGGCGAGGATCACCGCGTTGGTCCGGTCGGGGCTCAGCGCGGGCGCGATCACGTGGAACCCGCGGCCCTCAGCGGGCCCCCCGTCCGCGTGGATGGAGACAACCGCGGCCGCTGCGGCGCCGTTGCCGATCCTCGCCCGCTCGTCGACGCACGGGCCCACCCCGTCGTCGTCCGGTCGGGTCAGCACGACCCTGGCACCGCGGGAGCGCAGGATCACGGCCGCCCGCTGGGCGAGATCGAACGTGAAGGCGTGCTCCGGGTAGCCCCCGTCGGTCTCGGCACCGACGGTGTCGCACTCCTTGTCGAAGCCCCCAGCGGGCACCGGCCGGCTGATGGCTGTGGCCGCCCGGCTGTTCCCGCCGTTGTGGCCCGGGTCGAGCACGATGGTGCGGCCGGCGAGCGCCGTCGCGGCGACGGCAGTGGGCGAGACACCAGGCGCGGGGGCACCGGCGCCGTTTCCATCCGAGCCCGTCAGCGCGAACCGCAGACCGAACCCGGCCGCCAGGGCGACGGCGACCACGGCGACGGCTTGGACAAGCGTCGGCCTGATCCACGCCGGCATCGTGTCTCCCGCCCACGAAGGGGTCGAGCTGCCCCGTCCGCACTCACCGTATGCGGACGTCCGAATCCGGCCCGAACGTGGCGGGGCGCGGGGCGGGGCGCGTGGCGGAGCGGGCAGCCGTCAGGCCGTGACGAAGTCGATCAGCCGCTCCACCGCGCCAAGCAGGCCCACCTCCAGGTCGGTGTAGCTGTCGACGGACGCGAGCACCCGGCGCCACAGATCGCCGGGCTCAGCGACGCCCAGCACCCGGCACACCCCCTCCTTCCACGGCTCGCCGCGGGGCACCGTCGGCCAGGCCCGGATGCCGATCGACGCCGGTTTCACCGCCTGCCAGATGTCGATGTAGGGATGCCCGGTGACCAGTACATGCTCGCCGACGACGGCGGCCGCGATGCGGCTCTCCTTCGATCCTGGGACGAGATGGTCGACGAGGACACCCAACCGCCGGCCAGGCCCCGGCCGGAAGGTCTCGACCACCGCCGGCAGCTCGTCGACGCCATCGAGGCTCTCCACCACCACGCCCTCGATGCGCAGGTCGTCGCCCCACACCCGCTCGACGAGGGCGGCGTCGTGCACACCCTCCACGTAGATGCGGCTGGCGCGGGCGACCCGGGCCCGGTGACCGGTGACGACGCGCGAGCCGGAGGCGGTACGCGAGGGGGCGGCGGGCACCGCGCGGCGGGGCCGCACGAGCGTGACCCGGCGCCCCTCCAGCAGAAAGGCGCCGGGTTCGAGCGGAAACACCCGACGGGCGCCGTGCCGGTCCTCCAATGTCACCGCGCCGTGCTCGGCGGCGACCACGGCGCCGCAGAAACCGGTCGCGACCTCCTCGACCACCAGGTCGGGCTCGAGCTCGACCTCCGGCGGCAGAGCCGGGCGAGTGCGGGCGGCGGGTGCCAGGACGTCCCGGCTATAGTCGCGGCTGCGCATGCTCCGAACCTAGGCCGCCAGATCGCCATGATCAGGGATATCGACGCGGGCGTGTCGAGATACGACAGTGGGGGCATATCCGCACACGGCGCCCTTGGCCCCGCGCTGGCTCGCGATGGTCCGGTCCGACCAGGCCCGGTGGCGCGAGCGGAGGAACCGTCTGGAGCAACGGGAGGCACCGCGGTGACCGCACGCTACGGGCCGGGAGTCGCCCTGCTGGTCGTGGACGTTCAGAACGACTTCGCCGACCCGGCGGGCAGCCTCTACGTCGCCGGCGGCGAGAAGATCATCGACGGGGTGAACGCCGAGGTCTCTGCCGCGGTGGCCGCCGGGTCCCCGGTGTTTTACAGCCAGGACTGGCATCCCGCGCGTACCCCGCACTTTGTGACCGACGGCGGTGTCTGGCCGCCGCACTGCGTGGCAGACACCATCGGCGCAGAGTTCCACCCCGATCTGGTCGTGACCGGCGAGGTGATCCGCAAAGGGGTGGACGGGGCCGACGGCTACTCTGCCTTCTCGGTGCGAGACCCGGCCTCGGGGCATCGGTCGGCGACGGTGCTCGAAGAACGGCTCGTTCGGCTGGGCGTCTCGACGCTCGTCGTGGTCGGCCTGGCCGGCGACCACTGCGTCCGGGAAAGCGCGCTGGATGCACGCCTACTGGGCCTGACGGTACTGCTACCGCTGGCCCACACCAGATTCGTCAACCTCCACCCAGGCGACGACGAACGGGCGGTGGCAGCGATGCGGGACGCGGGCGTGCTCGTCGCCTGAGGCATCGTGGCGGGTCGCGGAGGGTACGGGCGCGGAAGGGTACGGTCGCGGCCTGATCGGCAGCGGGATGCCGTCGGCGGGCATGCCGCCGCCACGGCCGTGGCGTGTCGTGAGCCCACGCCAGAGGCCATGCGGTGGAACTATCCGAACGCGGCTCCTCAGGCCGCGCAGTCTCGGCAGATCATGCGGCGCTCGTCCACGAGCTGACTACGGTGGTGCACGAGGTAGCACTGCGTGCAGGTGAACTCGTCAGCCTGCCGCGGAAGCACTCGGACATTGAGTTCCTCTCCGGCCAGGTCGGCACCCGGCAGGCCGAGCTCGGTTTCGAACGGATCAACATCGTCACCGAGATCAGTCGCCGCGTCCGCCCGCCGCGCCTTGAGGGCCTCGAGGCTCTGCTCCGAGGCGTCCTCTATGTCAGCCGTACGAGGTGTGTCGTAATCGGTGGCCACTGAATAACTCCCAGAAAGGTTGTGCGTGGTCGTGCGCAAGCCACAACGCATGACCGCCGGGGTATGTGCCCGTCAGACCCGCGCTACCCTGGTGTGGGCTTCACCACACCCTCGCAACCATCTCCGCGTCGATGCGTCGCGTGGCCCTGAACATCCGCGGTGCCTACCCGACTCGGTGCGGCCCAACCCGGCCGCGGGCCGGCTGTGCGGGTCGCTAGCCGGTGCGCCGCAGCCAGGTGACCGGGGCTCCGTGGGCGCCTCGACGCAGCGGCTCGAGGACGTCGTCCCAGGCCGTCCCGAGCAGGCGGTGCAGGCCCCGGGCGAGGGTCTCGCGAGCCTCGCCCCGTTCCAGCAACGCCCGCAGGGCCGCCTCGCCGACCACCACGTCGCCGTTGGCGGCGATCGCGGCCCGGTGCAGGCCGAGATCGGGGGTATAGGAATAGCGCTCGGCGTCGCACCCGGGTGAGGGCCCCTCGACGGTTTCGAAGGTGACGTGCCCAAGCCGGCGCAGCGCACCGGCGACCCGGCCCGCCGTGCCCGGGGACGCGCGCCACTCCAGCCCGGCGAAGAGGAATCCGGGCATGCCAGGCTGCGCCGTCCAGGTCAGCGACACAGGCGACGACAACACTCCGGACGCGCCGAACTCCAGGTGCGGGCACAGCGCCGGCGGACAGGCGAGCACCGCCAGCTTGCCCGGCACGGCGAAGGACGACGAGCCGGATGACAGCTCACGAGCTGTCGAGGATATTGCGACCACGCGGGACCTCCGTCGACGAGGAACGCCTTCCCCTGCGCCTGTCGACTCGCCCCCGGACAGCTTGCCGAAATCGTCCCATGGTCCGGCTCGGCGGACTAGCCCCACCCCCCTCCGGAAGTATGACTAATTGGGCGGAGGACCGGCCCGGGGCAACCACCCTCCCCGCCCGGGGGATGGTTCATCCGGATAGCTCGCCTGAGGCAGGCTCCGGCCGCTGCGGTGCGGCCCCGTTCGGTCCGCCGCCGGCGGGTGCGGGTGCGGCGGGTGCGGCGGCGGGTGCGGGTGCGGCGCCCAGCAGGCCGCCGAGGCCGCTGAGCGCGCCGGTCAGTTCGCTCGGCACGATCCACAGCTTGCTCGCCTGCCCCTGGGCGATCTGCGGCAGTGTCTGCAGGTACTGGTAGGCCAGCAGCTTCTGGTCGGCGTCGCCCTCGTGGATCGCCCGGAAGACGGTCCCGATGGCCTTCGCCTCGCCCTCGGCGGTGAGGATCTGCGCCTCGCGCTCACCTTCGGCCCGCAGGATCGCCGCCTGCTTCTCCCCCTCGGCCCGCAGGATCTCGCTCTGCTTGACGCCCTCGGCGGTCAGGATCGCCGCGCGGCGGTCCCGCTCGGCCCGCATCTGCTTCTCCATCGAATCCTGGATGGAGCGTGGCGGGTCGATGGCCTTCAGCTCCACCCGGTTGACCCGGATGCCCCATTTGCCGGTGGCCTCGTCGAGCACCCCGCGCAGCTGCCCGTTGATCTGGTCGCGGGAGGTGAGGGTGGCCTCCAGGTTCAGCCCGCCGATGACGTTGCGCAACGTGGTGACGGTGAGCTGCTCGATGGCGCGGATGACGTTGGCGATCTCGTAGGTGGCTGCCCGTGGATCGGTGACCTGGAAGTAGATCACCGTGTCGATCCCGACCACGAGGTTGTCCTCGGTGATCACCGGCTGCGGCGGGAAGCTGACCACCTGCTCGCGCAGGTCGATGCGGTCGCGCACCCGGTCGACGAACGGGACCACGATCGCCAGCCCCGGGGTGAGGGTGCGGTGGTACCGACCGAGGCGTTCCACCACCATCGCCCGCGCCTGCGGGACGATGCGCACCGCCCGCACCAAAAAGATCAAAAGTACCGCCGCGACCACCACGGCGACGATGACACCTGCCATGACGTACCCCTTCCCTGTCGGACCCACGGGCCTTGCCGTGACCCCACCGGCCCCGGGGACGCCGGGCCGCGAAGTCAGATCTCGAACCGGTGCACGATGGCGGTCGCTCCGTCGATGCGCAGGACACGCCCCTCGCTGCCGACCTCCAGCACGGTCGTGGCCGGGTAGGACCGGGCCGACCAGACCTCCCCCTTGATCTTCACCCGGCCGCCCTCCCCGTTCACCCGCTCCAGCACCAACACCCGCTCCCCCACCAGCGCGTCCGCGCCGGTGCGCAGTTCAGGGGTTCGCTGCAGGTGCCGGCGGGCCACCGGGCGAAGCCCGAGGCCGAGGCCACCGGCCGCCACGACGAACCCGGCGATCTGCCAGGCCGCGTCGACACCCAGCAGCGCGACGGCCGCGCCCACCAACGCCGCCAGCGAGAACATCACCAGCGTCAGGTCCAGCGTGAGCAGCTCGCCGGCGAGCAAGGCGCCGGCGACGACGACCCAGATCGCCCAGTCGGCCATGACTCCATGCTAGGGCCGGCCGTCAGCAACCGATCAATGAAACCTCAATGATCGTCGAAGCTCCGACCTCACATTTCGCGCGCCCCCGGATCAGAGCATCCGTCCTGGCCGTAGGCTTCGTTCGTATGTCGCAGGTATGGCCGGGCAGCCCTTATCCCCTGGGCGCCACATATGACGGGTCGGGGACGAATTTCGCGCTCTTCTCGGAGATCGCCGACCGGGTCCAGCTCTGCCTGTTCGACGATGCGGGCCAGGAGGACCGGGTCGACCTGAAGGAGGTCGACGCCTTCGTCTGGCACGCCTACCTGCCCACCGTCGGGCCGGGGCAGCGCTACGGCTACCGGGTCTACGGCCCCTACGACCCGGCCCACGGCACCCGCTGCAACCCGCACAAGCTGTTGCTCGACCCGTACGCGAAGGCTGTTGACGGCGAGGTCGCCTGGGACCAGGCGGTGTTCCCGTACACCTTCGGCGACCCGGACGGCGTCAACGACGCCGACTCCGGCCCGCACATGATGAAGTCGGTCGTGATCAGCCCGTTCTTCGACTGGAACGGCGACCGTCCGCCGCGCACGCCGTACAACGAGTCGGTGTTCTACGAGGCGCACGTCCGCGGACTCACCAAGAACCATCCCGGGCTGCCCGAGGAGTACCGCGGCACCTACGCCGGCATCGCCCACCCCCTGATGATCGACCATTACCGCAAGCTCGGCGTCACCGCGATCGAACTGCTGCCCGTGCACCAGTTCGTCCACGACGAGCACCTGGTCAGCAAGAACCTGCGCAACTACTGGGGCTACAACTCGATCGCCTTCCTCGCCCCGCACAACGGCTACTCCGCCTCCGGCGGGCACGGCCGGCAGGTGCAGGAGTTCAAGGGCATGGTCAAGAACCTGCACGAGGCCGGGATCGAGGTGATCCTCGACGTCGTCTACAACCACACCGCCGAGGGCAACCACATGGGGCCGATGCTGTGCTTCCGCGGCATCGACAACGCCGCCTACTACCGCCTCGTGGACGACGACCCCCACTACTACATGGACTACACAGGCACCGGCAACAGCCTGCGGGTCCGCCACCCCCACGTCCTGCAGCTGATCATGGACTCGCTGCGGTACTGGGTGACCGACATGCACGTCGACGGCTTCCGCTTCGACCTGGCCGCGACGCTGGCGCGGGAGTTCTACGACGTCGACCGGCTGTCGTCGTTCTTCGACCTGGTCCAGCAGGACCCGGTCGTCTCCCAGGTCAAGCTGATCGCCGAGCCGTGGGACCTCGGCGAGGGCGGCTACCAGGTCGGGAACTTCCCCCCGCTGTGGACCGAGTGGAACGGTAAGTACCGTGACACCGTCCGTGACTTCTGGCGCGGCCAGGACCATGGCATCGCCGAGTTCGCCTCCCGGCTGACCGGGTCGAGCGACCTGTACGAGAACAGCGGGCGACGCCCCTGGGCGTCGATCAACTTCATCACCGCCCACGACGGCTTCACGCTGCGCGACCTCGTCTCGTACAACGACAAGCACAACGAGGCCAACGGGGAGGGAAACCGGGACGGATCGGACGACAACCGCTCCTGGAACTGCGGAGTCGAGGGGCCGACCGACGACGCGAACGTACTGTCCCTGCGGACCGCGCAAACCCGTAACCTGCTCACGACGCTACTGCTGTCCCAGGGGGTGCCGATGCTGGTCGCCGGAGACGAGATGGGGCGCACCCAACACGGCAACAACAACGCCTACTGCCAGGACAACCCGCTCTCCTGGCTGGACTGGGCGGACGCGGAGCGCAACGCCGACCTGGTGGAGTTCGTCGGCCTGCTGTCCAGGCTGCGCAAGGACCACCCGATCTTCCGGCGCCGCCGGTTCTTCCAGGGGATCTCCCTGCGCGGGCAGGGCGCCACGGCCCGCAGCGCCGCGACCGACGACCCGGCCGTGGCCGACGACCCGGCCAAGAAGGACATCGTCTGGCTGCGGCCGGACGGCACCGAGATGTCCGACACCGACTGGGAATCCGGCACAGCCCGCTCCCTGGGCGTCTACCTCAACGGGGAGGGCATCCCGGACCCGGACGCGCTCGGCCAGTCGATCACCGACGACTCCTTCCTGCTGTACTTCAACGCGCACTACGAGCCGGTCGCCTTCCGGGTGCCGGCGCCGAGCTTCGGCGCGTCCTGGGAAACGGTCGTCGACACCCGCAAGTCCACCGCGGAGATCGACGCCACCCTGGAGACCATCCCCCTGGCCCACTCCGCCCTCGATCCGACCGACGTGGGCAAGGTGGTCAAGGCCGGCGACCCGATCGAGATCGACGCCCGTTCGACGGTCGTGCTGCGCCGTGTCGACTGAGCCCACCCCCCCACCGGGCGGGCCCAGAGCCGAGCGGGTGGTGCCGACCTCGACCTACCGGCTCCAGCTCAACCTCGACTTCTCCTTCACCGACGCGGCCGTGATCGTCCCCTACCTGGCCACACTCGGCGTGTCGCACCTGTACCTGTCGCCGGTGCTGGAGGCCGCCCCCGGCTCGACGCACGGCTACGACCTCGTCGAGCACGGCCAGATCAACCCCGAGCTCGGCGGGACGGGCGGCCTGCGCCGGCTGACCGCCGCCTGCCGCAAGGCCGGCCTCGGCATCGTCGTCGACGTCGTCCCGAACCACATGTCCGTCACCCCGGAGACGGCGAACTCGGCCTGGTGGTCGGTGCTGCGCGAGGGGCCCGAATCCCCCTACGCCTCCTGGTTCGACATCGACTGGGCCGCGCCCGACAACCCGGGCCGGGTGCTGGTCCCGATCCTCGGCGCGGGCCTCGCGGACTGCCTGGCCGCCGGGGAGATCTCCGTCGAGCAGGACACCGAGGGCGCGTGGGTCGTCGTCTACTACGACCACGTGCTGCCGACCGCGCCCGGCACCGCCGACCCCGACGACGTCGCCGCCACCCTGGACGCCCAGTACTACCGGCTGTGCTGGTGGCGGGTCGCCGCGAGCGAGCTGAACTACCGCCGTTTCTTCGACATCACCACCCTCGCCGGGCTGCGCCAGGAGGAACCCGACGTCTTCGCCGCGACCCACCGGCTGCTCATCGAACAGGTCCGGGCGGGCACGTTCGATGGATTGCGCATCGACCATCCGGACGGCCTGGCCGACCCGGAGGGCTACCTGCGACGGCTCGCCGACGCCTCCGGCGGGGTGTGGACCGTCGTCGAGAAGATCCTGGAGCAGGACGAGGCCCTCCCCGACACCTGGGCCTGTGACGGCACCACCGGCTACGAGGGGATCGCCCGGCTGACCCGGCTGTTCCTCGACCCCGTCGCCGGACATCCACTCGCCGTGCTCTACCAGGAGATCACCCGCGCCGATCCCGACTACGAGGCCGAGGCGCGGGCCGCCAAGCTCGACGTGCTCGCCGGCGTGCTGCAACCCGAGGTGGACCGGCTGACCGCGCTCGCCCTCGGGGAAGCCCGGGAGGCCCGCGCGGACCTCACCCGCACCGGGCTGCGGGAGGCGCTGTGCGAGGTGCTGGCCGCCTTCGACGTCTACCGGGCCTACATCCGCCCGGACGGCACGCCGAGCCTGGAGGCCCGCGGCCACGTGGTGCGGGCCTGCGAGCAGGCGCGGTCCTACCTGCCCGGCCGCGCCACCGAGGTCGACCTGATCGAGGACCTGGCCCTGAGCGGTCCGCCCGAGTTCGTCACGCGTTTCCAGCAGACGTGCGGGCCGGTGATGGCCAAGGGCATCGAGGACACGGCGTTCTACCGCTACTCCCGGCTCATCGCCCTCAACGAGGTCGGCGGCGACCCGGCGCGCTTCCCGACGTTCACCACCGGGCATCCGCGCAGCGCCGTCACCGAGTTCCACGAGGCGAACCTGGCGATGCAGCGGAGCTGGCCGCTGACGATGACCACCCTGTCGACGCACGACACGAAGCGCTCCGAGGACGTCCGGGCCCGCCTCGCCGTCCTCTCCGAGGATCCACGCGGCTGGGCGGAGGTGGCCGGCAGCCTGGTCCGCCTCGGCGAGCGTCACCGCGACACCGAGCAGGGCTGGCCGGACCGGCCCACCGCCTACTTCCTGCTGCAGACCCTCGTCGGCGCCTGGCCGCTGCCCACCGAGCGGGCGACCCAGTACATGCTCAAGGCCGTCCGCGAGGCGAAGGTCTACACCAGCTGGACCGACCAGGACCCCGCCTACGAGGCCGCGCTGACGAACTACATCGAGTCGGTGCTGGAGGACGAGGAGTTCCTCGCCGTCCTCACCGGCTACGTCGGCACCCTCGTCGAGCTCGGCCGGCAGAACTCGCTGGCCCAGAAGCTGCTCCAGCTCACCGTCCCCGGCGTCCCGGACCTGTACCAGGGCCAGGAGCTGTGGGACCTGTCCCTGGTCGACCCGGACAACCGCCGCCCGGTCAACTACGGCGACCGGACGAAGCTGCTCGCCGAGCTCGGCGTCGAGCCCGGCGTGGACACCGGCACGCCACGGCGCCCACCGGTGCTCGACGACTCCGGCGCCGCGAAGCTGCTCGTCGTCACCCGGACGCTGCGGACCCGCCGCGAGCACCCCGAGTGGTTCGGCGACCGAGCCACCTACCGCCCCCTGTGGGCGTCGGGCTCGGCCGCGGAGAACGTGGTCGCCTTCGCCCGCTCCGAGTCGGTGGTCACCGTGGCCCCCCGCCTGGTCCTCGGCCTGCGCCGCGGCGGCGGCTGGCGCGACACCACCATCCCGCTGCCCGAGGGCCGCTGGACCGACGTCCTCACCGGCCGCCGCCACGACGGCGGCACCGCCTACGTCCTACGCCTGCTGCGCGACTTCCCCGTCAGCCTCCTCGTCCGCTCCTGATCCGGCGCCGGGCGGCGCGAACGGGCCCCTTCCGCGAGACGACCTCCGCTGTCGCCGGTCATCTGCACGCCGGCGGGGCCGGGGCGGGTGCCGCGGTGCGGATCACGGATCCCACCTGGTGCGCCCGCTGCCATGAGGCTGGTCACAGGGGGCCGTTTCACCCGGTGAAACCGGGTCCTGCGGGCACCTTCGGTGGGGGCCGTTGTCACGGACACGGCATGTCACCCGTCGGCGGAAGGTAGACAGGAGCTATGAGCACCTTCCGGCTGTGGGCCCCGGACGCGAAGACGGTCAGCCTGGTCGTGGCGGACTCCGCCGGCGACGCCACCCATGAGATGTCCGCCGGGCGGCGAGGCTGGTGGTGGGTGAACGTCCCCTCCGCGAAGCACGGCACGGACTACGCCTTCGTGCTCGACGGGGGTACCGAGGAGCTGCCCGATCCCCGCTCGGTCTGGCAGCCGGCGGGGGTGCACGGCCGGTCCCGGCTGGTCGACCACTCGACGTTCCGCTGGTCGGACGCGAGCTGGCGCGGCATCGCGCTGGCCGGCAGCGTGCTCTACGAGCTGCACGTCGGGACGTTCACTCCCGAGGGCACCTTCGACGCCGCGATCGGCAAGCTCGACCATCTCGCCGAGCTCGGCATCGACGCCGTCGAGCTGCTGCCGGTCAACGCCTTCCCGGGGCACCACGGCTGGGGTTACGACGGGGTGGGCCTGTCCGCTGTGCACGAGCCGTACGGCGGGCCGGACGGGCTGAAGCGGTTCGTCGACGCGGCGCACGCCCACGGCATCGGCGTGATCATGGATGTGGTCTACAACCACCTCGGCCCGGACGGGAACTACCTGGGGCAGTTCGGGCCGTACTTCACCGACCGGTACATCACCCCGTGGGGGCCGGCGGTCAACCTCGACGCTCCCGGCTCCGACGAGGTCCGCGCGTTCATCCTCGACAGCGCGTTGTCCTGGCTCCGGGACTTCCACTGCGACGGGCTGCGCCTGGACGCCGTGCACGCCTTCCAGGACAGCCGGGCGATGCACCTGCTCGAGGAGATCGCCGAGTCGGTGCACCGGCTCGGGGCGCAGGTGCGCCGGCCGCTGTTCGTCGTCGCCGAGTCCGACCTCAACGATCCCAAGCTGGTCGTCGCCCCCGAGGCCGGTGGGTACGGCCTGGACGGCCAGTGGTGCGACGACGCCCACCACGCGCTGTGGGCGACGCTGTCCGACGAGCGGCAGGGCTACTACATCGACTTCGGGTCGATCGAGACGCTCGCCCACGCGCTGACGAAGGGTTTCGTGCACGAGGGCGGCTACTCGGCGTTCCGCGGCCGCTCCCACGGCCGGCCGATGCCGCCGACGACACCGGCCTACCGGTTCGTCACGTTCCTGCAGAACCACGACCAGATCGGCAACCGGGCGGTGGGCGACCGGTCGTCGGCGCAGCTCAGCGACGGTCTGCTGCGCATCGGCGCGGCCCTGCTGCTCACCTCGGCGCTGACCCCGATGCTGTTCATGGGGGAGGAATGGGGGGCGCACACTCCCTGGCAGTACTTCACCGACCACACCGCGTCCGGTCTCGGCGACGCGGTGCGCGAGGGGCGGCGCGCCGAGTTCGCCGAGCACGGCTGGGGGCCCGACGACGTCCCCGACCCGCAGGACCCGGCGACGTTCGAGCGATCGAAGCTGGACTGGTCCGAGCCGGCCCGCCCGGGCCACGGAAGCCTGCTGGACTGGCACCGCCGGCTCATCGGGCTGCGCCGCAAGCTGCCGGCGCTGACGGACCCGGCATGGTCGTCGGTGGAGTGCCCCTACGACGAGGAGGCCCGCTGGCTGGTGGTGCGCCGCGGGGATGTGGCGATCGTCGTCAACCTGTCGTCGCAGCGGCAGGCGGTGCCGCTTGACGGGGTGCCCTTCGACGCGCCGGCGGCCTCGGCGCCCGGCTTCACCTACATGCCGGGCCGCGTCGAGCTCGACGGCGAGTCCGTCGTCATCACCCGACTGCTGCCGCCGGCCGGCTGAGCGGCGCCGCCCGGCTGAACGGCGCCGCCCGACGTCGCCCGACGTCGCCGGTCAGCGGCGGACACGGTCCCGGGACAGCAGGAAATACAGCCCGCCGAGCACCGCCAGTCCCACCAGCAACACCATGACGAGCAGCACGACGTAGGTTCCCATGCGTCCATCGTCGCAGGCTCAGCCGACGGTCGCGGGCTGGGAGAGGAGCTGGCGGTGTTCTCAGGCGGCGGTGAGGCGGGCGCCGTCGCGGGCGAGCGCCGCCAGACGCGACACCGCCCGCTGGTACTTCTTACGATGCGGCCCGGCGAGCAGCTCCGCGCCGAACAACTCCGCCACCCCGACGCCCGAGGCGACGATCGGGATCGACCGGTCGTAGAGCCGGTCGGCGAACGCGACGAACCGCAGCGCCACGGCCTGGTCGGCGACCGGCGCCACGCCGTGCAACGCGACCAGCCCCACCCCGTCGACGAGCGCCCCGTAACGTGACGGGTGCAGCCCCGCCAGATGCGTGCACAGCGCGGCGAACCCGTCCTCGCTCGCCCCCTCGAAGGCGGCGGCGAACGCCGCGACCTCGGCGTCCGGGCATGGCGCGGGCGGTGCCGGCAGTCCCCGGTGACGGTAGTCGCCGCCATCGATGCGCAGGACGTCGAAGCGGGCGGCCAGGCCCTGGATCTCGCGCAGGAAATCAGCGGCGGCGAACCGGCCGGCGCCGAGATCCTCCGGCTGGGTGTTGCTCGTCGCGGCCAACGCGACACCCGCGTCGGCGAGGCGGGTCAGCAGGGTCGACATGAGCACCGTGTCGCCCGGATCGTCGAGCTCGAACTCGTCGATGGCAACCAGCCGCAGCCCGCCGAGGGCCTGCACGGTCGCCGCGAAGCCGAGCGCCCCCACCAGGGAGGTGAGCTCGACGAAGGTGCCGTACGCCTTCGGGTCCGCAACCGAGTGCCACAGCGAGGCGAGCAGGTGGGTCTTGCCGACGCCGAACCCGCCATCGAGGTACACCCCCGGCAGGGCCATCCCCGCCCCACGGCTCGCACCACCCGATCG
>NZ_JANEZT010000124.1 GCF_025403405.1 Frankia tisae
CCCCCGCGCCACCTCCCCGTACCCGCAAGGAACCCTGGAAACGGTCAGCCTCTGAGGCGGCCGGGACTCGGGACGCCAGGCCCACCTCGCCCAGCGGCGGCCCGACCTCGATCTCGACGTCGCGCTCCTCCCGGCGCTCGTCGTCGAGGAGTGCGACGGCGACGGACGCGATCCCCGCGGATCGGGCCGGATGACCGGATCGTGCCATTCATCGGGTGTCACGCTGGTGATTGGACCGTGCCGACGGCGCGCCCCGACGCGTCGCGGTGCCCGCCGGCGGCGTCACCGACCTCGACATCACCCTCGCCCGCCGCATCTCCCCGCTCCTGCAGGCGGCCGGCGTCTCCTGTTAGATCCGGCCCGGCATCCGGCAGAGTCGCCTGAAGGAACCGACGAGGGTCATCGGGGACGGCCCTCGCCGCTGCGGCCGGGCGGCACCGGGTCCAGCCGTCACGACATCGCCGAGGACGTGGCCGGGTAGAGCGGGACGTCGGCCAACTCGGGGAAGTCGATGGGATTCGCACCTGCCGAGGACGTGAGGCCACCGGGCAGTGCCGCGACGATACGCTCCTGCGCGTACCCGACGAGACGTTCGCTGTCCGCCGGAATCAGGTCAGGGTTGAACGCGGCCGCCCGGCGCAGTCGAGCCATGGCCTCGTCGACCTGATCATGGCGGTCACGAAGGACCGCGTCCCGAAGGTCCGTCCAGGCAGCGGCGATGTCAGGGATGGCAGAGAAGTCATCACGCCGGTCGGACGCGACGATGTCGAACACGAGGTGCGGCTCGACCACAGCCTCGCCGGAGGACCAGAAGAGGCCGTCCGGCTCCAGGCGGGCCATCGCCGGGGTGCGCCCACGGGCCCGGGCGACGACGAATGTGCCGGGTATGGGCCTGGTCCAGGTCGCGGCCACACCGGCCTCCAGCTCCAGGCCGTCTGCACCGTGCAGCAGCGCGAGCCCTTCGTCGACCAACGGCAGAAACGCCGCCGCCATTGGAACAAATGGGACAGCAGCCAGGTCGGCGACCTTCCCGACGAACTGAAGGAAGGGTTCGGCAAGGTCCTTGTCGGTCCTCGAAAAGAGGCCTACCTCCATCGTCAGCGGACCGCCGAAGTAGGGAGCGGGGCCGAAGAGCGGGGTACCGACAGCCATCACCCGGCCGCGATGGGCTGGATCGAGGCCGGCGAGCGCGCCGTCGAGAGCAAGGCCGCCGAGCTGCGCCGACCCTCCCGGCCAGGTCGAGTTCAGCCGGGCCGAGCAACTCGTCACGGCACTGAGGCGACGGGTACCGCGACGCCCGAACTCGATGTGCGCGATCCGCAGACTCGCTGAGACGTAACAGGCTCCGGCGACGAGCTCGCCACCGACCGCCTGACCACCGGCCGCGTCGTCGAGCTGGCCGAACAGCAGCGGCTCGCCGCCTGCCCGCAGTACACCGTGTAGCCAGGACATGCGGTCCCCCTTCAGGTAAGAGTGGTATGCCGTTGGCTGAGACCGAGCGCGGTGAACACCTGCGCGGCCCAGACCCAGACGGCGCACGAAAGCGCCGCCCCGTAGGGCGAATGTCCGTGCGCGAATCCGACGACGTAGTCCTCAACATCGATCAGCGCCGCCCCCGAGTCGCCGGGCGCAATGACGTTGTCGGTGTAAACCCAATGCATGCGCCACCCAATGCCGGCGTATATGCCCGGATCGACACCGGTCACCCGCGCCTCCTGCCGGCCCGACTGCGCGCCGTCGAACCGATGGCCGGTATGCTGCGCCGGACTCAGCTGCCGTGGCCCACGGTGGCCGTGCGTGGGGAGCAGCCGGACGCCGTCCGGAACGGGGATCACACAGCTGTCGGTGGCCTCATCCCAGGCCGTCACGGCGGAGTATTCACCGTGCATCAGGCAGCCCGCCGGTTCATCCCGCACCACGTGGTATGCCGTGGTGGCGACAATCTTCCCGGCCGACGTCGCGGCAATCACACCAACCGTGCCTTTGAGCTTTCCCGCAAGATCATCCACGCCCAGCGCGCTCAGGGGAGCTCCCGTCAGGACGACCTCGGGCTGACGGACGATCACCACGGCGACCTCCACCGAGAAGAACTCGAGGACTGTCTCCCACAGCAGATCCGGTTCAACCGGATATCCCGCGTCGGTCAGAGCGCGGGCCGCTGTCCGTACCGCTTGCGAACTGTAGACCGGAGTACCGGGGTGCACCCACAACGCTCCCGCCGTGTGGGGCAGGGGCCGGCCCAGCCGGTCCAGAATCCGCCCGATCGACGTGGACCACACCACCGGTTCACCGCGGTGGCCGGGATCGAGAATCAGCAGGTCGTAGCGCCGGGGAAAGCCGTTGCCTGCCGAGTCGTGGGCGACGACGGCCTGCCGGGCGTGTGCACCGGGTAGCGGGAAGTCGGACGGCAGAGCCGGAGCGAGCGTCTCCAGCGTCGGCGAGCAGACGGCCCAGGCCGCCGTGAATCCGACCGATGCCGCCTGCCCACGATCGGCGATGATCCGCTCGAGCCGCGTATAGGACGGACCCAGCCACCACTGCTGCTCCGGTCTGCCTGCGTGACCCACCAGACGATCGAGGAACTCGACCATGCCCTCCGCTGATGTCGACATGCGATCAGCCATCCCCCTCGGCCGGCCAGTCCGCTACATCGCCGACGTCGTCCCGATCGATCTGGATCATCGGGTTCACCGGGCCGTCGCCATCACCTCGGCCGTCGATACCGCCGGGCACCAACGTGAGGCTGGGGGTGACCGGGCCGTCCGGTTCGAGGGCCTCGACCGACGTCCGCTCGGCGCCTGGAATTCCGCCGGCCGCGGCGGCCAGCGGCACGTCGTCCTCCGGGGCCGGCCGCGAGCCGGCCGCCCCCGCTCGACGGCCCTCGGCGTCGGCGGAGTGTTCCGCCGGCTCTCGCAGGGTCGTCTCGGCCACGGTCCCCTCGAACGGCATCGGCCTCATGCCCGGCTGCTCGGAACGGTCCGGCGTCGCCTCGTCGTGGCCCGGCCGCTCGGGTGCCAGTGCGCCGACCAGCAGGTGGCCGGCCGGGATCCCGCGGATGTGGGCGTAGACATCGGTCAACTCCGCGCACGCGTCCTCGAGGATGTGGTTCGACCGCAGACCCTCCACCCGCTCGATCCGGTCGTGGCTGAGCCGTCGGTCGACAAGGTCGGCCAGTGGGTACAGCTCAGGCGGCAACCCCGGCAGCCGATGGGTCAACGAGCACTGCCTGGCATACGGGCGGAGGCAGTACTGTCGCACCTCGTGCTCGAACGACATGTTGACGCCGGCGTCCTCTGCGTCCAACGCCAGCGGCGGCACCCCGACCAGGCACCAGTAGACGAGTGCGTAGAGGCTGTACACCTCGGTCGTCTCGTCGCCGGCGTCGCCGTCGAACAGCCTCTCCGGAGCGGAGAAGTACAAGGTGCCGGCGGGCGCGAAACTCGACGGGAGCCTCATGCTGCGGAGCTTGGGTGGTAGCCGGGTGAGGCCGAAGTCGAAGACGACCGCCCTCGCGTCGTTGATGGCCACGTTTCGCGGGTGGGCGTCGTTGTGCACCGAGGGACTGAGCGCGGCGAGCCCGTCCGCGATCTCCGCGGCCACCCTGACGATCGTGGAGATCGTCAGGGTGTCGCGGTTCTTGGCATACCAGTCGGCGAGGGTGTCCTGGTACCAGGGAATGATCGAGTATCGGGCGCCGTCCGGCAGCCGGCCATGTCCGAGCAGCGGCGCCAGACCCGGATGCGCCCGACGGGGCGCGGTCTCCCGCCGAAAGGCGACCTTGTACGGCTCGCTGTTGGCCCGCTTGGGATCGATGATCTTGATGGCGACCAGGATGTTCTCCCCGCCGATCTCCTTTCCGACGTACACGGTCCCGTAGCTGCCCTGCTGCTCGTCCGACAGCTTGGTCCCCGCCTGGAATCGGCGCCCCTTGCTGCCCTGGAAGATCCGCCCGGCATACGGGCCGCGGTCGGCCGGATCAGCCAGCGGCCGCGCCACCCCGGTGACAGGGTCGTGCCGACGCGTCCGCGCGGCCAGGGGCGCGAGAGCGCCCGGCGGCACGCGGGCGCCTCGGCTCAGGTCCGGCAGCGCCCGCGTGCCGCCGTTCTGGCCGGTCGTGGCCGGGCCCGGGTCGCCGAACTCCAGCTCCAGCAGCGCGATGCCCTGGGCGCGGGAACGCCGGTCCCGCTCCTCGGACAGTGCCTCGCGCGTCTCGGTCGTCCGGCGTCGCTCGTTGTCCTCCGCGCGGGCCCCGTCGATCTCGTCCAACAGCGCCGCCCGGCGCATCCGCCGCTGCCGGACATCGTAAACGGAGCCGGCCAGGCCGGACTTGATGATCATCGGTACGAGGTCGAGCAGCACCCCGGCCGCCAGCAGCGCCAGCCGGGCCGGGATTCGCGTCCACGGCCTCGACCTCAGGTAGTCGATGCTCGCGTCCACGCGCGGGCCGAAACCGTCGTCCCTGGCGATGCTCGCCTGCTCGTCCTCAAGCGTCGCCGCAGAGCCCTTCTCCACCTCACCGGCCTCGCGGATGAAGCTGGTCAGCTCCGACCCGTGCGCGTTCTCCCAGGTGGACTGGGCGTTGCGCGCGTCGGTGTACTCCTGCTGGCGCTGGGCTGCGATGTTCTCGTAACCCGGCCGCCCGGTACCGGGGTACGCCTTGCAGTCGACCGTGCTGTCCGGATTGCTGGTGATGCTGCTGACGTTGCCGTTCTGCTCGCAGGCGTACCGCTGGCGAGCCTCGTTGGTCTTGGCCGCCAGCTCATTCCGCGCACCGAGCAGCTCAGCGTAGGCCCCGACCGGCTTCCCGTTCGGCCCGATGATTCCGGCCGCCACAGCACCGGACGTGACCTTCTTCGCCACAGCCAGCGCCCGGGCGTTCTCTTTCGCGTGATCAGCCTCGACGAGTGTCGTGAAGCTGGAGGCGAACAGCAGCTGAGCGATCATTTCCGAGATCACGACGCCAAAGGCGATGGACAGCCCGACCCGGCCCCAGCGGCCGCGCAGGCGCCCTCGGCTCGTGAGCGCCGCCTCGACCTCCTGCGTCGGCTCGGTCCCGGTGATCTGGCTCGTGATCGACAGCTCCAGTGCATACACAAGGAGCGCCCATACGGCCGCCGCGGGCGAGTACCCGAGATTCCGCATCAGCGCGGCCGCACCGGAGCCCCCGTCGCCGCCGCTGATCGCGCCCAACGCGCGCCCGTCGAGGAACAGAGTCAGGAAGATCCGCGCGCTCATGAACTGCACCGCGGCGACGATGAGCATGCTCAGGCCGAGCGCGGCGTAGCCCGCCCGCTCGCCCGGGCTCTCGAGCAGGGCGGGGCGGGCTCCGGACAGCCGGATGAGGATGTTGACCGGCTTCGAGATCGCGGTCGACAACGCGTGGCCGAGGCCGCCTCGCTCGCCGTTGTCAGGGGCAGAGTGACTCTGCGTAAGGTCGGCCATCGTCGACCCCTCTCGCGTCAGGCCCGGCTGGGCCTCCATGTCGTCAGCCTTCTAGCCAGCGAAAGGTTCCGAAACGCCATGTGTGGCGCGCTGCCAGCCATGCGCCACCGGGCAGCGGACCGGGCCGGCCGAGCGGCGGCCTTCAGTCCGAGGCTGACCGTCCGCCGAGGGCTGACCGCCCGTCAGCGATGACCTGGCCCGCCGGATCGAGGAGGTACAGCCCTACGACGGGACCGGCCCCGGCTTCCAGACGCCGGGCGGCGTCCGCGACATCCTCGAAGCGGACGGTCCCACGAGTGAGCAGCTCTTCCAGGACCTCAATGCGGACAACGTCCTCGGTCCCGGCCCGCCCGCCGCCCTCGGTGGGCGGACGCGGACGGCCGTCGGTGTCCATCATCTTGGGATGGCGCCAGCCGATTTCATCGAGCTTGCCAATCACGTACCGGACCGCGCCACGGGCTGCGTCGTACCGACCGCCCAGATCCTTGCGGCCATAGATACGCGGGTTGCGCAGCGCGGGGAACGACAGATGCTCGGGGAAGATGGACATGAGGCCGTGGAGCTGGCTCGACGGGAGCGGGGCCAGCGTCGGTGCCTCCGGCTCTCTGGCCGTGCGCACCGATATCGCCCTGCTCAGGCGCGGGGCCGAGCCAGCCTCGTCCCGCTGGCGTCCGCCCCCTCGTGGCACGACCAGAAGCCGCCGGCGCGTGCCGTCGTCCGGGATCCACAGTGTCGTCCGACCAGCGAGCGGGGTCCCGTCCCGGTCGGTGCTGACGACCGACATCTCGTCGAAGCGATGGCCCCAACGCTGATAACGGACCGGATTGAGGCCGACGTTACGGACTCGCCAGGCGCCCTCGGGGTCCTCTCGCCACAGGTGGACCTGGATCGCCGACAGCGGACGCTCGCGCACGGGACGACCGTCCGACCGGATCGGCGGCGGCACGGTCAGCAACTCACACTCACCCGCGCAGAAACATTCCACCGACCGACTGCCGGGTTCCCGGCCGACCGTGAGATGGCTGCGGGCAGTCAGGCTGTGCGTCAGTGGGACACCGCGGACGCGGACCACCCGGCCATCGCCGGCGCCGGATTCAAACGCCTCCCGCGTTCCGCGCTCGCGGCCCACGCGGTAGTCGGTCCAGATATCCACGACATCGTCAACCATGACGACATCACAACCGCCAAGTGCCGGACGTTTTCTCGTACCGCCGGACTCTACCGACCCGTCTTCCTGGTCAGTGTGCTGTCCTCGGCTGTGCGCATGTGGGCTCGTCACCTCTGTCCCTCCCCCGTCGCGCAGATCATTGCACGACTCCACGCCGCCTATACGCAACGCAGACACATACCGAGGGTGCTCGAGGCGACCGGCCAGAGATGCTCCATTCCGGGAGCGGAGTTGGCGGTGGCGGTGGCGGTAGGTGTCTCGCCTCTCCTGCCGATCCGGCGAAAGTTTCAGCTCACGTGCTGCCCGGACGGACCGGATCGCGCTGCCCGGTCCGAAGAGGTGTCAACTTCGAATCGCAGCGAGACTCCTCGTCCGAAACCCAGCACGTCACCATCGGACAGTGGAACGGGCACCGTGACGCGCTCGCCGTTCACGAAGGTTCCATTGACGCTATCGAGATCTTCTACCTGCCAAAAACCGCCCGAAAGGGGCATAATTACACATTGTTGTCGGGAGACCGTGTTGTACGGGATCACCAGACGGTCGAGATCGCCACGCCCGGAGGGCGCCCGCCCAAGCACCGCACCGCGCGGCGAGACGATCAGTTCCAGGCCGGGCCCGGGTCTGCGCGGCACCAACCGGGCAACCGCACGTGGTGCTGCCCCGCCGGGCACGGCGCGGTGGGGTGGACGGCCCTGATCGGGACCGAATCGTTGCTCCCGACGGTCCGAGCCGACCGGACGCGATGGGACGACCTGCAGGTCAGGCCCGACGCCCCGACCTTCAGCCCCGGCCACGAAGGCACGTAACCGCATCGGCTCACGGTCGGCGGTGGCCCAGGCGGTCTCTGGTCCATTGACGGGCCGACTCCGGCCTGGGCGCTCACTGAGCTGCGCCAGCAGCGCAAGGTCCCACACGACACGATGGAAGCTCCACGCTACCGCAACAAAGACCAGACAGATCCAGAAGAGCGGAACCATGGCAGCATTCCTCCCCCGTCACGCAGGCCCCCCGGCTGCTTCTATACGAATGAAAGACATCTGCGCCGGATTCGTATACGCCACGGATGGCGAACCGTCACCCCCTCGGCCCCACCGGTGGCACGTCAGGACGCTTCCTGCTGCATCCTGGCTCAATCGTCGGGTCCGCAAGAAGCACTACGACGAGCCCTCTCCCGTGCACCCCCGGCGATCTCACCAGAGGGTGGGCGGCACCGCGAACGTGGCGTCCGCCGCCGGCGGGAACGGGACGACCGCCGTCACCGCGCCCGCGTCGATCGGCCAGGCCGACCGTCCCACCAGATGAAGGAACATCCCCCGGAACGATCAACCTCGGGGATGGCCGGGGCTCGGGGCTCGGGCGCCGGGGCCAGCGGAGCGGCTCAGGGCCGCTGGGGCCAGCGGATCGGGTCCGGGCCGGTCAGCGCGTCGCGGAGCTTCTCGACGAGCGGGCCGTCCGCCGGCATCCAGCGGACATCGTCGAGCTCGCCGGCGGCCAGCCAGCGCAGCTCGTCGTGATCGAGCAGGCGGGGACTGCGCCCGACGACCCGCCCGAACCAGACCCGCAGAATCCACCCCGGGCTCGCCAGGCCCACCTCGCCCAGCGGCGGCCCGACCTCGATCTCGACGTCGAGCTCCTCCCGGCACTCCCGCACGAGCGCGTCGAGCTCATCCTCGCCCGGCTCGACCTTGCCGCCGGGAAACTCCCACATCCCGGCGTAGGCCGGCGGCTCCCGGCGCCGGGCGGCCAGCACCCGGCGCTCGTCGTCGAGGAGTGCGACGGCGACGACCAGCCGACCCCGCGACACCGATGCGCCGCCGACGGTCTGCTCCCCGGACGTTGCCGGCCGTTTCGGCGGGGTAGAAGCGCAGGCACCCGGGCCGCCCACATCCGCAGTCATGACGCCGGACTCTCCCAGACTCCGACCGTCGATGGATCGGATACCCGCGGATCGGGTCGGATGGCCCGTTCGGGCTACCTGATAGCTGTTGACCAGGCAGGTGAGCTGCTCCGACGGCGGATCGGCGCCTGGCCCGGCGCGCCGTCGTACCGAACACCCCGTAAGCGGCTAGGCACACAGCGAGTCAACCCCGGCCCGGAGGTCGTCGGACCCCGGACCCCACCCGACGGAGGGCAGCAGCATGCCGACCAAACTGGACAGCGCCGAGGTCACGGACGCACTGGCGTCGCTTCCCGGCTGGCTCGGCGACGCCGACCGGATCCAGCTGGAGATCCTGGTCGACGGCGACGAGGCCGACGCGATCACCACCGAGGTGCTGCGCGCGGCCGACGAGCTGGATCACCATCCGGTGGTCGAACACGGGCCGGGGAGCACCACGTTCACCGTCTGGACGCACTCCGTCGGCGGCGTCACCGAGCTGGACGTCGCCCTGGCCCGGAAGATCTCCCAGATCCTCCACTCGGCGGGCGTTTCCTACTGACCGATCCGACATGCGACATGATCACCTCAGGCGCATGACGGAGGTGATCGCGGACAGTGGGCGCGCAGGCTGCGGCGGAGATCCGTGCCGGCGGCCGGTTCGGCCGGCTGCCGGCCGGCGCCGATCTCCCCCGCGCCGGCACGCTGTGCCTCGGCCCGCTGCCGCCCGGCTTCCGGCTCGCCGCGGTCGCGCTCAGCCACGCGGCGAGCGGGCTCGGGCCGTCCTGCTTCGACATCGACCGAGGCGTTTGGCACCGCGTCCTGGCCACCCCGCAGGCCGGCCCGCTGACCATCACTGTCCGCGAAGCAGCCGCGCCCGGCCTGCCGAACCGCGGCGGGCCACGGAGCGGAGCGCCGGGTGACGCGCTGCCCGGCGGCGTCGGTCCGCACCTGGTCATCAGCTGGGGCCGGACGACCGGTGGCGACGCCGATCGGGCGGCCATCCGCCGCCAGGCCCGCCACGCGCTCGCGCTCGACGAGGACCTGTCCGGCCTGTATGCCGCACTGGCCGGCGAGCCGGAGCTGGCCTGGGTCGCGGCCGGCGGCCATGGCCGGCTGCTGCGCTCCCCGAGCAGCTGGGAGGACCTGGTGCGGGCGCTCGCCGCGACGAACGCCGCGCTGACCCGCACCCGGTCGATGCTCGCCGCGCTGGTGGAGCTGTTCGGCGCGCGAGGCCCGGCCGGGGAACGGGCGTTCCCGAACGCGGCGGCGGTCGCTCGCGGCGTCACCGAGCACGGCCCCGAGATCCTGCGTGACCAGGCCGGCTGGGGCTACCGTGCCGGGTCGCTGGCCCTGCTCGCCCAGCGGATCGACGCCGGCACTCTCGACATCGAACGCTGGTGGAACCGCGGCCCGGACGGCCCAGGCGACGCCGAGGTGGCCGCCGAGATCCGCGCCCTGCCCGGCTTCGGCCCGATCAGCGCCGACGGCCTGCTCGGCCTGCTCGGCCGCCCGCGCGGGCTCGCCCTCGACACCTGGGCCAAAGCCCGGATCGGCGAGCTCGCCGGCCTACCCGGCCCGGCGGACGAGCGAGAGATCCACGCCCGCTACGCCCGCTTCGGCCGCTGGGCCGGCACGGTGTGCTGGCTGGAGCTCACCAGAGGGTGGACGGAACGCTGAACGAGCCGTCCGCCCCCGGCGGGAACGGGATGACCGCCGCCACCGCCCCGGCATCGATCGGCCCATACAGGTGCGGAAACAGCTCCCCCGTCACCGGCGCGGGAAGCCCCGGCGCGGGAACCGCCGGCTCAACGACGGCGGGTGGTTCCCAGCGCAGCGGGGCGGTGAGCCGCTCCGGGTCGACGACGACAAGCAGCAGGTCGTCCCGTCCCGAGTAGAACCGGTTGGCGGTGCCCGCGATCTGTGCCGGCGTCGAGAAGTGGATGAACCCCTCGGTGCCGAGGCTCGCCGGCCGATACCCGGCCGCCCCCACCGACCACTCGGTCCGCCCGACCAGATGACAGATCACCCGCTCGTCCCCCGACTGCTCGTCGTCCGCCACGTCCATCCGCCCTCTCCCGCCTCCAGCCAGCGCCCGATTCCGGCCGGGCCGACCAACATGATCCAGCGCGGCCACTCACCAGTTCATTTCCGGTGCTCGGTGACGGGGTGTGATGTCAGACAGCGCCCGCCTCGCCGCCGGACGGCCCCCTGGCACCGCCCCGCGAGGAAGCGTGCACGGGAGCGGAGCCGCCCCGCCAGACATCACGGAACGTGACAGCAGGACGGGAAGGGAAAATCCGAGGGGCTGCACTAATCCCGCCAGCCGGCCCTCCCGCCGCTGCTGGGGGCACCGATCACCAACGGATCGTAGCGACCAGGATCGGCGCGGAAAAGCGGTTGGTCCAGGTGGTCAGTTCGTGCCGCGGACCTGCGGGAGCACCGCCTGTCAGACGTTGAAGCGGAATTCGACGACGTCGCCGTCGGCCATGACGTAGTCCTTGCCCTCCATGCGGACCTTGCCGGCGGCGCGGGCGGCGACCATCGATCCGGCGGCGATGAGCTCGCCGAAGGAGACGATCTCGGCCTTGATGAAGCCGCGCTGGAAGTCGGTGTGGATGGCGCCGGCGGCCTCCGGGGCGGTCGCGCCGGCCCTGATCGTCCAGGCGCGCGACTCCTTCGGGCCGGCGGTGAGGAAGGTCTGCAGGCCGAGGGTGTGAAAGCCGATCCGGGCGAGCTGGGCCAGGCCGCTGACCTCCTGGCCGAGGGAGGCCAGCAGCTCGGCGGCGTCGGCGTCGTCCAGCTCGGCGAGCTCGGCCTCGACCTTGGCGCACAGCACGATCGCGTCGGCGGGGGCGACCGACTCGACGAGATCCTTGTACCGGCCGGGGTCGGCGAGGACGTCCTCGTCGACGTTGAACACGTACAGGAACGGCTTCGCGGTGAGCAGGAACAGCTCGCGCAGCGCATCCCGGTCGATCTTCGGCTCGGAGGAGATCGTGCGGCCAGCGTCGAGGACCTCGCGGGCGGCCTTGACGGCGGCGAGCAGCGGCTGCTTCGCCTTGTCCGCGCGGGCCTCCTTCTCCAGCTTCGGCAGCCGGGCGTCGAGGGTCTGCAGGTCGGCGAGGATGAGCTCGGTGTTGATCGTCTCGATGTCGTCGGCCGGGTCGACCTTGCCCTCGACGTGCACGACGTCGGGATCGGAGAACACCCGGACGACCTGGCAGACCGCGTCGGACTCGCGGATGTTCGCGAGGAAGCGGTTACCGAGGCCCTGGCCCTCCGACGCGCCGCGGACGAGGCCGGCGATGTCGACGAAGCTGACCGTCGCGGGCACCACGCGGGCGCTGTCGTACAGCTTCGCCAGCTCGTCGAGCCGCGAGTCGGGAACGCCGACGACGCCGACGTTCGGCTCGATCGTCGCGAACGGGTAGTTCGCGGCCAGCACATCATTGCGCGTCAGGGCGTTGAACAACGTGGACTTGCCGACGTTGGGCAGCCCGACGATACCGATCGACAAGCCCATGGCGGATCAGTCTACGGGCCGGCGGGGAGCACGCCGGCGGGGTCCAGGCGAGCCGGAGCGAGCCGGTCCGGTGGGGACGTCGGCCGGTCTGTCCGGACGCCACGCCGTTGGGCGGCTTGCCGCAAAACCGGCGGAGGGTCGTGATTGTCTTCCCGTTGTGGACACCTCCAGTGCGCTGCTGACCCTCCTCGGGCTGGCTCTCGGTGCCGTGGGCGGCTTTCTCGCCGCCCGCCGGCTGGCCGATCCACGCCACGCGGCGCTCGCGGCCGCGCACGCGACAGTGCTGCGCGAGCGCGACGAGGCCCGCGTGGCCGCCGCGGCAAGCACCGAGCGGGCCCAGCTCGCCGAGTCGGACGTGTCCGGCCTGCGCACGGCCCTGGAGTACGAGCAGCGTGCGGGCGCCGAGCGGGTGGCCCTGGTCGAGCAGAGCCAGCAGCGGCTCGCCGAGAGCTTCCAGGCGCTGTCCGCGCAGGCGCTCCAGGGGGCGAGCCACCAGCTCGTGGAGCTCGCCACCGCCCGGCTCGACGAGGCCGGTGCGCGCGCCCGCGGCGATCTCGACGCTCGCCGCGCGGCGGTGGAGAGCATGGTCGCCCCCCTGCGCGACACCCTCGGCCGAGTGGAGAGCCGGCTGCGGGAGCTGGAAACGGCCCGCACCGAGGCATACGCGTCGCTCGTCGAGCAGGTCCGCTTCTCCCGGGAGGCCTCCGAGAGCCTGCGGTCCGAGACGGCGGCGCTGGTCACGGTCCTGCGCCGGCCGCAGGCCCGTGGGGCGTGGGGGGAGATGCAGCTGCGCCGCGTCGCCGAGGTCGCCGGCATGCTCAACCGCTGCGACTTCACCGAGCAGATGACCGTCCAGGGCGACGACGGCCCCCTGCGGCCCGACATGGTGGTCCACCTCGCCGGCGGGCGAAACGTCGTCGTCGACGCGAAGGTCCCGCTGGCCGCCTTCCTCGACGCCGCCGAGAGCACCGACGAGGAGCACCGCGCCGGTCGGATGGCCGCCCATGCCCGGCACCTGCGCGCCCACGTCGACGGGCTCGGCGCCAAGGCGTACTGGCGGCGGCTGCCGTCCTCGCCGGAGTTCGTGGTGCTGTTCGTGCCCGCCGAGGCATTTCTCGCCCCGGCGCTCGACCACGACCCCGGCCTGCTGGAGTACGCCGCCGCCAGGAAGGTCATCATCGCCACCCCGACGACGCTGATCGCGATGCTGCGGACGATCGCGTACGCCTGGACCCAGGAGGCCCTGACCGCGCGGACCCGGGAGATCTTCGAGCTCGGCCGGGATCTCTACACGCGCCTGGGCACGCTCGGCGAGCACGTCGACAGGCTCGGCCGCTCGCTCGGGCGGGCGGTCGTGGATTTCAACGCGACCGTCGGCTCGCTGGAGAGCCGGGTGCTGACCCCCGCCCGCCGGCTGGCGGCGATGGAGGTCGTCGAGGCGGTCCTGCCGAGCCCCACCCCCGTGGAAACCGGTGTGCGCCCACTGTCCGCGGCCGAACTTCTGGCCGGTGGGGAGCGCCGGCCCGCGTCGGCTGCGGCCACGGCCGTCGGCGCGCCCGGGGATGTCGGCTATCGGACCTCACCGGAAGTGGAAGCAAGGACATCGAGGGCAAACGACCGGAAAGACAATGACTGGACGACGCAAGGGAGTGGTTCGACCACCGAAGGTTCCGACACGGGAGCCGACGCCGCGGTCTGATGCATCGTCCTGACGCATTCGAAATCCCCGGGCGGTACCTTGCCTTCGTGAGTGTGCCGCCACATCGGCAGTCAGCCGGGCCGCCGGGTAGATCCGCGCGCGCCGACAGGTTCGACGATCCGTATGTCCGCGGCTCGCGGGGCCGCACGAGCGCACCGCCGCCCACGCTGTTCACCGGCAGCAGGCGGGGACTCACCGCGCTCGGAACCGGGATCATCGTGCTGGTTATCGGCGGCGTCGGCGCCCTCACCGACTCGGTCGCCTTCGGCTCGCTGAAGTACGCGTTCGGCACGCTGTTCATCGGCGCCTGTGTGCTCGTCGCGGCGCGGGTCCACACCGACGATCTGATCGGCGTGGTGATCATGCCACCGCTGGTGTACGCGCTCATCACGATCGGTGTCGGCTATCTTGATCCCTCCACCGGCGACGGCAGTTCCGGGCTGCGGAACAAGGCGATCGACATCGGCTCGGAGATGATCCTGCACGCCCCCATCCTGCTCGCAGCCTTCCTGCTCGTCGCCCTCATCGCAGTCTTCCGCGGCCGGCGCGCGCAGGTCGCCCGGCGGGAGCGCCAGCGCGCCCTCGCCCAGCCGCCAGGCGCCGAGCGCCGCCGACGCCCCCCTCACTAAGTCACTAAGCCCTCCCGGCCGCGCACCAGCCCCTCACGGCCCTCACGGCCCCCACGGCCCCCACGGTGCCCGAACGCGTACGGGTAGTGTCATCGGGTGGTGGCGCCAAGAAAGGGAGGCTCTCCGTGGGAGCGATCTCTTCGTGGTGGGGTCGGTGCCGCTGCGGCCACAGCCGCGATCTGCACCAGCACTACCGCAAGGGCCACGAGTGCGCGCGCTGCGACTGCCGATCCTTCACCCGCATCCAGCCGCGCCGCTCCGGCGGCGGCCAGGCGTCCTGACCTTCCCGGTCCCCCTGCCGGCGCCGGGCACATTGCGTGCCGATCCGCCACCCCGACGCCCTGCCGCCATCCCGACGCCCTGCCGCCGTACCCCCGCAGCCGACCATCCGGCGTGGTGCTGACGGTCCGCACCGGGCCTGGCGCCGACCGCTCCAGGCGATCACCGGACGCACCAGTCGCAACTTCCACACCACATCCGCGCCCCCAGCGATCCACTGATTGCGCGGCGACACCTCTCGGAAAAGTTCTGTTTTCATAATCAGCACAATGATGACGGGTGTCGACGGAGGGCCGGCAAGGTACCGGCGATCCGGGTTCGCCGGCTATTGGGGCCACGCATGCTACATTCCATGCCGCATCACGGACTCACTCCTCGGACGCACTTCGGCGCCATTACCCGATGCCGCGTCCATGCTCGCGGCGTTCGCAGGGAGGCCCGCTTGTCGTTCGCTTCGACCGAACCGCCCGGCGAGCGGGACGCGCGCCGCCCCGCGCCTGGACCGCGATGACGCTCGGTCTACGGACAGCCCGGCGCGAGCAGATGATCCCGGTCCTGCGTTACCGCTCACTCGACCCGCACACCACCCGCGGCGCACCGCGTCGGCCCATGCCGTTCCCGACGTTCGCGCGGCACTGCCGCCTGATCGCCGCCGCCGGCCGTCAGCCGATGACGGTGTCCGGATACGTCGCTTCCCTCGGCGTCGCCTCCGCCCCGAAGAATCCGCTCGTCATCACCTTCGACGACGGCGGCGCGGAAACAATGAACGCGCTGCGGTGCCTGGCCGAGTGGGGGCTGACGGCCACGGTCTTCGTGACCAGTTCACGTGTTGGTGATCCGGGCTATTTCCATCGGGCTGACCTACATCGCATCCGCGGGCTGGGAATAGAGATCGGCGGGTCCGGGCACACCGGCCGGCCGCTGAACGAGCTGGCCCGCACTGACGTGATCGCGGAGCTGACGCTTTCCCGGCGCCGCCTCGCCGTCGCGATCGGGGATGAGCCGCGCACGTTCGCCTACCCCGGCGGCGGCTACGACCTGTCCGTCCGCCAGTTGGTGATCTCCGCCGGGTACAGCTCGGCCTGCGCGGTACGCGACATGCTGTCCCATCCCGCCGACGACCGCTTCGCCCTGGCCCGCCTGACGGTCGACGCGACGACGCCGGACAGCCGGCTACAGGCCTGGCTGGAGGGAGTCGGCCGGTCCGAGCCGCATCCGGCGCCGCCCCGGGGCCATGCCTTGCGGCTTCCCCGCGTGGCCCGCTCCACCGGCCCGTTCCGCCCCCGTCTCGGCCGCTCCGAGCCCCGGCTACCCGAACCCGCCGCAGCCTCCGGTGCCATCGCGGGCACCACGGTCATCCCCAGTCCAGCCCACGCTACGGCCACAGCAGCCAGCCCGGATTCAGCAGCCAGCCGGGATGCGGGAGCCACCGCTGACGCCGCCGCGGCCAGCGTCAGCGCCGAATCCGAGACGGTTCGGCCTGCGGCGACGAGACGGGAACGCTAGACGGACGCCAGGCGAGCGAGTTCGATCCAGGGCGGGGCCGGTAGCGGTGCGTTTTGCACGGTCTGAGCCCTGCGGATCGTGCGCATCGCACCGCAACGCTTCCCACGCACCGCGATCGGCCGTTACCGGTGAACGTTCGTGGTCCGAGGTTCGACGGTGGGGTAGGTACGGAAACACAGCAACAAGAGACGGTTCGGAATCACTCGCCTACTGAACGGCCGCGGGGGTGGCGAGGCCGGGGGTGGTG
>NZ_JANEZT010000125.1 GCF_025403405.1 Frankia tisae
CACCCGTCGAGGTCATCACACCCGCTGCCAGGACACACGCCCACACTCCCGCCGAGTCGCACAACATCCAGACCCATCTCGACGTCACCTACACACAGCAAGATCTACAAGGCACCTGAATGTTTACTCTTGATCCACGTCGCCAGCGAGTTCCCCGGTAACCAGACCTTCCAGGGATTGACGGCTCGGGTCTCCTCCACCCTGGACGACGGCGGCGGACTGGCGGCGACGGTGACCGGGGGCGCGAATGAGTTGTCAATCGGGGACCGTCAGCAGCTCGTTCGGCTGCTCGGCGGCCTTCCCGAGTTCGCCAGGGAGCCGACGCGGCGCAGCGTGCTCGAACTCGCCGGCCTCGGACCTCTCATCCAGCTGGTGGACTTGTCCGGCGCACCGCTGATCGCGGTCAGCAACGTGGTCAGTCGGCTGTCCTCGTACGGTCGGGTCGCCACGGGCGAGAAGGCACTCGGGCTTCTACTCAACCTGGTGAAGGACCTCGTGGGGAGCGAGGCCCGCGCCCTGCTCGACACGCTGCTCGACCGCTACAACATGATGACGCCGGTGTCCGTCAAGGACATTTCGGACACGTGGCGAGGGTCGGACACTACGACCCTCGTCAACGAGCGGATCATCAGGGAGAACACGCTTCGTCCCATCGCTTTCCTCGCCGAAGGGCTGCGTGTCGCCCGGTCGGTGGCCCTTGTCGAGGTCACCACCCCGGGTAGCCGGTTGACCGGAACCGGCTTCCTGGTCGCGCCGGATCTGATGATCACGAACAACCACGTGCTGTCTGCCTGGGGCCGTGGAGTCACCGCCGTCGCCCGGTTCAACTACGAGCACGACTTCCAGGGGGCGCCTCAGCCGTCCCAGACTTACAGGCTCGCTCCCGGCGTCTTCCACACCTGTGAGCACCTCGACTACACGATCGCCCAGCTCGAAGGCACACCCGGCGACGACTGGGGCTGGCTGCCGCTCGCCTCGAGCGAGGTTCGGGCCGGCAGCCGTCTCAACATCATTCAGCATCCCGGCGGCCAGCCCAAGCAGATCTCGCTGCAGAACAACTTCGCCGAGTATGTCGGTGGCCATGTGGTCCAATATGTGACGTCGACCTTGCCCGGCTCGTCGGGCTCGCCGGTTCTCAACAACGACTGGGCCGTCATCGCCTTGCACCACGCGGGCGGCAAGGTCCGTGAGCCCACCACCGGCCGCGTCTACTTCAGGAACGAGGGAATCCTGGCCGCGAAGATCCTGGCGGACCTTCCCCCCGATCTTCACCACAGGCTCACCTCGAAGTCGCGGTAGCCAGGCCGGAGAGTCGAGTTGCCGAGCAGGTCCCCGACGATTGGCACCAGGCTTCTCGCCGTCCTGATCGGTACCGGGCGTTGCGGGTTCGGGTCGTCTGGCGTCGGTCGTGGTGGTCCGAGATTCCGACTGCGGCTCGCCGCGTGGGCGGCGAGGTCGGGCAGTCTCGGCCGACAGAGCCGCGCAGGTCGGCAGTACTTCGTCATGCTCCAGCTGACCTCCCCGCCGGGCGATGGAACAATCCGGTGCTGGACTGTCATGGAGGTCTGATACTCTGGTCCGCTCGCTGGCGATTGGCGAGAGCCGTCAGACGGCACATCGCGACGCGGTAACGGGGGCGACCGTGGTCAGCGCAGGTCCGCCATGCGCGGTTCTCACGGGATGTTCGATCGCGGCGCACTGTAGATCTTCCGGGGACGATTTCAGTGTTCAAAAAGACGGCGTCCGACACGACGGCGTTCAGCAATGGCGACATTCCGCGTTCCACCGCTGAGGGCTGCGGCCCGGGCTCCGAGGGCGTCAAGAGCTTCAATGAGACGGCCGCGGACGATGAGACGGCCGCGGACGATGAGGTGGCTGCCTCCGACGGGGTGGCCGCCGATGACGGGCCTCTCCGATATCTGACCGAGAGATCTGTGTCGAATGAGCGCAAGTTCCAGCTGATCCGACTATGGAACGGCCCAGCGCAGCCGGTGTTCGAATCTGTTCGCGGACTGGTCGCGGCTGGCGACCGGCAGCGCCTTGAAGCAATGCGCCACGGCGGCACGCCACTGCACGAGATCCTTGGCGCGCGCGAGACCGCTCTGCGCGGCATTGCCGCGTTCGCGCTCGCACTTGTCGACGAGGAGTGGCGCGGGGACCATCTTGCCGAGGGGCTGCGGTGGATCGGTTCAACCCACGCGTTCAGCCGTACCGCGGCCGACGGAACGCTGGTCCGCAGGCCGCCGCCCCAAGGCTCCGGCCCCGGCGCCGCCCTGCTTTCGCAGCTCGACGCCAACCGCCCCGAAAGTTTACCGGCCTGGTCACTTCTCTGCCACCTCACCGACCTGCCGCCGGCCGCCGAAAGGACGACCGCCGACAGGAAGGGTGTCGGCAAGGTGGTGAAGGTGACCGGTCTGGCCGACACCGGCCAGACCGGAACGCAGGTGACGCTGCGTCTCTCACTGGACCGCGGCCTCGGGCCCGGGCTGGTCCCGGATTTCCGGACCATGGCCTTCTTCCGGGCTGACGAGGAATTCGGCCGGGCGCTAGCGGACGCGTGGGGACTCGCCGGCCGCGAACATTTCTCCTGCGGCCTGCGTTGGTCCCTGGAGACGGCGGACGGGCCGCTCGCCTACGCCGGGGGGCCATCGCTGGGCGCGGCGATGACGGTGCTGCTGGACGAGCTGCATCTGGCGACACGGCGGGGGCTGTCCACAATCCGAGTGCGTCGCCTCTCGGCCCGAACCGCCATCGTCGGTGCGGTCAGCCCCGCCAGCGGGACGCTGGTCCGGGTGGACGGCTACGCGTCCAAGCTGGAGGCGGTCGACGCGAAGGCGCGTGTCATCGTCCCGATCGGCGACAAGGAGGAGGCCCTTAACGACGCCGACGGGCACCAGATCGTCCCGGTTCGCACCTGGAGGCAAGCCGCACGCAAGAGCCGTAATCTCGATCGTCAGCACTTCCTCCGTCTGGCTCTCACGGTGGCGGTGGTGCTGGGTGTCACGGCGGGATCGTCGCTGTACTACGTCACGTGGTCCGACGGGCTGGCCCGGCGGGCGGCGCTGCGAGCTGCGGCCGTCAACCTCGCGACGAAGGCGCGAGACTTGGATGCGAGATCCGATAGTGAGGGGCGCGGCCTGCTGCTGGCTATGGCGAGCGATGATCTTGCCGCTAAGGCCGGTGAACGCACCGACGTGTTCGGTGAGCTGGCGGTCGGCCATTCGACGCTGCGGCGCATCCTGCAGCCGTCTGCCGGCGCCTACGAGGACAGCGCGCTGAGCCCCGGCGGTACATACGGTCTGCTCTCCGCGAGCGCCGGCGAGGTGAGCATCGTGTCGATGCGGACCGGGGAGAAGGTCTGGTCCCGTCAGCTTCCACCGGGCAACATCTACAGCCCCGACCAGGTCAGAGTATGGGCCATGGCGTTTTCCGCCGACGGGAAGGCCGCCGCGATCGCCACCTCGGACCGGCGGATCACCGTGCTGAGGCGCAGCGACACGCGGTGGACGGAACAGCCGGCGGTGACCATACCCATTCCCAGCGTCCGCTCGGGTTTCATCGAGCGAAACATCGTCAATGCGTTGGCATTCGACGACGACGGTCAGCATCTCATCGCTTTCAGCGACGACTCGGGTAGCTACCGGGTGGATCTCACCGGGGCTACAGGCGCCACGCGCTGCGACCCGGCGGCCCGACCCGCCGCCAAAGATATCTCCGCCCTGGCGGCGTCGCCGGGGAAGGTTCTGATCGCGACCGCGCACCAGGTAACCGAGCTCGACGCGGCCGACTGCGCCCTCACCCCGGTGCTGACCGCGCCATCGACGACGGAGCTCGTCGGGGTGGGCCGCACGGCCAAGGGCATCGTCACCGCCGTGGGCACCGACGGCGCGCGGCTGTTGGCGCTGGACCGCGCAGGGTCTCGGCTGATCTCCGACCGTGGACCGTTTACGGACGTCGACGTCTACGACACCGGCGATGGGCTGATGATGTCGGCGACCTGGTCGACGTTGAGCACGATCTGGAACCTGGAGAACGGCAAGCAGGTGGCCGGGATGCCGGGCCGAGGCACCGCCCGCGCTGCCGCCGGCCTGCTGCTGTGGACTCATGACGCGGTCGCCGAGGTGCACGACCAGGCCGGGAGCTTCGCGGTGCGTCAGTACTACCCGGTCGAGGACGTCCGCCACGTCGGCTGGGTCGGTAGCAGCCTGGTCGTGGGGCGTGGGGGTGGCGGCGTCGACGTGATCCCCCGACCGGCCGAGGCAGACGGCCTCCAGCGTTCGTATCCGCTGCCGCACGCCGCCGGTGCCCTGCACACGCTGGTCACCGACCCCGGTGGGTCCATGGCGGCCGCGATCGTCGGTGGCACGGTCATCAGCTGGGACGTCGAACATCGCCGAACCATGCCTGTCCCGGTCGCCGGCGGCGAGGTGGCGCGTTCCGACCTGGCCTTCGCCCACGGCAAGCTGTATCTCGCGGACTTGGACGGACGCATCGAGCAGTTCACGATGACCGGCGGTAGGTGGACGCGCGGCGCGACGATGGTGCTGCCCGGCCGGATCTACGCCCTCGCGGCCGACGAGGCCAGCGACAGCCTGGTGGCGCTGATCGGCTCGGCAGACGGCCAATCGGGCACAATAGTCCGGATCGGCGAGTCCGATCTGGCTGTCCAGGCCGAGCGGGCCGTCGCCGGCCCGCTCGGCCTGGGAGCGATCACTGCTCTGCCCAACCGGCAGATCGTTGCCGCGTACGGCGCCGGGACGATGGTCTTCCTCGGCCCCGACCTGCAGATCCGCGGCACCCTCACGGTGCCCGGCCACGACCTCGTCCTCGGCCTGTACCAGGTGCCCGGCCAGGACGAACTGGTCGTCGCCGGCCCGCGTCTCGCGGATCTGGTGGCGCCGACCACGCAGACCCTGTTGAACGATGGGACGGCTCGGCTGAGGACCGCGGTCGCCCTCGGCGCCTCGGCCGACGGCGACTTCCTCGCGACGGCGAGCTACCTCCACGGCAACTTGATGATCTTGGCGTCGGATCCGATCGAGGTCCGGCGGCGCGCCTGCGGCGCGATCGGCCGAGACCTCAGCCGCGAGGAATGGACGCAGTATGTCGGCGACAAGGCTCCGTACCGACCGGTGTGCAGCACAGAGGCCATCGCCAGAGCCGGTGGATCCCCATCTCTCAGCAGTACCCGGACGTCCGGGCCGCAGCCGTCCGCGCCCGCGGTGACGTCCACGGCCTTTGCGTCGGCCAGGCCGTCCACGACGTCCACGACGTCCACCCATCCGGCCGTATCCGGGTCGACGTCCGCTGCCGCCTCAGCTCAGGCTTCAATCGGCGCGGCGGGCCAGTCCGGGGATCTCCAGACCAAGATCCGGTCTCAGCTCGGATCGGCGCACGGCCGGTACTACGAGATCGCAGTGACGAACACCAGTGCCAGAGCGATCACGATCCGACAAGTCAGAGGGCAGAACGCCGATGTTGGCACGGACTGCCCGACCGGTCCGCTGGCTGCCGGGGCATCCTGCCTCGTCAAGGTGAGCTTTCAAATCGAGGACACGCCGCCGCCGCACCGCATCATCGTCGACAGCAGCGCGCCGTCGGGCCCGACGACGATGGAGCTCCAGTGACTGGCCCGCGCTGGTCCTGGCGGCGCGGCCGCCTCCGGACGACCGACCAACACTCTCTGCGGTCCCGCGAGAGCCGACTCCTGACCGACGAGAGCGTTGCCGGGACCGACGGGAGCGATCTTGGAGCAGCCGCGGCGCGTCCTCGACCAGCCGACGGCGCGGCAGTAGCGGGCGCGGCGATAGCAGACGCCGTCGCCCTGTCCGCCGTTCCGCGGGACCCAAGTACGCGCAAGGCGGGAAGCGCCCTGGTGATGGGCGACCATGTGGACGGGATGCTCCTTCGCGGGTTCGTCTATTCGGACGAGACGGATATCGCCGTGCTGGACGGCGCCGGCCTGGCCCGGGCGCCGCTGCCGATCGCCGACGAGCGGGTGGATCGCGACTCCCACCTGCCGCCGGACCTGCTACGCGCACGCGACGACGCGACCAGCAACGTGCCTTCCGATGAGCAGCGCGGTCAGCGCGTCCGGGACGTGCACGCCGTCTTCGCGGACACCGTGTCTGCCACGCTGACCAGACTCGATGCGCCCTGGCGGTCGGTCGCGCCGTCACTTATCAGGGCGATCCACTACCAGGGCCACCTCGTGTGGTTGGTCGGGGGATCGGTGCGCGATCTGGTCAGCGGCGGTACGCCGGCCGACGTGCGCGACCTCGATCTCACCGGCACCATGCCCAGCGGCGAGTTCGCCGCGACCGCCGAGCGTGTTCTGCGCCGCGCCGCCGTGGAGCACCGTCCGAAGATCTGCGTGTCGCCCCGTCTGGTCTGCTCGTATCGTCCGTTCAGCCTCAGCGACACCGCCCGCTTCTTCGAGTACCGGGGGCTGGCCGTCACCGACCTTGGGGTGCCGGCGACCGGCGGCGACTTCGAGACGGACTCCGCCGCGCGCGATCTGACGATCAACAGCCTTTACTACGATCCGGTGGAGCACGTCGTCTATGACCCGACCGGACTGGGGCTCGCTGATCTGCGGAGCCCTCGACGCCTGCGGACTGTGAACCGGACGTTGGATCCGCGGGTCGCCGGCGAGATCGTGATCCGCGCCCTTAAGTTCGGTGTCCGCTGGCCCGATGCCGAGACCGCCGAGGTCGGCGCCTGGCTCGCCGGCCTTCCCGACGACCTGTTCCACGGGCTGGGCGAGGAGTGCCTCATCGCCCTTCGTGGGAGTCGCGACGAGTACCTGGGGGCGGTCGACGCCGCCGGCCGACGGGCAGTCGCCGCCCGCCTTGGGCCACGCGCCGTCGCCCTGCTCAACGTGCTCGACGAGATCGGGGACCGGTGACCACCATGCACCTGCCGCTGAGTGACTGGGTCGTCCGGGTGACCGCAGACACGACCGGGCGGATGCGCCGGTTGGAGACCATGCCCATCAACGACGGCCGGGTGAACGCCGACGCCCGCGCCCTGGTGACCTTCGCCGCCCCTGGTTGGCAGCGCCGAGGGCTGCTGCCGGCCGAAGGCGGCGGCGCCGACGTGGCCCTGGCCCTGGGCAACGGCCTCACCGGCGTGCTCTACATCGAGCTGGACGACTCCGGCCGGCCGCTGATGGTTGACCCGGAAGCGGTCAGCCTGCTCGGGCGGCTGGAGGATGCCTGGCCCGACCCCGTCCTCACCGCCGCCGACCGGACGCTGCTGCGGAACACTCCGCCCGAGGTCCGAACGTTCCTGCTCGATCGGCTACGCGTCGAGGGGCAGCCCGCCGCGGACCTCTTTCACCTGCTGCCCTGGGAACAAGTGGAACGGACGCTGGCCGACCTCACCCTCAGCCTGGACACCGGGCGGCACATCGAGACAGCCAATCTCGGCTACTGGTTCGCTGTCGCGATCCCCGGGCTGGCCGGTCGGCTTGGGCAGCTCGACGTGGCCGTGGAGGAGGCAGACCGGCGGCTGCTTCGGCAGGCAGCGGCAGGGCTGTGCAGGGCATTGGTGACCGGCGACCTCGCGCGGATCCCCCCGCGTCTCCACGATCCGCTGAGCGGACTACTGCGTCGCCTGGAGGCCCGGGACCCACTGCTCGGCCTCTCGATCACCAGCCTGGAGGCGCGGATGCCGCTCCGCGGCGGCCCGGACACCGCCGCGCCGCTGGCCGAGCTGTCCACCGAG
This sequence comes from Frankia tisae, assembly GCF_025403405.1. Classification (GTDB taxonomy): domain Bacteria; phylum Actinomycetota; class Actinomycetes; order Frankiales; family Frankiaceae; genus Frankia; species Frankia tisai. Next base: position 7,729 of record NZ_JANEZT010000125.1, read on the forward strand.
CTGCCCCCCGCAATGCACGGGCGCATGCCACACCAGCAGACCAGATCGGTGACCCATCGCCTGACCCGCGGGCCGCTGGTCGTCACTGCGACGGTGACCGCCGGCTCCATGCTCTGGATCTCGGCGGATCTCCCGCTGAACGACGGATCGCCGGCCGATGCCGACGTCGGGATGCTAACTGAGAGTTACGGCGTGGTCGTGCTTCCGATCGCATTGATCACAGCGACTGGCACGACGGTCCGATGGCTGCCTCTGGCCAAGAACCGGAACACACTCGGCGGCGGGTTCTCGATGGCCGCTCCGGCCGTCCAGTTCCGCGTCGACGTCAGCAGCCCGCCGATCGGCGCCGACGAGCTTCTCACGCTCAGTCCGGAGACGCTCAGCTCCATGATCGGGACCGACCCGGACCTACGTGCCATCTGGCGGCGGGCCGTCGCTGCGCTACCCACCGACCATCCCGTCCGCGTGGTCGTCGAAGCCGGACCGCCCGATGTGGGCGGCAGGTGAGTCGCGGATGACCACGGGCGCCTATGTTCCACCGACCACGCATTGGATGAACGAACGGCAGGAAACCATCCCGGCGCTACGGCTGCTGATCGCGCAACGTCGACTCTATACACGCGCTCGACGCTGGCACACCCTGTGCTGGGCGGGATTCAGCGGTCTCGGTGTCGGCGCGCCGGTACTGACGATCATGCTTCCCAAGGTGTCGACGGCTGTCGGAGCCGTCGCCGGAATCTGGATTTTCCTGTCCCGGGTTTGGTTCGCCCGTTTTGAACGTGAACTTGCTGCGAGAGGAGCTGACGTCCAGGAACAGTTCGACGTCCTTGTCTTCGCCCTGCCGTCGCCGCCGCGGCGCTCCCCGGTGGCCGGTCTGGAACAGATCGCCGCTTTGACCGGCGACGAGGCGCGGATCCGCCGTGACGCCGAACGGGAGAAACTCGGTGGCTGGTACTACTTCAGCCCGGGCGCGCCGGGCGCATTCGCGGTGGCCGTCGCACAGCGATCAAATGTTGCCTACTCCGAGCTGCTGTTGCGGTTCAACGCCAACATTTGGCTCGGGACGACCATCGCCTGGGCGGCGACGTCCGTGGTCGCCGGCGTGCTGGTTGGTCTCACGCTGGGACAATTCGTGCTCGGTGTCGCCCTGCCGCTGCTACCCGCGATCCTCGACATCGGGGACAACTGGTGGACCGCCAGGCAGGCAGCCAAGGACCGCCTAGACCTTGTCGAGGACATTGAGAGCCGACTTAGATCGCCCGCCGGCCACCAGGTCGTCGGTGCGGACCTACTGCGCTGGCAGGACCAGCTCTACCTGCTCCGGTGCGCGGCACCGCCGGTGTCGCAGCTGACCTATCGAGTTTTCCGTGCCCGCAACGAGCGGGTTATGCGCGAGGCGGGCGAACGCCTCACCGAAATCACCGCCGGTAATTCAGGACCTTGAATTGAATCAACCGAGGCAGGACGCCGGACCCGGATCTGGCCGGGTCCTGGATGCGGATCCGGAAGATCCACGATCTCGAGGGCCTCCGGGCCCCTGGCTCCTCCGCGGTGATAGCACCGTCCGGCGGCGAGCGTGCCTCCCTGATCCGCGGCTGGTGCCAGCTCCCCGCGGCGCATCAGGTAGTAAGGACCTCGTGGATTCCCATGATGCGAGCGGCGTCGTTCCCGTCGTCCCCGGCCTGGACAGCGACGCGATGGCGGCGGCCCGGCGCCGGCAGGGCGAGCTGACCAAACCGCCGGGTGCCCTCGGCCGGCTCGAGGAGCTGTCGATCTGGCTCGCTGGCGTGCAGGGGATCTGTCCCCCGCGGCCCTTCGAACGGGTCCGGGCGATCGTGATCGCCGGTGATCACGGGGTCGCCGAGCTCGGCGTGTCCGCGTTTCCCAGTGACGTGACGGCGCAGATGGTGGCCAACTTCGGCGCCGGTGGGGCGGCGGTCAACGTCCTCGCCCGCCAGGTCGGGGCCGCCGTGCGGGTGGTCGACGTCTCGGTGGACAGCCCGCAGCCCACCACGGTCGGCGGGGTCGACGGCACCGCGCCGCCCGACCGCTACCGGGTGCGGCGGTCAAGCGGACGGATCGACCGGACCGACGCGGTGAGCGTCGCCGAGGCGGAACGGGCGTTCGCCGTCGGTCGGCTCATCGCGGACGAGGAGATCGACGCGGGCGCGGATCTGCTCGTCCCCGGCGAGATGGGGATCGGCAACACGACTCCCGCGGCGACGATCGTCGCGTTGCTGTGCAACCGCGAGCCCATCGAGGTGGTCGGGCGGGGAACAGGCATCGACGATCGCCGCTGGATGGTGAAGACGGCCGCGATCCGCGACGCCATGTGGCGGGGACGGCCGTTCGTCGGCAACGCGCGGTCGATGCTGCGGGTCGTCGGCGGGGCGGACCTGCTGGCGCTCACCGGCCTGCTGGTGCAGGCCGCCGTGCGGCGGACCCCGGTCATCCTCGACGGTGTGATCGTCTGCGCCGCGGCGCTGGCAGCCGAGCGCATCGCGCCGGGCGCCGGGAAGTGGTGGGTGGCGGGCACCCGGTCCCCCGAGCCGGCGCAGGCGATCGCCCTCGGCGCGCTCGGGCTCACTCCGCTGATCGACGTCGGTCTGCGCCTGGGCGAGGGCACCGGGGCGCTGCTGGCGGTCCCGCTGGTGCGCGCCGCGCAGGCGACGCTCGCGGAGATGGCGACGTTCGACCAGGCGGGCGTCAGCGGTAAGTCCGAGGCCGTCGGCGGCCCTGGCGCCCTCGAGGGCACGGCGGTCGACGTCACGTGATGCTGGCGGCGAGAACCGCGTTCACGCTACTCACGGTGCTCCCCCTGCGCGGCCCGGAGCGGGTCGACCGGCGCCTGGCCGGTCGAGCCATGGCGCTGGCGCCCCTGGTGGGCCTGGTCCTCGGGCTGATCACTGCCGTGGTCGTGGTCACCATGCGGGTCACGACGGGGACGCCTGGTCACCGCAACCAGAGTCTGCTGCCCGCCGCGGTGGGTATCGCCGTCCTCGCGCTGGCCACCAGGGGCCTGCACCTCGACGGCCTGGCCGATCTCGGGGACGGCATCGGCGCCCGGCGGGTGCGGGGGCGGGAGCGCGCCCTGGAGATCATGCGCGAGTCGACGATCGGCGCCTTCGGCGTGATCAGCGTCGTGTTCGTCGTGTTGTTGCAGGTCACGGCGCTCAGCGCGGCCATTACCGCGCACCGCGGCACGGTCTCGATCCTCGTCGCCGCCATGACCGGGCGGCTCGCCGCTACCCTCGCCTGCTCCGCCGGCACCCCGCCCGCGCATCCGGACGGTCTCGGCGCACTCGTGGCCGGCACGGTCCGCACCCGGGACGCGGCGCTCGCCGTCGGCGGGGTCTGCGCCGTGGCGGCACTGGCCGGCCGCCTCGACTTCGACGGCGGGGACGTCGGCCGAGCCCTGCGCGCCGTCGTCGCGGTCTGCGTCGGGACTGCCTTCTCGCTGGCGCTGCGGCGCTATCTGACCAGCCGCTTCGGCGGCCTGAGCGGTGACATGCTCGGTGGGATCATCGAGCTCACCACCATGGTGACGTTGATCGTCATGGCGATGACCCTGCCGACCCCCGCGGTGCGCTTCGTCGGTCAGTGACCGCCCGCCGCAGCGCCGACAGGGCCGACAGGGCCGGCTACTTGGGCTACTTGGGCGAGGACTGGACGAAGGGGGGCCGCACGACCGTCATGGGGCTCGGCCGGCCGCGGACGTCGACGTTCACGGTGTCGCCCGCGGCGACACCGCGGTCCAGCAGTGCCAGGCCGATGCCCTGGCGCAGCGTCGGGGAGAACGTTCCGCTGGTGACCTCGCCGACCGGTTCGCCGGAGGCCGTGGTCACGGCCATGTGCGGCCGGGGGATGGCCCGCCCGGTCGACGTCAGCCCCCAGAGCAGACGCGCGGGGCCGGCCGCCCGCTCGGCGAGCAGCGCCTCCCGGCCCCAGAACCGCTCCTTGCCCCAGCCGACCGCCCACCCGGACCGGGCCTGCACCGGCGTGATCTGCAGCGACAGGTCCTGGCCGTGCAACGGGTAGCCCATCTCCGTGCGCAGGGTGTCGCGGGCACCGAGACCGACGGGCGACGCGCCGAGGGCCTCCCCCGCGGCGAACAGCGCGTCCCACAGCGCGGGCGTGTCGTCCCAGCGGGGCAGCAGCTCGTAGCCGCGCTCGCCGGTGTAGCCGGATCGGCAGACGATCACCGGATGCCCCTTCCACTCCGCCTCGACGAAGCTCATGTAGGCCCCGTCGGTGGGCAGGCCGAGGGCCGCCATGAGGGCCGGGGCGGCGGGGCCCTGCACCGCGAGCACCCCGAACCCGGTGTGCCGGTCGGTGACGGACACGCCCGCGGGGGCGGCCGCGGCGAGGCGGGCGACGACCTCGGCGTTGTTCGCGGCGTTGGGGACGAGCAGGACCCGCTCGGCGGAGAAAAGGTAGGCAATCAGGTCGTCGACGACCCCGCCGGCCTCGTCGCAGCACAACGTGTACTGAGCCTGCCCGGGCGAGATGCGGCCCAGGTCGTTGCTCAGGCAGGCGTTGACGAAGTCGGCGGCGCCCGCGCCGGCCACCTCGGCCTTGCCGAGATGGCTGACGTCGAAGATTCCGACCGCACCACGGACCGCCTGATGCTCGGCGAGCACTCCGCGCCCGGCGTATTCGATCGGCATCTCCCAGCCCCCGAAGCCGGCCAGCTTCGCGCCGAGATCGACATGACGGCCGTACAGCGGAGATCGACGCAGGTCTGCCATGGCGAACAGCCTAGTTTGACTTCCCCGGCCACTGCGATCCGGAGCGGAACCGGCAAAGGAGGCGCAGGGGAGCGCGGAGAGCGGTGAAAGCCCGGCTGTGGCGCCCCGGGGGGCGTCCGTCGACCTTGTCGTTCAATACGCTCACCGCATGACCAGCATCGCGCCCAGCTCAGCAGCCCTAGTCAATCTCAAGACGGATGCGGTGGTGATCGGCACCGCGGTCGGCGAGAACGGCCTTGTGGTGACCGGCGGCGCCGCCGAGGTGGACGCGGCGCTCGGCGGCCGGCTCGAGTCAGTGCTCGCCGCTCTCGGCGCGACCGGTAAGGCCGGCGAGACCGTTCGTTTCGCGACCCTGGGGGCGCTGCCCGCGGCGACCGTCCTCGCGGTCGGGCTCGGCCCGCTGGCGTCCCCGTCCGCCCCGCTGTCCGGCCCCGTGCCCGGCCCCGTGGATGCCGAGGTCCTGCGCCGCGCGGCGGGCACGGCCCTGCGGGCGCTGGCCGGGACCGGGTCCGTGGCGCTGGCCCTGGCCGCCGCTCCCGGGTCGGTCACCGCGGAGTCGGTCCGGGCGGTGGCCGAGGGCGCGCTGCTCGGCACCTACTCCTTCGACCGGCTCCGCACCACCTCGGCGAAGGGTCTGCCCACCCCCGTCGGCGCGCTGACGCTCCTCGTGGACAGCACGTCCCTGCCGCTCGCGCAGGCGGAGATCGACCGCGCGGTGGTCGTCGCCGAGTCGGTGGTCCTGGTCCGGGACCTGGTGAACACCCCGCCCAGCCATCTCTCCCCTGCCCTGCTCGCCGACGTCGCCGTCGAGCAGGCGACCGCCGCCGGGGTCACCGTCGAGGTTCTCGACGAGGTGGCGCTGGCCGAGGGCGGCTTCGGCGGGATCGTCGGGGTCGGCCAGGGTTCCGCCAATCCGCCCCGGCTGATCCGCCTCGAGTGGCGCGGCGGCGGCGAAAGCCCGGCGCTCGCGCTGGTCGGCAAGGGTATCACCTTCGACTCCGGTGGCCTGTCGCTGAAGCCCCCGACGGCGATGGAATGGATGAAGACGGACATGGCGGGCGCGGCCGCGGTCCTCGCCACGGTCATCGCCGCGGCCCGCCTGCGGCTGCCGGTGACGGTGACCGGCTGGATGCCCTGCGCGGAGAACATGCCCTCGGGCGACGCGATCCGGCCTTCGGACGTGCTGACGCTGCGCGGCGGCACCCGCGTCGAGGTGCTCAACACCGACGCCGAGGGCCGGCTCGTCCTCGCCGACGCCCTCGTTCGGGCCGCCGAGGAGGCCCCGGACCTGATCGTGGACATCGCGACTCTGACCGGCGCCCAGATCGTCTCTCTCGGCCAGCGCACGAGCGCAGTGATGGGCCGCGACGGCGCGGTCGAAGCGGTCACGACGGCCGCCGCGGCGGCCGGGGAGAGCGTCTGGCCGATGCCGCTGCCGCCGGAGCTGCGCAAGGGGCTGGACTCCGCCGTCGCCGACATCGCGAACGTCCCGCCGGGCGGCAGCCGGGACGGCGGGATGCTGGTCGCGGCGCACTTCCTCGCCCATTTCGTGCCCGCCGAGGCGAGCTGGGCGCATCTTGACATCGCCGGCCCGTCGTGGAACGGCGGCCAGCCCTACGGGCATACGCCCAAGGGCGGCACCGGCGTGATTGTCCGCACGCTCATCCAGCTCACCGAGGACCTCGCCGGCCCGCCGTCGGACCAGGGTTCCACGATCGCCGGCTGACCGGTCCGCGACGGTGCGGCCGAGCGGCGACAGGCGCATGGCCAGGCGGCGATAGCGGCCACACCTCGCGCGATGCAGCACACTCCCCCATCCGAGCGGAAGGGGGCCCACGGCGTGAAAGACTGGGCTCGGACCGACGTGGTGTGGCGGAGTCGTGGCCTGAAACGCCGGCCCGCAGGGCACGTCGATGCCGGCGTCCCCGGCCGTGCGCGGTGACGATCGCCGCCGGCGCGGCCGGCCGTGTCCCCGGCGTCGTGAGCACGCGCAACACCGGTGAGTACGGGTCACACTCCCGGCATCACCGGCACAACCATAGAAGTCAACGAGAAGGGACCCCTGGCGTGGCGGATTCAGCGGCCGGTCCCGTCGATCTGGTCATCCTCGGTGGCGGCAGCGGCGGATACGCCGCCGCGCTGCGCGCCGCGGAACTCGACCTCAGTGTTGTTCTGATCGAGAAGGACAAGCTCGGCGGCACCTGCCTGCACCGAGGCTGCATCCCGACCAAGGCACTGCTGCATTCGGCGGAGATCGTCGACAACATCAAGGAGAGCGAATCCTTCGGGATCCGGTCCACCTTCGACGGCATCGACATGACGAAGGTCAACTCCTACAAGGATTCGGTCATCGCCGGCCTGTTCAAGGGGTTGACCGGCCTGATCAAGTCACGCGGCATCGAGGTGGTCGAGGGATTCGGCCGGCTCGCCTCGCCGACGTCCGTTGCGGTCGGTGACCGGATCATCTCCGGTCGGCACGTCCTGCTGGCCACCGGCTCGTACTCGAAGTCCCTGCCCGGTCTGGACATCGACCACAGCAAGGTCATCACCAGCGACGACGCCCTGGCCCTCGACCACGTGCCGGCATCCGCCGTGGTCCTCGGGGCCGGCGCCATCGGCTGCGAGTTCGCCTCGGTCTGGCGTTCCTACGGCGCCGAGGTGACGATCGTCGAGGCGCTGCCGCACCTGGTGCCGCTGGAGGACGAGTCCAGCTCCAAACTGCTGGAGCGCGCCTTCCGCAAGCGTGGCATCGCCCAGCACCTCGGCGCCCGCTTCGCCGGCGTGAAGACGACCGACCACGGGGTCACCGTGTCGCTGGAGAACGGCACGACCATCGAGGCCGAGCTGCTACTCGTCGCGGTGGGCCGCGGGCCGGTCTCGGCCGGCCTCGGCTACGAGGAAATCGGCATCGCGACCGACCGTGGCTACGTCCTCGTCGACCGCAACCTGCGCACGAATGTCCCGACCGTGTCCGCGCTCGGCGACCTGCGGCCGGGCCTGCAGCTGGCCCACGTGGGCTTCGCGGAGGGCATCTTCGTCGCCGAACAGCTCGCCGGGCTCAACCCGGTGCCGGTCGACTACGACAACGTCCCGCGGGTCACCTACTCCCACCCCGAGGTGGCGTCGGTCGGGTTGACCACCGCGGCCGCCCGGGAGCGCTTCGGCGAGATCCGCACCGTCACCTACAACCTGGCGGGCAACGGCAAGTCGCAGATCCTCAAGACCGCCGGTGCCGTGACGCTGATCGCGGTCCCCGACGGTCCGGTGGTCGGCGTCCACATGGTCGGCGACCGGGTGGGCGAGCTCATCGCCGAGGCCCAGCTCATCACCAACTGGGAGGCGTTTCCCGCCGAGGTCGCCCAGCTGATCCACCCACATCCCACTCTGTCCGAGGCTCTCGGCGAGGCGCACCTGGCGCTGGCCGGCAAGCCCCTTCACGTCCACGGCTAGGGCGATCACGCCCTGGGATCGCCGCCGCACCGGGTTCGCCCCGCGGCGCGATCCCGCCCAGGTACTCACGATCACGCCATAGCATGAGCGCCTCCGGCCGGCCGCTTGCGCGGTGCATGCCGGATGCGACGAAGGAGTCGTTCCAGCATGTCTGTATCTGTCACGATGCCCCGGCTCGGGGAAAGTGTCTCCGAGGGAACCGTCACCCGTTGGCTGAAGCAGGAGGGTGAGCGCGTCGAGGCCGACGAGCCGCTTCTCGAGGTCAGCACGGACAAGGTCGACACCGAGATTCCTGCCCCGGCCTCCGGTGTCATCAGTTCCATCAAGGTCGCGGAGGACGAGACCGTCGAGGTCGGCGTCGAGCTCGCGGTCATCGACGACGGCTCCGGCGGCGGCGCCGCCGCCGAGACCGCCGCCCCTGTCGCGGAGCCCGAGCCGGAGCCCGAG
>NZ_JANEZT010000126.1 GCF_025403405.1 Frankia tisae
GCCCAAGGGGGGACCGGGGGTGGGAATGCCAGCGGCGCCGGCGACAGCTGGGTCACCGGCATCGCCGCGGCCGGTGGACCACCACCGGCCGTGTACGGCGGCACCGCCGAGCCGGTGAATCCTGCCCCCGCGATGCGCCCCGTGGGGCCTTCGGGACCTGCTGTGCCGGGTGGTCGCGCTGCCGGGCTCGGGGCTGCGGCGCCACGGCCATGCCGGCCCCATCGCCGGGGCTGGGCGGCGGAGTTCTCGGCGGGCTCGTCCGGCGTTGCCCCGGGCGCCGGTCGAGCGGGCAGCGCCCCACCACCGATCAGCGCCGTGCGCAGCTCCTCCGCGCTCGGTCGGGCCGCGGAGTCCTTCGCCATCGCGACCTCGATGAGGCCACGCAGTTCCCCGCTGATGCCGTCGAGCCGAGGCGGCTCATTGATGATCCGGTAGAGGATCGCCTCCATCCGGCCGGTGCCGAACGGCGGCTGGCCGGTGGCGGCGAAGACCATGACCGCGCCCCAGGAGAAGACGTCGACCGCCGAGGTGATCGGCGCATCGAGAATCTGCTCGGGCGACATGTAGCCGGGCGTCCCGATGGCCTGGCGCACGTTCCGGCTGAGCTCGGTGTCGGCGTTGAACTCGCGGGCCAGCCCGAAGTCGATGACCTTCGGGCCGACCGGGGACAGCAGCACGTTGCCGGGGGTGAGGTCCCGGTGCACGATCCCGGCGGCGTGGATCGCACTCAGCGCGGTGGTGACGCTGACGGCGAGCTGCTCGAGGTCGGCGGGCCGCATCGGCCCCCGGACCGAGACGTGCCGGGACAGCGTCGGGCCCTCGACGAACTCGGTCACGAGATACGGTTGCGGGCCGTGGGGGTCGGCGTCGAGCACGGCCGCGGTGGTGAACCGGCGCACCCGGCGGGCGCTCTCGGCCTCCCGGGCGAACCGGGCACGGAACTCGGGGCGCTGTGCGAGTTCCGGCCGGATCACCTTGATGGCCACCGCGGTGCCGTCGGGGGCCCGGCCGAGGAACACCGTGCCCATCCCACCCTGGCCGAGTCGGCCGATCACCTGGTAGGTGCCGAGGCGGCGAGGATCCTCGGGCTGCAGCGGGCGCGCCGTGTTCCCGGACAACGGCGGTGGTGTCGTCCCCGTCACCGTGCCCCACTCCCGCGGGGCCGACTCGGCCCCGCATGCCCCGCCCCGCAATCACGGCACGCCGGTCGCGGCGTCCGTCTGACCCCATGTTCATACCAGGTGATGATGTAGTGCAGCGTCTCCAGATCAGACCATCATTGACGTGTTCGCGACCGATGCGCCGCCTTCTGGGCGGCTAAGCCGGTTTCACGGCGGGAACGCCGGCCGTCAGGTTTTGCACGATGGCGATATTGTCACGCACCGTGGCGTCGTCGCGGGCGATGTAGTGTGCCTGGGACGTGATCTCCTTCTGGTTCTGCAGGTAGTACCGCAGGAAGGCGGCCACCGCCGGCTTGCGCAGCGATGCCTTGTTCGCGTAGAGGTACAGCGGCTTGCACAGCGGCATGTACATGCCGGTGCCGGCGGTGAGCGCGTTCGGCTCGACGCAGCCGCGGCCGGAGTCGAGCTTGATGGCGCGCACCGCCCGGTTCGTGGTCAGGAAGTTCGAGTAGTCCATGAAGGCGATGGCGCCGCGGTCGCCGTCGACCCGGGCCGGGATCTCGTCGAGTTCCCGGGTCTCGTAGGCGCGGGTGTTCGTCGAGCTGCCGGTCATGCTGGCGAGGAACACCTTGGCGTGGACGGTCGACGCCGCGGGGCCGATGGGTGACAGCGGAACGTTCGGAAAGCTCGGATCGACCTGGTTCCAGGTGGTCACCGTCGAGTCCCGCGCCCAGATGCGGCCGACCTGCGCCGCGGTCAGGCACTGCACCCAGGTGTTCTGCCTGCTCACCACGATCGGCAGCAGGTGGTGGGCGATCTCGAAGCCGGCGACCCGGGCCCCGCAGGCCTTGTCGGACAGCGCGTAGGAGGCCCCGACGATGTCTGCCTGGCCGGCGCAGACCTGCTGGAAGCCGTCGTCCGTGTCGGTGCTGCCGACGCGGACGGTGACGCCCTTCGCCGACTCGCGGAACAGGCTGTACGCCGTCCCGGTGATCGCGGCCACCTCCGCCGAACCTGTCGTGATCACCGCATTGGCGTCGACGGCTCCGCCGCCGACGCCCGCCCTGCCGACGCCCGCCCCGCCGACGATCCCGGCCGCCCGTTCGGCGGCGCGCATCGTGTCGGCGGGTAGCTGGGGATGCTGGTCGACCGTCGAGCGGGGCAGTGCGGCGGTCACCGAGGTGCCGTCGCCCCCACCGGTCAGAAACAGGCCGAGAGTGACGCTTCCGGCGATGAACACGACCAGCGCCAGCACGCCCGCCAGGAGCCGGCGCCTCGGCCGACCGCCCGCCGACCAGCGCCGGCGCCCGCCGGCCGCGGACGCCTGGGCGCCCTCACCCGACGCCGCGGCCGCGGCACCCGCCGACGCGCCCCCGGGCACCGGCACGTGGGACGCGCCGTCGACGGCCCGCGGGTCGGGGGGCCCCGACGGCGCCGGCTCCGGTGGCGGGGTGTGCCCGATGACCGGTGGCGCGCTCGGCGGTGGGATCGTCGCGAAGGCGGCCGGACCGAGCAGCACCGTCTCCGAGTTCGCCGGCTTGGCCACGGCGTCGCGCGCGCCGAGCAGCGCCGCCCCCAGGGCGAACTCGCCGTCGTGGCGGATCTCCAGCCGGCCCACGTCCGGAAAGTGCTCGCCGAGCAGCCGACTGACCAGCGGAATTCGCGCACCCGGACCGTAGACCGCCAGCAGGCCGAGCGCGCCGGTGTCGCTCGCCGCGGCGCGCACCGCCCGGGACAGCGCGCGAATCGAGTCATCGAGCAACGGCCGGACGAGCGACTCGTAGTCGTCCCGGCTGACCTGGACCACGGTGGTCGCGTCGCCGGTGGGCACGGCGATGTCGGCGAACGTCTCCTCGGCCAGGACCTCCCGGGCGCCGGCGCAGGCCGCGCCGAGGCGGGCGCCGTCGGCCGAGGCCCGCGGGCCGCCGCGCAGGCCGCCGCCATCGCCGACCAGCCCGGCGACGTGGGCGTAGAGAAGGTCGTCGAGCATCGAGGTCGACACGTCGGCGAGCCCCACCGGGGAACCGACGGGCACATAGCCGCCGGCCGTCGCGGTGAACACCGCCGCCTCGAACCAGTGCGAGCCGAGCTGGTAGGTCGCCACGCCGCGCCCGTCGGCCACGGGAGTGGTCTGCGAGAACAGGGCGGCCATCGCCTCCGCGGAGCTGCGGGCGACGACCGGCGCGGCGGTCTCCAACCGTGCGAGCGCGTCCGCGAGCCCCTCCTGCCGGCGTGCTGGCCAGGTCGCCGGGCAGGTCACGACGACCAGTTCCGGTGGCTGACCGCGCTGGGCGGTGGCCGTGCGGATCACCGCGTCGAGGAAGCGGGCGAGCAGCGCCGAGGCGGTGTAGCCGATCCCGCCGACGAGGATCGGCGTCGAGTCGCCGAGCCAGTGCACGAAGCCGTCGGCGGTCTGCTCCGGCTGACCGGCGCGCAGGCGGGCGGCCGAGCGGCCGATGCGCACCGTGCCGTCGGGGGCGAGATGGAGCACGGTCGGAATCTGCGGTTCGCCCTCGGCGGCGAAGGCGGACGGCCACCCGTTCTCCGCGATGGCAGCCGTGGTGACGTCGACGCCGGGACTGATGCCAAGCTGGTACCGCACGCATTCCCCCGAGGTATCTGTGCCGCTTACCTCGGCGCAATCCCCCGTCTGCGCCGAAGCGTGCCCTGATCATAACCGTCCACACCCACCGATCGCCGGTAGAAATGGATTGATCGCTCTACGATACGAATTGGATGCCGGGCCGTACCCGGCGCGCCCTGACCCGGGAGGCCGCGTGCTCCGCCGTGCCGCGAAGTTCGAGGTGACGCTGAACCCGACCACGCAGTCCCTGCTCGACCCGATGTCCGCGGAGCCCCGCCAGTTCCTGCTCGACCGGGCCCTGGACGAGTTCGTCGCCGATCTCGGTGCGCTGGACGCCGCGGCCGCCGGCATGGTCCCGGGCGCCGCCCGCCCGCGCATCGACACCGCCATCGACGCGGCCGCGCCCGCGGTGGTCGACGGCACCCTGCTCGTCTCCGGCCAGGAGGTGATGCAGACCTGGGAGGCGCCGCTGATGCGGGCGCTGGCGCAGGCGGTCACCGCGCGGGGGAGCACGGTGCTGGAGATCGGTTTCGGTCTCGGGCTGTCCGCCGGGTTCGTGCAGGAGATCGGCCCCGCCCGCCACGTCATCGTGGAGGCGAACCCGCGGACAGCCGAGGTCGCCGGGCAGTGGGCGCGGGCTGACAGCCGGCGCGGTGTGGAGATCGTCACCGGTCGCTGGCAGGACGTCCTGCCCGGGCTCGGCCGGTTCGACGGCGTCCTGTTCGACACGTATCCCATGGACGAGACCGAGGTCGACGAGTACGTCATGCGCGACGCGACCTTCGCCGAGCACTTCTTCGCGCCGGCCGCGGCGGCCCTGGCCGACGGCGGCGCGTTCACCTACTACTCCAACGAGATCGACTCGGTCGCCCGCCGGCACCAGCGCGCGCTGCTGCGCCACTTCCGCACGTTCGGCGTCCAGATCGTCGACGGGCTGCGGCCACCGGAGGACTGCAGCTACTGGTGGGCCCCCTCGATGGCCGTCATCGTGGCCCGCGGCCCTCGACGGGCCTGACCGCGGGCCACGTCCGCGGCCTGTCCGGTCCGGTCAGGCGGGCTGGTGCTCGTTGCGATGCCCGTCGCGGACCACATCGTCGCGGATCTTGCCGACCAGTTCCTCGAGGATGTCCTCCAGCGCGACGAGTCCCAGCACGGAGCCCTGCGCGTCGGTGACCCGGGCGAGATGGGCGCCGGACTGCTGCATCGTCGCGAGTGCCGTGCGCAGGCTGTCGTCGGCGCCGACGTGCGCCAGCGGCCGGATCCACTTCGCGGCCACCGGGCTCGACCGCCGCTCCGGCCGCGTCTCCAGCACGTCCTTCAGGTGCAGGTAGCCAAGCATCTCGTCGCCGGGGTCGTGCACGGGGAAACGGGTGAACCCGGTGCGGGCGGCGAGTCGCTCGACCTGCCGGGGAGTGATCGTCGGGGGGACCGTGACCAGCCCGTCCGGGGCGAGCAGCACGGCGCGCGCCGTGCGCTCCTCGAACGACAACGCCCCCGTCAGCAGCTCGTGTTCGTCGGCGGCGAGCAGACCCTCACGGTGCGACTGCTCGATGAGGCCGGCCACCTCGTCGCGGGTGAACACGCTGGCCACCTCGTCCTTCGGTTCGACGCCGACGATCCGCAGCGACATGCTCGCCACCGCGTTCAGGAGCATGATCACCGGCTTGCCCAGCCGGACGATGCCGACCAGCAACGGAGCCAGCAGCAGCACGGCCCGATCCGGCAGGGCGAGCGCGATGTTCTTGGGAACCATCTCGCCGACGACCACGTGCAGGAAGGTCACTGCGATCAGCGCGATCGCGAAGGACAGTGAGTGCAGCAGCGCCGAGGGCAGCCCGGCTGCCTCGAAGGGGCCGTGCAGCAGGTCCGCGATCGCCGGCTCGCCGAGCGCACCCAGCCCGAGGGTGCAGACGGTGACGCCAAGCTGCGCGCCGGCGAGCATCACCGAGACGTTCTCCATCGCGCCGAGGGTGATCCTCGCCAGCCGGGAACCCGCCTGCGCCATCGGCTCGATGCTCGTGCGCCGAGCGGAGATCAGGGCGAACTCGGCGCCGACGAACAGCGCGTTGAGCACCAGCAGCAGGATCGTGGCGGCGATCGCCAGCAGGCCGCTCATCGCTGCGCCACCTGCTCGCGGTGACCCGCGGATCGTTCGCGGTCCCGCGTCCCGGCGGGCCGTCTCGCCGCAGCCGGGTCATCCGCCACCGTGACCCCCGCCGGGGCCACCGGCTCGAGCCGGATCCGGTCCACCCGCCGGCCGTCCATCCTTTCGACGGTGTAGCGCACCCCCTCGACGGCCGCCGCGTCCCCCGCCCGGGGGATACGACCGAGCGCACGGGCCACGAGCCCGCCGAGCGTCTGGTAGGTGTCGTCGGTCGGGATCCCGATCCCGGTGATGTTGCTTGCCTCCTCAGGCCGCAGCAGGCCGGACAGCAGCCAGGTGCCGTCGTGACGGCGCAGGGCCCGGGGGGAGACCCGGTCGTGCTCGTCGACGACGTCGCCGACGATCTCCTCGATCAGGTCCTCGGCGGTGACCAGGCCGTCCGTGCCGCCGAACTCGTCGACGACGATGGCCATCTGCAGCCCGCCGGCGCGCAGCGTCTCCAGCAGCGGCTCCAGCAGGAGCGTGGAGGGAACCGTCACCGGCGCGACCATGACCTCGCGCACCGGCGTGCGTTCCCGATCGTCCTCGGGGACGCCGACCACGTTCTTGATGTGGATCACTCCCACGACGTCGTCGCTGTCCTCGCCGAGCACCGGGAACCGGGAGTGGCCCGTCCGCCGGGTGAGGGTGATGACCTCGCTGACCGGCTCGTCGGCGTGCACCGTGCGCATCCGCATCCGAGGGGTCATCACATCCTCGGCGGTCCGGTCGCCGAACAGCAGCGAACGCTGCACCAGCGTCGCCGTCTCCTGCGACAGGGTGCCGTGCTCGGCGGACCGGCCAACCAGGGAGAACAGCTCCTGGGCGGAGCGGGCCGAGGCCAGCTCCTCGTGCGGCTCGATGCCGAGCCGGTGCAGCACGGCGTTCGCGGTCGCGTTCAGGAAGCGGATGATCAGACCCGTGGCCCGGGTGAACATCCGCTGCGGCCCCTGCACCGCCCTGGCCGTGGCGAGCGGATGGGCCAGCGCCAGGTTCTTCGGCACGAGCTCGCCGAAGACCATCGTCACCGCGGTGGCGAGCACCATCGCGACCACCACGGACAATGCGTCGGCCAGCCCGTCGGCGGCGCCGAGCGAGGTCAGCGGCCCGCGCAGCAGGTCGGCGATGGCGGGCTCGGTCAGAAAACCGATCGCCAGGTTCGTGATCGTGATCCCGAGCTGGGCCCCGGACAGCTGGGTGGACAGGCCGCGCAACGCGGCGAGCACACCCCGGGCGCCTCGCTCGCCCCGGTCGGCGGCTCTTTCCACCGTCGGCCGGTCAGCGGTGACGAGGGCGAACTCGGCCGCCACGAAGACCCCGCAGGTGGCGACAAGAGCCAGGCCGAGAATCAGTAGAAGCGCCTCGATCATCGGTCGACCCCCGCGGGCGCTTCCCCACGCGTGGGCCGGCCGGAACTACATCCGGCGTCGTCGGAGTCCCTCATGATCCCTTCCGTTTGGTCCGGGTCGGCCCGCCGCGCTGGCCTTACCCGCATCGCGCGGGTCCAACGCGCCGGGCAGCCCGTCCGTTTCACGATGACCTGTGGTCGCCGGACGGTCCAGACCTCGAGCGGTGTTCGGTAGTAGATCACTGCGTTGTCCCGAGGGCCGGACGCCGGCCGTCGGGGAGGCCGGGTCGGCGAGTCGTGGGCCTGGGCGGCCGTCAGGATGGGAGAAAGCAGTCCGGTTCCGATACGCCGGAATTCCTCACGTGTCACGGAGTGTGACAGCGGGAAGAAGGCGGGTGACGTCGCCGGGTGCCGCCACCCAGCCGCCGGACGAGGAGGTCGCCATGCATTGGCTCCAGACACGGTCCGCGTCGATCCCCACCCCGCCCGATCGGGCGCCCGCACGCCCCTCCCACCGCAGGGTGGGCTGGTTTCCTTACCCGGCGACACCGGGACCGCGGCCGACGCCGGTGATCGCGTCGAGGGTGATGCTCCTGCTGGGGGCTGTGACCCTGACGCTGGCCACAGCCTGCGCTGGGAGCTCCGCGGGGGCGAAGGCCCCCGCCACGGTGATCGCGCCCCGCGGTGGCCCACCCGCCGGATGGTCAGCCACCCCGACTCCGATCTCGACCCCGACTCCGATCTCGACCGCGACTCCGACGACGGCCACCGCCACGCCGGCCTCGACGGTCCCGGCCGCGGGTGTCACCGCGCCGGCCGGCGGGCTGTGCCCCACCTCCCGGCTGGCGGTGCGCTCCGCTGACGGTGAGGGTGCGGCCGGCAGCACATACGAGAACCTGGTGCTGACCAACATCGGCACCACGTCCTGCGCGGTGCGCGGCTTCCCCGGCGTCTCCTACCTCGACGCCGCGGGCCGTCAGGTCGGCGCGGCCGCGGTCCGGTCCGGGCCGGCGGGTTCGACGGTCCGGCTGGCCCCCGGCGCCTCGGCCACGGCGACTCTGCGCACCGTGCACCCCGGCATCCAGGAGGGCTGCACCGAACCGGGGCAGAGCACACCCGTCGCGGCACTGCGGATCTTCCCGCCGGCGAACACGACGGCCCTGCGGCTGACGCTGCCCGGCGTCTCGGCCTGCAGCAGTCCGACCGTGCAGCAGCTGTCCGTAACAGCCTTCACTCGCTGACCGCCGTACCCGCTTGACCGCCGTACCCGCTGGCCGCCGCCGACCTCCATGGTGGCGGTGGTCAGCCGGAGGTGGGGCCGGCGGCACCGACGGTGCTCAGGGCGATGTCGACATAGCGTCTGCTGATCTCCACCGGGGTGAGGGGCCCGTCCGGGTGGTACCAGCCGGTGATCGAACGCAGCATGCCCAGCAGCGCCCGGGAGGTGTCCGCGGGGCTGGTCATCTGGAACATCCCGCTGCTGTTGCCGTCGACGAGGATGTCGAGTAGCAGGGTCTCGAGCTCCTTGCGCTTCGCGGCGTAGCCGCGGCGGTTCGCCGGCTCCAGGTAGCGCAGCTCGGAGTCGAGCACGGCCATGCGCACCCGGTGCGCCATGAACAGCGTCATCGACTCGACGAACGCGACGAAGCGGGCGCGCACGGGTGCGTCCTCGCCCACCTCGGCGAGCGCGGCGCGGGCCCGGCCGAGCGCGTCCTCGATCCCCAGGTCCAGCAGCGCCACGAGGATGCCCTGCTTGCTGGCGTAGTGGTAGTAGAGCGCGGGCACCGTGACGCCGGCTCGGCGCGCAATGTCGCGCACCGTCGTGCCGTGATACCCGTGCTCGTAGAGAGCGTCCATCGCACCCTGCAGGATCGGGGTGAGCTGGGGCGGGGCGAACTCGCGCCAGTTCGCCGCCTTCAGCACGGGTCCTGCCGTCACGATGGGCCTCCCGGACGTGGCTGGTCCCGTCCAGTGTGGACCGGGCGGTGCCGCGGATGGATCCGGACCACCTACGGGGAGTCGATCCACCGCTCCGGCGTGGCCGGGGTGGTCGATCTCCGGGCTGGTGCCGCCGACGGGCCAGGCCGCCGACGGCACCGCGTCACCCGCTGCGACCGTCAGAGGCGTTCGATGATGGTGGCGTTGGCCATGCCGCCGCCCTCGCACATCGTCTGCAGGCCGTAACGGCCGCCGGTGGCCTCCAGGTAGTTGAGCATGGTGGTCAGCAGGCGGGCACCCGAGCCGCCGAGGGCGTGGCCGAGCGCGATCGCCCCGCCACGCGGGTTGAGCTTGGCCGGGTCGGCCCCGGTGTCACGGGCCCAGGCCAGGGGCACCGGCGCGAACGCCTCGTTGACCTCGAAGGCGTCGATGTCGTCGATGGACAGCCCGGAGCGCTGGAGGGCCTTGCGGGTCGCCGGGATGGGGGCGGTCAGCATGAGCAGCGGGTCGTCGCCGGCCAACGCGAAGGTGTGGAAGCGGGCCCGGGGCCGCAGGCCGAGTTCGTTGGCCTTCGTCTCACTCATGATCAGCAAGGCGGAGGCGCCGTCGGTCAGCGGTGAGGAGTTGCCCGGGGTGATGCTCCAGGAGATCTCCGGGAAGCGCGCCGCCCACTGCTCGCTGTAGAAGGACGGCTTGAGCTGCTGCAGGCCCTCGAAGGTGGTCGTGGGCCGGACGGTCTGGTCGACGAGGTGCTGGGTCTTCGTGCCGTCCGGCAGGGTGATCTCCACCGGGACGATCTCGCCTGCGAAGTCGCCGGCCGCCGCCGCGGCCGCGGCGAGCTGGTGCGAACGAGCGGAGAAGGCGTCGAGGTCCTCGCGGTTGAGCTTCCAGCGCGCGGCGATCAGTTCGGCACCGATGCCCTGGTTGGCCAGGCCCTCCGGGTAACGGGCGCGGAACCCGGGGCCGTTGGGGTCCTGGCCGATGACCGCGGCGCCCATCGGCACCCGGCTCATCGACTCCACTCCACTGGCGATGACGATGTCGTACGCCCCCGCGATGACGCCCTGCGCGGCGAAGTGGGCGGCCTGCTGGCTCGACCCGCACTGGCGGTCGATGGTCGTGGCGGGCACCGACTCGGGGAAGCCCGCGGACAGCAGGGCGGTGCGACCGATGTTCAGCGACTGCTCGCCGACCTGGCCGACACAGCCCGCGATCACGTCGTCGACCAGCGCGGGGTCGAGGTCGTTGCGCGTGACCAGCGCCTTGAGCACGGTGGCCAGCAGCTCCACCGGGTGGGTCTCGGACAGTGCCCCACCGGGCTTGCCACGACCCGACGCCGTCCGGACCGCATCGACGATGACTGCGTTTTCCATGGGATCTCCCTCGTCACCAGCGTGGCAGACCGATCCGCCACCCTGTCCGTGCCGCCCACCTGATGTCCAGCATTCGCGCCGATGTCTAGCGCTCGCTAAGTAGACCATCGCACGGACCGCGCTGACGTGTGCGGTCCTACCGCCGGCCGGCCGTGCCTGCGCCGGGCGGATGGCTGCTGTGTTCTGCTTCGCGACCGTTCGAGCTGACGCTACGAGACTGCTTCTGCTGCCTCAACAGGAAGATTGGATTGACAATTCCAGACGAGACGGGGACCACAACGTGTCCACGCCGCCAGGAACGTCAACGGACCAGTCTCGGTGGACGGCCGACGGGGGCGCCGGGGGGCCCGTTCCCGCCGGGCTGAGGGTCGGCCGAGGCAGCCGGCCCGGCCGTGGCGCAGGGCGGTTGCGGATGCGCGCGCCCGACGGCGGCCACGCGGTCGGCGATCCACCCGCGCAGGCCGGCGACGTCCACGTCATGCGGCGGGTACTCGGCATAGGGAGCCAGGTTGTCCGAGGCGCGGCCCAGCACGGCCACGCCGCCACGGATGTTGCCGCGGGCCAGATGGGTGACTCCGACGGCGAGCTGGGTCAGCCCGCGCCACAGGTTACGTTCGACGTCGCCCGCGGACTTCCAGGCCACCTCGAGCACCTCGTGTGCCTGGAAGGGATGGCCGGTGTCCAGCAGATGCTGGGCGGCGGCGAGCGTGGCCCGCGGCGGCAGCGAGGTCGGCAGCTCCAGCGGCGGTACTCCGGCCACCCCCGGCGGCAGGAAACGACCGAGTGCGTCGCGGGGCCGTTCGGCGATCTGGGCTACTGGGTCGAGAAAGTCGCCTCCGCCTGGACGGTGGCGCACGAGCTCACCGCCGTCGGGGTGCCCGGGGTCTCTGGAAGTGGTCATCTCGGCCAGTGTGACCAGCAGGTCGGGGGCTTGTCCTGCGCTGCGGCGCCGGGTGGCCGGTCTGGGCGCGCGTCGGTGCCCCGGCCGGCCGCAATCGCGACGGACCGCGGGTTCCCGGTGCCCGCGGGTCCCCGGTGCCCGCGGGATCGCGACGGGCACCGGGGGAGGGGCCCGGGCGTTGCGGCGTTGCGGCTTAGCGGCCGGCGGCGGCGCGCAGCGCGTCGGCGCGGTCGGTGCGCTCCCAGGTGAAGTCGGGTAGCGGCCGGCCGAAATGGCCGTAGGCCGCGGTCTGGAGGTAGATCGGCCGCAGCAGGTCGAGGTCGCGGATGATCGCAGCGGGCCGCAGGTCGAAAACCTCGGTGACAGCCCGGGTGATCTCGGCCACCGGCAGCGTCTCGGTGCCGAAGGTCTCGACGAACAGGCCCACCGGCTCGGCCTTCCCGATTGCGTAGGCGACCTGGAGCTCCGCCCGGCGGGCCAGGCCGGCCGCGACGACGTTCTTGGCGACCCAGCGCAGCGCGTAGGCGGCCGACCGGTCGACCTTGGACGGGTCCTTGCCGGAGAAGGCGCCACCGCCGTGACGGGCGTACCCGCCGTAGGTGTCGATGATGATCTTTCGGCCGGTCAGGCCCGCATCGCCGATCGGGCCGCCGATCTCGAACCGGCCGGTCGGGTTGACCAGCAACCGGTAGCCGTCCACCTCCAGGCCGAGGTTCTCCTCCGCCAGCCGCTTGAGCTCGGGCGTGATGACCTGGTCGCGGATATCGGGGATGAGGCGGCTCGCGAGGTCGACGTCCGCGGCGTGGTGCGCCGAGACCACGACGGTGTCCAGCCGCACCGGCCGGTCGTCGTCGTCGTACTCGATCGTCACCTGGGTTTTGCCGTCCGGGCGCAGGTAGGGCAGCACGCCCTCGTGGCGGACCTGGGACAGCCGCTGGGCGAGCCGGTGCGCCAGGGTGATCGGCAGTGGGAGCAGGTCGGGCGTCTCGTCGCTGGCGTAGCCGAACATGATTCCCTGATCGCCGGCGCCCTGCTGGGCGAGCAGATCCTCGCCGCCCTCGACCCGGGCCTCGTAGGCCCTGTCGACGCCCTGGGCGATGTCGGGGGACTGCGCGCCGATCGAGACCAGCACGCCGACGGTGGCCCCGTCGAAGCCGGTCGCGGCGTCGTAGCCGATCTCGGTGAGCGTGCGTCGCACCACCGAGGTCACGTCCACGTGGGCGGAGCTGGTGACCTCGCCGGCCACGTGGACGTGACCCGTGGTCAGCAAGGTCTCGACCGCGACCCGGGAGGTCGGATCGGCGGCCAGGTAGGCGTCGAGCAGAGCGTCGCTGATCTGATCGGCCAACTTGTCGGGATGACCCTCGGTTACGGACTCCGAAGTGAACAGGCGGCGGGACATAGGGGACCTCGTTTTGATGTGTCGGAAGATTCGATGCGTCGGGAGAAGGGGCCGGGCCGCCCAGACCCCGGGCGCCGCATCTGGCTGGCGCTGGATGATCGGGATGTGGGGCCGGTGCGCTGCGCCGCGAAAGAGTCCGCACGGAAGAACAGAGCTGGCGGACTTACGCGACGATGGTCACCGGCCGCCTCGCGACATCGGCGGGGCATCCGGGTGCTGACGGACCCCAGGAGTGCGCTGAGCGTGCGAGGACTTCGCGCGGCTCAGCGCGCAGTACAGATGGCGGAGCTCACGAGGGCGAAGTCAACGTGATCACGCGTGACGAGGACGGCCGAGCGCTGCACGTGATGATCCCATCACGGGCGCCGAGTCGACGTCAACAGCGCCGGGCCGTGGGCGCGGCTTGTCTCACCGCGGCCGTCATGCCAAAGTGGGATCATGCCGGTCCTGGACGACTTCGCGTCCTGGGCCGCGGCCGGCCGGCCCGCGGTGGTGGTACGCCGCCGGGTCCCGCTCGTGCGTCGGCGGGCGGTCGACCTCATGCGGGTCGCCAGCCGTCTCTGTTGTTGACTTGTCGCTGGTTCCTGGCGTCGCGCCGCCGTGCGGCCGCCGCGTGGGGCGCAGCGGCCGGCGTCCGTCGCGTTCTTACTCACTGTCATGTGGCGTCCCGCCCCGTGGATCGGTCGTCCTCGTCGGGCCGGGTCGCCGCGCGGAGGTGGCGTGCTCATGTCCCAGGCCGATCGCGTGTCCCAGGCCGGGCGCGTGCCGTTGTCCGTGCTCGACCTGTCGCCCCGGTCGCAGGGCGCGTCCGCGGGCGACGCGTTGCGCAACACCCTCGACCTCGCCCGGCGTACCGAGAAGTTCGGCTACCACCGGTACTGGCTCGCCGAGCATCATCTGGTGCCCGGTGTCGTCTCCTCGGCGCCGGCGGTGGTCATCGCGCTCGTGGCCGATGCGACGACCCGGATCCGGGTCGGCTCGGGAGCGGTCCAGATGGGTCATCACACCGCGGTGACCGTCGTGGAGGAATTCGGCACCCTTGCCCAGATCCATCCGGCCCGGATCGATCTCGGGCTTGGGCGTCCCGCCGTCGATCGGTTGTTCGCCACGGCGAACGGCAATGGCCAGCCGCCCGGATCCGACCAGCCTGCCGCTGCGCCCGCTCCCGCTGCGCCCGCTCCCGCTGCGCCCGCTCCCGCCGCGACTGTCATCGACGGGCTGTTGTTGCCGGCGCCGCCCCGGATGCGGGTGAACGCCGAACGGTTGCGCCGCCAGTTCGCGCTCGTCGGCTACCGGCCGGGCGCCGGAGACGAGTATGGCCAGCAGGTCCGCGACATTCAGGCGTTCCTGCGGGGCGACTACCGGACCGCCGAGGGCGAGCGCCTGACAGTGCCGGCTGCGGAGGGGGCCGACCTGCAGATCTGGGTTCTCGGCTCCAGCGCGGGCGTGAGCGCCCGAACGGCCGGCGAGCTGGGCCTGCCCTTCGTCGCGAACTACCACGTCGCGCCGGCCTCGGTGCTCGAGGCCGTGCGGGCCTACCGGGACGCCTTCGTCCCGTCGGCGACCTTTGACCGGCCCTACGTGATGGTTTCGGCGGACGTGGTCGTCGGCCCGGATGACGACACGGCCGCCGAGCTCGCCTCGCCCTACGGGCTGTGGGTGCTGAGCATCCGGTCCGGCGAGGGGGCCCGCCCCTTCCCGAGCCCGGCCGAGGCGGCGGCCCACCGGTGGACCCCGGAGGAACGCGCCCTCGTCGCCGACCGGGTCGAGACCCAGTTCGTCGGTGGTCCCGCCACCGTCGTGCGCAAGCTGGAGACGTTGCGCAACGTCACCGGAGCGGACGAGTTGATCATCACGACGATCGCGCATGACCACGCGGACCGGGTGCGCTCGTATGAGCTGCTCGCCGGGGAATGGCACTGATCGTCCGGGAGCGGCCGAGCCTGGGCTCAGGGCCGGCATCCCTTTGCGTCGGTCCTGAGCGCTGGCTACGGTGGACGTCGGTGAGTCACGCCGGGAGCGGCGACATCCGCGGGTTAATGTTCGGCCCGCGCGGGTGACGGTGGAGGAGGCCTCGTGTTCGGCGGTCGGTCTGGGATCGCGGCGGCGCCGCGTCCTCGCTCCGGTGCCGGAATGCACGAGCTCACGCACCGTCGGCACATCGACACCTGCCGGGTCAGCGCGACCGCCTGTCCCCGCTGACGTCCCCAGCCTCCCTGACCTTCCCGGGCCACGGGTCTGACGGCGCCTGACCCTCGGGCCGGGCCGTCGCCGGACCGGAGCTCGGAGCCGACCGGTTACCCGGGGCGGAAGGTCGTCGACACCGGCAGGAATGGCGTTGGTCATGACCAGTCCCCTTGCATCATCCGAACAGCCCGGGCCTCCCGGCCGGCCCGGGCCCGCGGGAACCAGCTTCACGCTGCGTGCGGCGCACGCCCTCGACGCGACCGGCCGATTCGGTGAGCCGCTCGACATCGCGGTGCGCGATGGCGTCGTGCGGGCCGTCGGGCCCCGGCTAGGCCTCGACCGGGACGCTGTCGACATCGACGCCCGCGACCTGTGGCTGATGCCCGGGGTCGTTGACTGCCACGCGCATGTGACCCAGTCGACCTACGACCAGTTCGAGCTGGTGACGGCCCCGCTGTCCGCACGCTACCTGCAGACGGCGGACGCGCTGCGGGCGTCGTTGCAGGGCGGCGTCACCTATCTGCGCGACGCCGGCGGCGCCGACGCGGGTGTCCGCGACGCGCTCGCGGCGGGCAGCGTGCCGGGCCCGCGGCTCGCGGTCAGCATCGTCGCGCTGAGCCGCTCCGGGCGCCACGGTGACGGGGGCATCCTCGGCCCCGGGTTGGAGTCCGCCGACGATGTCCTCGGCCCCGACTATCCCGGTCGGCCGCCACACTCGGTCGTCGAGGCGGGCGGCCTGCCCGCCGCCGTGCGTGGCGTGCTGCGGGCCGGAGCCGACTGGGTGATGATCTACGCCAGCGGTGGGGTGATGTCCACCCGTCCGGGCAGCCCGGACTTCCAGTTCGGCCAGTCGGAACTGGCCGCCGCGGTCGCCGAGGCGACCCGTTACCGCCGGCCGGTGATGATGCACGCCCTCGGCGAGCGGGCGGTCGTGGCGGCGGTCGCCGCCGGCGCGCGTTCCGTCGAGCACGGCCTCGGGCTGAGTGAACGTGCTGCCGCGGCGATGGCCGTCCGCGGTGTGACGTTGGTGCCGACCCTGACGCCCTACCGTGACCTGGCCGCGCTGGCGAGCACCGGCGTGCTGCCGGGCTGGGCGGTGGAGCGCGCCGAGGCGACCGCCACCTCGCTTGCCCAGACCATTGCCGTGGCCCGCGCGTCGGGGGTGCCCATCGCACTGGGCAGCGACGCCCGGCACCGTACCCGCCACGGCGCCAATCTCGCCGAGATCAGCCAGCTGCGACGGGCGGGGCTCACGGCGCCCGAGGCGTTGCTCGCGGCAACCGCCACGGGGGCGAGGCTGTGC
>NZ_JANEZT010000127.1 GCF_025403405.1 Frankia tisae
GGCACCCGGGACCGGGGGTGTTCGTGACCATGACCGGACCGTAGATCGATGTGCCGGCGCCTCGCCGGATCAGATGGTGATCTGTGGACAACGGCGGGTTGTCCACAGATCACCCGGAAGCGGCAGCGTTGCCACTGCGGCCTGCCGAGGTAACGCTGCTGTTCCTCCGCCGAGTCCAGCGGTAAGGTCCACGCGTCGCCGACATTTTGCGAGCACCACGGGAGGCGCGCCAATGCGTGTGACCGTCGACTTCGATCGCTGCGCCAGCAGCGGCGCGTGTGTCCAGCTCGTTCCGGACGTCTTCGAGATCCGGGACGACGGCTACCTCTACCTGCTGATCGAGGAGCCGGACGACGCGCGGCGGGACGACCTTCAGGAGGCGGCCGACTCCTGCCCGACGGACGCGATCAGTATCAGCGACGGCTGACGGGCCTGGCTGCGGACCGGTCGGCTGCCCGCCGCCCGGTGCGGACGGTGCGGCCGGGCCACCAGTGGGTAGGAACCCGGTGCGGATCCACGCGTGTGGTGCGGGTCGGCATAGGAGGCTGCTCGATGACGACGACCTACCGGCAGCAGCGACAACGGCAGACACCCAGCGCCCTGTGGCCGGCGCTGCTCGTCGTCGGCCTGGCCGTCACGGTGCTGGGCCTGCTGCTGATCCTCAATCCGTTCGCGACGGCCGGCACCCTGGCCGTGCTTGCCGGGGTGGCTCTGGTCCTGTCCGGGATCGGCGAGACGATCGCGGCCGCCAGGGCCGAGAACTCGGCGGGCACAGCCTTCTTCGGGATCCTGCTCGTTCTCGGCGGCATCGTCGTGCTGCTGTGGCCGGGGGTGACGCTGCGGGTGCTGGCGTTGCTCGTCGGCGCCATCCTGATCGTCACCGGCGTCGTGCGGGCGCTCGTGACCCGGGCGCTGCAGTCCCGTGAGTTGCAGTCCCGTGAGTTGCACTCACGGGAGACCGGTGCCCGCGGTGCGGTGCCCAGCTACGCGCTGGCGGCCGTCAGCGTGGTGCTGGGTGTGCTCGCCCTCGCCTGGCCCGACGCGACGATCGTGGCACTGGCGGTGATCTTCGGAATCCAGCTCATCGTCAGCGGGGTCACCGAGATTGCGTTGGGGCTGGCGCTGCGGCCCCGCTCACGGGCCTGAACGTCTGACGGCTGCTTCCCGCGGTCCGGGCTCTCCCGGCCGTCGGCGAGAGAGCCGCCAGGCTGTGGGTGGCGGCCCGCTCAGGCCAGGATGAGGTCACGCCAGCGGCGGATCGACTCCTCGCTGGCGCCGTGATCGCGGACCCAGCCTGCCACGCCACCGGGATGAGCGTCGGCCGTGGCGATGACCGCCTCCGCGGCGGCGACCGACGTCTTGACCAGCTCCCGGCCCCGTTCCGGGTCGCTCACGCCGGGCAGCAGCGCATGCCCCTTGAGTCGCTTGATCACGCCGCGCATGTTCTGCTCGGTGGCCGCGTAGTCGGCGAGGACGTCCTGCTCGACGACGCCGGCGAGGCGCAGCAGCACGGCGATCGTGACACCGGTGCGGTCCTTGCCCGCGGCGCAGTGCACGAGCACCGGGCCCGGCGCCGTTGCGACGACGTCGACGATCGCGGCAAGCTGGGGGGCGGCGTGCTCGACCATCGCCACGTACAGCGACTGTAGACCGGCCTCCATCGCCCCCGAGGTGGCGGTGTGTCGGCCGGGTGCCGCGTCGTCGCCGAGCAGCGGGAACACCCTGATCTCGGCGCCGAGGGCGGCGAGCGGATGCGGATTGGGCCCGCGCTCGACGGCGGAGCGCAGGTCGATCACCGTACGCGGCGGCCAGACCATCGACTCCGGCGGCGGGCGATCTCCGACCTTGGGCATCTCGCTGCGGTAAAGCACGCCGGGGCGGGTGCGACGGCCGTCTGCGGTACTCATCCCCCCGACGTCGCGGAGGTTGACGAGCCCGGCGACGTCCGGCGGCGCCGACGCCTCCAGCGGCGGGGCGCCACCGGCGCCCGCCGCGTCGGTCGGATCGGTGAGAGACGTCATCGAATACTCCTCCGGCCGTGCCGGCCTGTTGGCGTCACCGCCGCTGGCGGCGTTCTCTCATCCTTGCGGATTTCCGCCGGATCAGCGTGCAATCACACGATGCGTCCTGCCATTCACCGAACGCTGCGGCCGGGACGGTCGCCAGCGACCGTCCCGGGTGGATCGAGGTCGACCGGGTCGATCAGGTGCGGACCCTTGTTCCGGACGTTACCCACCGCCGCGCCCACCGGATGCGCGGCGAGCACCCCGCCCGGCGCCGGCCGCAGCAACGGGGCGAGCCCGGCCGGGTCGGCCGCCGGATCGATCCACCGGTCCCAGGCCGACGCGGGCAGGATCACCGGCGACCGGTCATGCAGGAACGCCAGGCCCTCGGCCGCCCCGGTGGTGAGAATCGTGAAGGTCACCAGCGGCGTGTCCCCCTTGCGCCACACCTCGTAGAGGCCGGCGAAGGCGAAGATCCCCCCGGTCTCCGGATGGCCCGCCGGGTAGATGTAGAACGGCTGCCCGCGCCGGGATCCACCGCCCGGATGGAACCACTCGTAGAAGCCGGTGGCGGGCACGAGGCAACGCCGCGCCGCGAAGGCCGCACGGAACGCCGGCTTGGTCGCCGCCGTCTCCGCCCGAGCGTTGATCATCTTGGTGCCGATGGTGCGGTCCTTCGCCCAGGACGGCACCAGCCCCCAGGTCGCCAGCCGCAGCACCCGGCCGGTGGGCGCCGGTTCGCCACCGGCGGCAGGCGGCTGCGCGACGACGATCGGCATCGTCGACGTGGGGGCGACGTTGTAGCTCTCCCGCACCCCGCCACCGGTCTCGTCGCGGGCGGACATGGCGGCGACCAGATCGTCGGCCGCCAGCTTCTGCGTGTATCGACCGCACATGCCGACCAGTGTGGCAGCCAGGTCCGACTTTTCCCGGTCGCACCCGCCCTCAGCCGAACAGCAGTTCGCCCCCGCCGGCGAGGCACGCCAGCCCCGTCAGGCCGAACAGGCCGACCCAGAAGCCCGGCGGCAGCCCGGTCAACCGGGCGAGCTGGTCGGGATCCGAATCTCTCCCCCGGCGCCGGCGCTGCCGCTGCACCTCGACCACCGGCCGCAGCGCCCCGAGCAGCAGGAAGCAGGCGACATAGGCGGCGAACCCGGCGCGCGCGGTCGGCGGTGCGAACCACGAGACCGCCAAGATCGCCGCGGTGCTGACCAGGAGGGAAAACACCCCGAAGCCGTTTCGGATCACGACGAGCATCGCGAGCAGCAACGCCACGCAGACCTGAAGTACCAGGCTTGTCCGGCCGGCGGCCAGCAGGGCGGCGGCGGCGAGTCCGAGCAGGGAGGGCGTGGGGTAGCCGGCGGCCACCGTGGCGATCACGCCGGGGCCCGTCGGTCGGCCGGCGGAGACGGTGACCCCGGAGGTGTCCGAGTGCAGGCGGACGCCGGCCAGGCGGCGGCCACTCGCGACCGCGGCCAGGGCGTGGCCGCCCTCGTGCGCGATCGTGATGACGTGCCGGGCGACGGGCCACAGCCGATCGCTGAGCACTGTCACAGCCGCGAGCGCAGCGGCGACGACGATCACCCACTGCGGAGGCGCTGGCTGCGCCTCGATGCTGCGCCGCAGGATCTCCATCCGGCCTCTCCCTCTCCGACACCTGCCCGCCTCGCCCGATAGGTGGCGGGTGGCCCCACACCGGCAGCGGCGTCCGTTCCGACATCATCGATCCTGAGGCCGAGGGAGCGGGCAGGTGCCGGCCGGGGGTCCTTGAAAGGGCGAGCGCCCCCCTCTTCGGCGCCCCCGTGACCAGGAGGCGGCGGTAGGGTCGGAACGCGCTTGGATGCCCGGGGGGGACCGCGAGGACAAGCTGAGGAGTGGCCCGTCGTGGCGGAATACGTCTACCGGCCGGTTATCACCGTGGTGAGGGGGCTGTTTGGCGCGCTGCGCCTGCGGCTCGATGTGCGGGGCGCGGAGAACATCCCGTCCTCCGGGGGAGGCATAGTACTGATCAATCACGTCTCTTATCTCGACTTCGCGCTCGCCGAACTCCCGTTCTGGACCAGCAGGCAGCGGCTGGTCCGCTTCATGGCCAAGAAGGAGGTCTTCGACCACCGGATCTCCGGGCCGCTGATGCGCGGGATGCACCACATCCCGGTTGATCGGCAGGCCGGGGCGGCGTCGCTGCGGGACGCGCTGAAGGCGTTGCGCGCCGGCGAGTTCGTCGGGGTCTTTCCCGAGGCGACGATCAGCCCGAGCTACTGCCTGGCCTCGTTCAAGTCCGGTGCTGCCCGGATGGCTGCGCACACCGACGTCCCGGTAATTCCGGTGATCCTCTGGGGCAGCCAGCGGGTCCTGACCAAAGGGCATCCGTTCAAGCTGCGGGACGCCGTCGGCGCCCCGGTCTCCATCACGGTGGGCCGGCCGGTCCCCCCAGCCGAGCTCGCCGACCGCCAGACGGGGACGGACGTCCTGCACAAGGTGATGACCGAGCTGCTCGACGAGGCGCAGCGAAGCTACCCACGCCCCTCGCCCGGCGAGCCCGACTGGTGGCTGCCCGCGCATCTCGGCGGGTCCGCCCCGCCACCGCCCACCCAGCCGCTCGACCCTCGGGCCTGACCTCACCGGCTTTCCTGGACGCCGGCGAACGAGTCCGGAAACGTCGGGCCCAGGCATTCGGGCTCGGCACCGCCGTGCGAGGAGAATGCACCCGGTGACGCGAAGGATTTCGCGTCACCGGCCCAGGCGCACCGCCGCACGCGGGCATCCGACTCCGCCCGAGTGCCGAGATCCACTGGATCGCCGAGACCCCCGGCACCGGCGATGAACAACCGGCGCGCCGCCGCAGAGCGCACCGCGCCACGCGCGCCCAGGCGAGTGAGTCCGAACCCGGGCAGGACGAGTCGCGGTGCGTTGTGCACGGTCTGAGCCCGGGAATCGTGCACATCGCACCGCAACGCTTCCCGCGCACCGAAACCGGCCGTCACCGGCGCATGTTCGTGGCCTGAGGTTCGACAGCAGGGCAGGCGACACCACACCCGCTACTCAACGTCGATCGGCTACGACCCCGAGCAGATAGGACTTACTCGGCCAGCGCGCCGAGACCGCCCTGGCCTGGGGCGTGGCGAGGCGGAACGCAGTGGTTCGCAACATCCTCGACGGCACTATTGGGGCCCCGGCAGGCCCCGTTCCGCTTTCGCCCCGTTTACGGTGAAGGCACCTGGGTACCCGACCGGGCGGATCATGTGGCGGAAGAGGGACGTCAGGCGGAGGTTTTCCCGTGCTCACCGTAGGTTGGATTTTACTGGTGATCTGCGCCGTGGCCGTCCTCGGAAGCGTCATGCTCCTCGGGCAGCGTGACAGCCGACGTGCGCGGCTGCAACGGCGGTTCGGCCCCGAATACGACCGTGTGCTCGCCGAGCACACGGACCGGCGATCGGCGGAACGCCAGCTCAGACAGATCGCCGAACGGCGCGACGCGCTCACCATCAACCCGCTGACCCAGGCCGACCGGGCAACCTACACGGTCCGCTGGGAGACGCTGCAGACCCGCTTTGTCGACGACCCCGCCGAGGCGACCAGTCTGGCGGACGCCCTCGTCGGCGAGGTGATGCGTGCCCGGGGATATCCGGCTGGCAGTTTCGCCGAGCGCGCCGAGCTGCTGTCCGCCGACCATCCCCGCGTCGTCGCCGGCTACCGCGAGGCGCACCAACGGACCACGGCCAAGCCGGACGGCAAAAGTGCTCCCGGCCGGCGGGACACCGAGAGCCTGCGCTCGGCCTTCGTGCGCTACCGCGAGGTGTTCAACCAGTTGGTCGGCAGCAACCCAGGGTCCGGTGACAAGGCCGCTCCCACCGGCGACAAGGCCGTTCCCACCGGTGACAAGGCCGCTCCCGCCGATGACAAGGCCGCTCCCCCCGGCGACCGGCAGGACCCGAAGGAGCGTCCGGCCGCCGGCCTGGCAGCCACGCCCGCCAAGCGGGAGGCGTGAACCCCGCCGCCACCAGATCGTCCGGCAACGTCCGTCTCCCGGCCAGGGACCTTCACGGTCACCGCGCCGCTCTCAAGCCGGCCCCCTCGTAGCACGACAGGAAGGACCGTCATGAGTCTCGACGGCATCAGGCACGACGGCCGCCCTGCGGCGAATTCCCGGTCCGGCCAGGGTCGCGACGCCGACCAGTGGCGGGAGATCCTGCTCAGCTTCGTCGACGACCCGCGGGCCGCGGTCGAGCAGGCCGACCGTCTGGTCGATGAGGCGGTGCGCGCCCTGCAGGACCGTATCGAGGCGCAGCGCGGCGGCCTGCGCGAGGCGTGGCGTTCCCGCGGCGAGCCGTCGACGGAGGATCTGCGCATGGCGCTGCGCGGTTACCGCGATCTCTGCCAGGATCTGCTCGCCTACGACCGCGGGGAGTCCCGTGGCTTCGCCTCGGCCGGGTCGGCGTCGCCGGTGGCGCGGGACGCGAGCCGGTCCTCCGCCGAGTCGGACCGTGCCGCCGATCCTGCCGCGAAGGCCCCCGCCGACTCCCGATCGTCGGCGGCGGCTCCGGCCAGGACGCCCATCCCGGCGGAGCCGTCCCGGGCACGGGCCGCGCCGGCGGGCGCGATGTGGGACGGGATCCGCTGATTTCCCAACGGCACTACGCCCGGTAGCGGGCCGCCAGGGCGTGGCGCCGCGGCGGATGCACGTTCGCCCGGCGCAGGTCACCGTCATAGTGGGCGACGACGCGGTTGTCCATCAGCCGGAACCACACCGGGGGCAGGTACGCCGCGAGCAGCAGCGTGGCGTACCCCGCCGGCAGTTGCGGCGATTCCTCGAACGAACGCAGGACCTGGTAACGCCGGGTGGGATGGGCGTGATGGTCGCTGTGCCGCTGGAGCTGGTAGAGCGCCAGGTTGCTGGTCACCGCGTCGCTGTTCCAGCTGTGCCGCGGGGTGACGGGCTCGTAGCGGCCGCCGGCGGTGCGGGCCCGGGCCAGCCCGTAGTGCTCAATGTAGTTGACGCCTTCGAGCAGAGTGAACCCGAACACGGCCTGCGCGACGAGGAAGACGAGCACCGACGGGCCGAACGCGGCGGCCAGCGAGCCGAACAACACGGCGGTGAGCAGCCAGCCGAGCACCACCTCGTTGCGCAGGGACACCACCCGCGCGCCGTGTAGCCGCAGCCGGCGACTCTCCAGCGACCAGGCCGACCGCAGGCTGCCCACGACCGTTCGCGGCCAGAACCGCCAGAAGCCCTCGCCGAGGCGAGCGCTGGCCGGGTCTGCCGGCGTCGCGACCCGCACGTGATGACCCCGGTTGTGCTCGACGTAGAAGTGGCCGTAGCAGGTGGGCGCGAGCATCAGCCGCGCCAGCCACCGTTCGAGCGGAGCCCGCTTGTGGCCCAGTTCATGCGCCGTGGTGATGCCCACGCCGGTCACCGTGCCGACCGAGACCACCGCGCCGATGCGGGCGAACGGCGACAGCCCGCCGCCCGCCCAGGCTGCGGCGCCGAGCACCAGACCGACGCCGGCCAACGGCAGGTAGAGATAGGTGCATCGGCGGTAGAAACGGTCCGCTTCGAGAGCGGCTCGGATCTCTTCGGGAGGATTCACCGAATCCGCCGGCGTGGAGATGTCCAACAGCGGGACGAGGACGAAGACGAACAACGGGGTGATCCACCAATGCACCCCGAGGCCGGTGCGATGCCACAACCCATAGCCGACGATGGCCAGCAGTGGCACGATGATGGCCGTCAGCCACATATAGCGTTTGCCGTCACGCCAGGCAATCCCGCCGGGCGCGGTGAGCACGGGAGCCGCCACCGGCACCTCCGATCCGCCGGGCCGACCGGCAGGTCACCGGAGCGCGCCAATGCGGGCACGAAACGGACATCCGACGGTTCGGCAGAACTGATTCGCTAATCTGCCACCGGGCATCCGCAATGACAACGGGATGTCCGCCACAACGACCCATGAGGAGTAACTCGCACGTGGCGATGGACGGTGCGCGTTCCGGGCCGGCGGCCCGGCGGTCGCGGTCGATGAGCGACTCGCCGCCCTGGATCGGCGGGGTGATGGTGGGCACGTTGCTGCTGGCCGCCGGGGTCCTGATCACCTACACGCTGCTGCCCCTGCCGGGCCAGCAGCGCCTGGGCCGCGGCAACTACCTGCTCGCGGCGGCGCTGTTCGCCGCGAACATCGCACTGCCCCGGCTGCTGCGCCGGGTTCGCCGACTGCGCCGACGCCGGGCGACGCGCACCCGCTGACTCGCCGCCCGGCACGATCTGGCCACCGGGCGGCCCAGCCTGCTGGGGGGGTCAGGGTGCCGCTGCCGTTCGTCACGCTGCCGCTCTGGTCGCTGCTGCTGAAGTCCTGGCCTGGGCCGATGTCGGATCTGATGAGCGAAACAAGCACACGGACTAGGCTGGATCGCGGACACGGAAGTGGTGTCCGGAGCCGTCGTCGAGCCGCCTGACGCCTCGTGGAAGCGGGCCGAGGTCCGTCGCGTGCCGCCCGCGGTTGACGTGCCGCACCCGCGTGACCGATCGTCGTGGCTGCCGCGGTTCCGGCGCCGCCGATGTCCTTCACCAGTTCCGGGACCAGGCGATCGCGAGGAGTAACTTCGGTGCATGCGGTGCAGACAGCGGACCATGTCGACGAGGCGGCTGCCGCCGCGACCGTTCCGGGGTCGACCTTCACCCGCCTGGGTGTGATCGGCTGCGGGCTGATGGGCTCCGGCATCGCGGAGGTCGCCGCCCGGGCGGGCCTGGACGTCGCCATCCGCGAAATCGACGAGCCGGCCCTGAGTGCGGGTCGCAAGCGGCTGACCTCCTCGCTGGACCGCGGGGTTCGCGGCGGCAAGCTGGCCGAGGCGGACCGGGACGCGGTGCTCGCGCGGCTGACCTTCACCACCGATCTCGGTGACTTCGCCGACCGCGACGTCGTGATCGAGGCGGTTGCCGAGAACGAGCAGCTCAAGGCGGACATCTTCGGCGCTCTCGACAAGGTCGTCACGCGGCCGGACGCGATCTTCGCCTCCAACACCTCGTCGATTCCGATCATGAAGCTGGGCATGGCCACGTCCCGGCCGGAGCAGGTCGTCGGCATCCACTTCTTC
This sequence comes from Frankia tisae, assembly GCF_025403405.1. Lineage (GTDB taxonomy): Bacteria > Actinomycetota > Actinomycetes > Frankiales > Frankiaceae > Frankia > Frankia tisai. Next base: position 9,096 of record NZ_JANEZT010000127.1, read on the forward strand.
AACCCGGTGCCCGTCCAGAAGCTCGTCGAGATCGTCCCGTCGCTGCTGACCTCACCCGCGACCGAAGCCGCCGCCGAGGGCCTGGTCACCGGCCGGCTCGGCAAGGAGGTCATCCGCTCCAAGGACCGGGCCGGCTTCGTGGTGAACTCGCTACTCGTTCCCTACCTGCTGGCTGCGGTGCGGATGTTGGAGTCCGGCTTCGCCGTCGCGGACGACATCGACCGCGGCATGGTGCTCGGCTGCGCCCACCCGATGGGTCCGCTGCGCCTGTGCGACCTGGTCGGGCTGGACACCATCAAGGCGGTCGCCGAGTCGATGTACGAGGAGTTCAAGGAACCGCTGTACTCGCCGCCCCCGCTGCTCATGCGCATGGTCGACGCCGGGCTGCTCGGCAAGAAGACCGGCCGCGGCTTCCACAACTACGCCGGCTGAACCCATGAGCGGCCTGACCCCCCGCGCCATCCGAGGACACGACGACCAAGGCGGTCTGCGGTGAATCCGAGCTTCAACCTCTACCAGCTCGCCGAGGAGCACACCGCGCTGCGCGAGGCGGTGCGCACCCTCGCCGAGAAGGACATCGCGCCGTACGCCGCGGACGTCGACGAGCACGAGCGGTACCCGGTGGAGGCGCAGGAGGCGCTCGACCGGGCCGGATTCGCCGCGGTGCACGTCCCGGAGAGCTACGGAGGCCAGGGCGCGGACTCGGTGGCCACCTGCATCGTCATCGAGGAGGTAGCCCGGGTCTGCGCGTCGAGCTCGCTGATCCCCGCGGTGAACAAGCTGGGCAGCATGCCGATCATCCTCGCCGGCTCCGAGGAACTCAAACGCCAGGTGCTGCCCTCCCTGGCCAGCGGCGAGGCGATGATCTCCTACGCGCTCTCCGAGCGGGAGGCGGGCTCCGACACCGCCGCGATGCGCACCCGGGCCCGCCTCGACGGCGACCGCTGGGTCCTCGACGGCACCAAGACCTGGATCACCAATGCCGGCAAGTCGACCTGGTACACCGTGATGGCCGTGACCGACCCGGACGCGGCGAAGAAGGTCGACGGCATCTCCGCCTTCGTCGTGCACCGCGACGACCCCGGCTTCGAGGTCGGCTCGAAGGAACGCAAGCTCGGTATCAAGGGTTCCCCCACCCGGGAGATCCACTTCACCGGCTGCACGATCCCGGCCGACCGCATCATCGGCGAGCCGGGTACCGGCCTGCGCACGGCGCTGGCCACCCTCGACCACACCCGGCCGACGATCGGCGCGCAGGCTGTCGGCATCGCCCAGGGGGCGCTCGACGCCGCCATCGCCTACGTCAAACAGCGCCGCCAGTTCGGCCGGCGGATCGCCGACAACCAGGCCGTCCAGTTCATGCTCGCCGACATGGGTATGAAGATCGAGGCGGCCCGGCACCTCGTCTACGTCTCCGCCGCCCGGGCCGAACGCGGCGAACCGAACCTCGGCTTCGTCTCCGCCGCCGCCAAGTGCTTCGCCTCCGACGTGGCGATGGAGGTCACCACCGATGCCGTCCAGCTGTTCGGCGGCGCCGGCTACACCCGCGACTTCCCGGTCGAACGGATGATGCGCGACGCCAAGATCACCCAGATCTACGAGGGCACCAACCAGGTCCAACGCGTCGTCATGTCCCGCGCGCTGCTTAACGGATAGCACTTTAGCCGCAGCGATCTCTTTGTGGTCGCTGCTCTCGAACTGACGCCGCCGCCGCTGGGCATGCGCCCACTACTTCCACTACCGGCGGTGCAGACACGCAGCTCCGACCCCATCCATGGGGATAACTACCACGCCACCATCACTGTCACAGCAGTACGTCTGGCGATTAGCGATCGATCACAAGCGTATTTTGGCCGAGCTAGCCCACATGGGTCCTCAACGTCTCGACAATAAGACGGATCTTCTCCAGTTGATTCTCAGCGACAACCCGATATTGCAAATACGACTCCAAGGGTGGCAATACGGAAGATATGTATTCAGCCGCCGAATCGGTCGTAAGGAGCGAAAGCGCATATTGGTAGCCCTCTTCCCATCCCTCAGCTCCCGAAAGAAGGGAAGCCTCGGCCAGGTCGAATGCAAACCATGTCAGCGCCTGTCGCGACTTCAAGTTTTCCTGGCGTTCAAGTTCTTCCCGCGACTGCTGAACTTCGTGATTACACAGGTGCAGAGCATTGGTAAACAGCCGTGTCGCTTCCCCTGAGTCACGCCCCGCTGCGGCGTCGATCAGCAGCTGAACGCGCGCAATATTCATCAGCGGATAAAGAGCGTACCTACTGAGCATCGATGCGCGCTTGTATGAATCTCGGCTCTCCTCCAGAGCAGAGCGGTCGAGAGGATCGACAGCCAGCGCCTTGCGGCGATATGCGCCGCCTAGGTTGCTCCACGCCTCCGAGTCGTTTGAGTTTAATTCGATCGCCCTCTTGAGGGAATTTATCGCCTCTTCTATTATTTCACTTTTACTCTGCGACACACCCAGCTCTCGCCAGGCATCATCGGAATCCGGACGAATTGTAATTGCATTCTCGAGCCTTGCGATCGAGCCAGCGAGATCACCTATTTTTCTCAGGGTGACCCCCAGCAGATAGTTGGCATCGAAGGAAACATCGTCAATAGCGAGTGCTCGCTCCAGGAGTTCTTTTCTAACATCACCGGAGTTCGAGTGGAGCGCAGCTTCGAGAAGATCTTTGACTCGATCTGCGGCCAGAGCATCGCGTTGACGCTTCAAATTTTCTAGTTCTGCTCGCCTCAACGTTACCAGCGCTAGGCCGTCTCGAACAGGGCTATCGATTTTTTCGGTCCTGAGTCCAGTTATGACGGCATCACAGACTTGATTGATTGCCCTTTCCAGCTCTTCAAACCTTTCTGAATAAGGAATGTAGCGGCTGGCTGCCGCATTGAACAGCACATCTTCCGAGGACTGGGACACTAGAACCGTTACGCTGTCCGCCAACGCCCACCGCACGCCGAGTTCAAGATAAACGTTAGCATTCGCACCAGTCAGATCCGCAATGTATACGTCGGCATCCACGGCTTCCGCGAACATCGACTTGAATATGATTCCTTGGCTTACTTTTTTCTTCTCGATATCAAGGGTGACTTTGCGCTGTGTTCGCTTTTGTAATTCACGGCGTATTTTTTCGTAGAATAGTTCTTCTATTTTACCTATATTCTTCCAATCGGCATTTGGTCCAAGGCTGGTCCCGGGCATAGCCACAAAAACTCTTAATGGATCCAGTTCCGCCAAGGTTACCCCGCTTAATTACGACCTAAGATCATCAGGCCGGAGCCCTGCGTCGCGATCGAAGCTCATCGTACAGTGAAGATGTTTGTCAAGGATTGACGGGGACGACGTGTCGGGCGCGAAACAGACAGCGGAGCTCCGCTGTCCGTCAGGACCGTCAGGTCGGTGGCGGCGGGCTGGTCGGGGTCGGCGCGCTGGCACGGCCGGTTGGTGTGCGCGATCGACGGGATGACCGCGAGGTCATTTCACGTTCCGCCCGATGACCGGCCCAGACCCTGGCCCAGACACGTCGGCACACGCCTGCCGACGCCTACGCGTTCCTGCTCCAGCTGCCCTTCCGCCAATCTTGCCCCTGGAGCGTGAACGGTCGATGCGCCGGCCACACGCATGGCGCGTTGGAGCGTCGCGTGAACATGGTGTGAACGCAGCGAGTCCACAGGCAGCAGAAGTGCGCCGCCGCAAGGAGGAGTCGGGATCGACCGGCAAAAATCGAGATCGCCATGATCTGCGAGGGCACTCGCGTCCAGCAGGTCGTCATGTCCCGGTGGATGCTGGCCTGGCCGCGGCCCGTGGATGGAGCGGGCGGGAGATCAGTGAATGCAGGAAGCGACGGCCGTGGTGGTCGGCACGGCCGTCGGGCTCGCCGCCGCGGGCAGTCCCGACGGCGCGGTGGCCGTAGCGCTCGGGATAGCGGCCGGGGTCGTGATCTGCGGGATCACGGCCGCGCCCGGTAGGGACGGCCCCGCGATGACCAGGCCGGAGCCTACGAAGCTGACGCGGCCCGCGCCGCGCGAGGCCCCGGTCGACGCGGACGCGCCGGTCGCGGTCGAGGTGGTTCCGTCGCTGGCGATGGCGGCGGTGACGGTCGGGGCGGTGACGGTCGGGGCGGTGACGGCGGAGCTCACTCCGGGCGTCGGGGCGGTGCCCGGGGATGCCAGGGGATCGGCGCCGGCGCTCGCGGCGGCCGACGGGCTGTCGTCGTCGCCCATCGTGCGGGCGAAGAAGGCGCGTACGGCGTCGGGGTCGTAGAGGAAGTAGAACGCCGGATGGGCCACCTGCCCGGTGACGGGGATCGTCGCGAAGGTCACCGCACCGCTGTCCATGCCGCGCAGCCGACCGGCGAGCCGGCGCAGGTCGGTGGGGTCGGTGGCGTCGTCGAGAACCGTGGACCGGGTGACGGCGCCGAGGAACGCGACGAGTTTGGCGGGGCGTAGCAGCACGTCGCCGGAGGACACCTTGCGGAACACCGCGGCCAGGAACGCCTGCTGGCGGTGGATGCGGGACAGGTCGCCGTCGAGGAAGCCGTGCCGCTGGCGGACGAACGCGAGGGCCTGCGCGCCGACCAGGTGGTTGTTGCCCTCCTGCCCGACGAATCCGGAGCTGGGGTCGTTGAGGTTGGTCGCGTGGACCCGCCGGCCGTTGTCCAGGGTGACGGACTCGACGTAGGGCGAGGCGGTCAGGCAGACATCGACCCCGCCGATGGCGGTCGTCATCTGCTGGAACCCGCCGAAGTCGATCTCGGCGTAGTGGTCGATGCGCACCCCGGTGAGCTGCTCCAGGGTCGCGACCAGCAGGGCCGGACCGCCGCTGTTGAAGGCGCTGTTCACCCGGTCCCGGCGCGCGCGGTGGGTGCCGCCGTCGCCGTCGGTGTAGGCGGGGATCGGCAGGTAGAGGTCCCGCGGGATGGAGACGATCTGGGTCGTGCCGTCCGACGACAGGTGCGCGATCATCATCGTGTCCGAGCGGGCCCCGCCGACCTTCGCCGCGTCCGAGCCGGTCCGCACGTCGGAGCCGACGAGCAGCCAGTTCTCCGTCCCCGCCGGCACCGCCGGGGGCCGGGAGACGTCGACGTGTGGCAGGGCGATGCTCGCCCGCGCGATCTTGTGATCGTAAACGGTGAGGATCACCCAGCCCGACACCGTGGCGGCGAGGACGGCGACGCTCAGCGCGGCCGCGAGAATCCGCGTGATCCGGGATCGCAGGCCGCGACGGCGGCCCGGTCCCCGCGCGGCCGGCTCGGCCCCGGACCCGTCACCGGGGTTCCCCGAACCACCTACCGGATCCCCGGGGCCGTCGGCGACCATCCCGCCCGGCGTGGCGGACAGAGGAGACGCGACGGGCCGGGGTGACACAGCAGGGCGGGTGGACGTGGCCGAGGGCCCTCGGGAGATCGGCGCCGTGGCATCGGTGCCGACCGCCGCACCACCGACCGCCGCACCACCGGCCGGCGGCCGCGGGTCGGCAGCCGTCCGACGGCTGTCCGCCCCCGCCTCGTCAGACCCGACATTCCCCTGCGCAACCGGCGAATTGGGCGGGCCTTCCGCGGGCGGACCTTCACGGGATGTGGAGGCGGGCGCCGGTCGCTTCACGTCGCCGCCTCCCCCGCGATGATGCCGGCGAAATGACCGGATAGAGCTACCACAATAAGCGTAATTCGTGGGTCACCGACGACTTCGACCGCGCTATGTGACGACGACCGCCCTTACCTGGGCAAATCCTGTACCAGCCGCAGCATGCCGACCACGCAGGCGGATCCGGCCGCTCGAGCGGTGCGGGCATCCGCGTTCAGCCGCACCCTTCCACAGCCATCCGTATCCGCCATCCGTGTCCGGTTTGCCTCCGCGGAAGGCGGGGTCCGCTCCGAGGAAAAGGCGGGAGGCTGGGAGTGGCGCGCCGGTGGCGCGTGGCTGCGGGTACAGGTCGGACCCGCGGCTCTGGTACGACAGGAGGGTCAGAACGGCGCAAAGCATGGAGGCTTCTTGTCCAGATCCGTCCTCGTCCTCGTCCCGACCAACGGCGGCGTGACGGCGCTGTCGGCGGTCCCCGGGATCGAGCCGCTGCGCTACGACCCGGACGTTCCCCTGCCGGCCGCGGCCCGCGAGGCCGAGGTGCTGGTCGTGGCGCCCGGCGAGGTGCAGCGCCAGCTCGACGCGATGCGGGAGCTGCCGAAGTTGCGCCTGGTGCAGACGTTCAGCGCCGGCACCGACCAGTGGCTCGGCCGGCTGCCGGCGGGGGTAGCCCTGTCGAACGCCCGGGGCGCGCACGGCGGTTCCACCGCCGAATGGGCAGCCAGCGCGCTGCTCGCCCTCTACCGCGAGATCCCGCGGTTCCTCACCGACGCCGCCGCCGGCCGCTGGGAGCCGCGCCAGACCGGGACTCTCGCCGGCCGGCGGGTGCTCATCCTCGGCGCGGGCGATCTCGGCACCGCGTTGCGCCGGCGGCTCGAACCGTTCGAGACCGAGGTCAGCATGGTCGCCCGGCGGGCCCGGCCCGGCGTGCACACCCTCGACGAGGTGCCGGACCTGCTGCCCCGCCACGACGCCGTGGTGGTGATGCTGCCGCTCACCGACGAGCTGCGCGGCCTGGTCGACGCCGACTTCCTCGCCCGCATGCCCGACGGCGCGATCCTGGTCAACGCCGCCCGGGGGGCGCATGTCGTGACGGCCGCGCTGCTGGCGGAGCTGGAGTCCGGGCGGCTGCGGGCCGCGCTGGACGTCACCGATCCGGAGCCGCTGCCACCCGATCATCCGCTGTGGCGGGCCCCGGGCCTGCTGCTCACCCCGCATGTAGGCGGCATGACCGCCGGCGTGTCGCAGCGGATCTGGAATGTGATCGCCCGTCAGCTCGACCAGTACGTCCGCGACGGCCGGCCGGAGAACCTCGTCGACTGATGCGACCGACCGCCGACCGCTGGCCGCCGACCGCCGACCGCTGGCCGACCGATCGCCGACCGGGTGGGGCGCTCAGGTGCGGTCCAGCTCGGCAAGGGTGCGGCGCAGGCCTTCGGCCAGCGGGGTCGGTTCCCAGCCGAGCTCGCGCTGGGCCCGGGAGGCATCGGGGACGGCGTTCCACCGCAGGTAGTGGAACTGGCCGCGGGCCAGTGGCGGGGGGCGGCGGGTCAACC
>NZ_JANEZT010000128.1 GCF_025403405.1 Frankia tisae
CTCGGGAAACCCCGGCTGGCGGTGGCCCGGGCGGCGAGCAGCGGGCGGGCGCGGGCGGCGAGGGCGTTCAGGGCCTCGAGGGTGGCCGCGGCGTCGGCGTCGTCGGCGGTCGCGTCCGCCTCGGCGGCGAGCAGGTGGCAGGCGACGGCCAGGTCGATGGGCTCGTGCCGGATGACCTCGGCGAATCGGTTGCGGCCGCGGGCGCTCATCCGCGCGCCGTCTCGCCTGCGTCGCCCGGGGGCGCCGCCTCGCCCGCGTCGCCCGGGGGCGCCGCCTGCCCGCCGGTAGCCTCGGTCGCCGTTCCCGGGGCCGGGTTCGGCGCAGTGCCCTGTTCCGTCATGTCTGGGATTGTCGCGCGCCGGACCGGCCGGGTTCGGACGATGGTGCCCGGAGCCGGTATGTCCACTGCGGCCTCCAGGCGACCTGGTGCGGTCGGGACCTGCGCATCCGCGCCGGCGCGTGCTCGCCGCGCGGGGGGTCGAGGGGGTATGGCGCGTGCCGCGACCACGTCATCCTCGGTAATCTGGACGCGCGTGCCCTCCGCCGTTTCGACCGTCAACACGTGCGCTGACCATGACCGCAATGTCCCGAGAACGTCACTGAGAGGTATCGGACCCGGGATGCGCCTGCGGATCATGACTCGCGCGCCGATGTCGGCCTGAGTGATGCGGACGACATACACCACCAGTGCACGCCCTTGTTGTCGACACGGAACTGTCCATGTCGATACTAAGGACTCAGTCGCCCGCGAGCCCGAGGAGGAACAACCGGTGACCTACGTCATCGCGGAGCCCTGCGTCGATGTCAAGGACAGGGCCTGTATCGAAGAGTGCCCGGTCGACTGCATCTACGAGGGCGGACGGATGCTCTACATCCAGCCCGACGAGTGCGTCGACTGCGGAGCATGTGAGCCCGTCTGCCCGGTGGAGGCCATCTACTACGAGGACGATGTCCCCGATCAGTGGAAGGGGTACACCGACACCAACGCGAACTTCTTCGAGGAACTCGGTTCGCCGGGGGGTGCCTCGAAGGTCGGCGCACTGGACTTCGACCCGCCGGCGGTCGCCGCGCTGGCCCCCCAGGGCGAGTCCTGAGCGGCGCTGGGCGGTCGGGCAACACCTCCGGAGTCCTGCGGTCACCTGCCCGTTCCCGGGTGCGGCTGCCCGACTTCCCCTGGGACCAGCTCGTCTCGTTCAAGGAGAAGGCCCGCACGCACCCCTACGGGCTCGTCGACCTCTCGGTCGGGACTCCGGTCGACTCCACACCGGTCGTCGTCCAACAGGCGCTGGCCGGTGCCGCGGATGCTCCGGGCTATCCGTTGACGAGCGGCACCCCGGATCTTCGAGAGTCGGCGGCGGGCTGGTTGGCCCGCCGGCTCGGCGTCCTCGTCGATCCGGGGGCCGTCCTGCCGGTGCTCGGTACCAAGGAGCTGGTCGCCCAGCTCCCGGGGCAGCTCGGTCTCGAACCAGGGGACCGGGTCTGGGTACCGACACCGGCTTACCCGACCTACGAGGTCGGTGCGCTGCTGGCCCGCTGCGAGCCGGTCATCGGCCCCGCGGACGGGGTGACGCTCGTCTGGCTGAACTCGCCCGGAAACCCGACGGGCCGGGTGCTGACGATCGACGAGATGCGGGCCGTGGTCACCTGGGCCCGCGAGCGGGGTGTCATCGTCGCCAGCGACGAGTGCTACATCGAGCTGGGCTGGGAGAGCCGGCCCGTCTCGGTGCTGCATCCGGACGTCTGCGGCGGTTCGCACGAGGGCCTGCTCGCGGTGCACTCCCTGTCGAAACGGTCGAACCTCGCGGGCTACCGGGCCGGCTTCGTCACCGGTGACCCGGCGCTCGTCGAGGGCTTGCTCGGGGTCCGCAAGCACGCCGGTTTCATGATGCCGACGCCGGTGACGGCGGCGATGGCCGCCGCCTACGCCGACGACATGCACGTCGCCGACCAGCGGGCCCGCTACGCCAACCGGCGGGCGGTGCTCGCGGCGGCGCTGGCGGTCGCCGGATTCACCATCGACCACAGCGAGGCCGGCCTGTACCTGTGGGCCACCCGCGGCGAGGACGCGTGGGCCACGGTCGACGCCCTCGCCGGGGTCGGCGTGCTGGTCGCTCCGGGCACGTTCTACGGCGAGGGCGGGCGCCAGCACGTCCGGGTCGCCCTCACGGCGCCGGACTCCCAGGTGGCGACGGTTCCCGAGCGGATGACCATGCTGGCGCCGGCGGTCGTGGCGGGCCATCCGGGCACGGGGTCGCACCAGACCGGGCCGGCCGGTGGCCCGCCGGCCGGCGGTGGCTACCCGCAGTCCGGGCCCCCGGCCGGCTACGGCGGCCAGCCGGGCGGATATCCTCCGGCCCCGGGCTACCCGGCCGGGCCGGCGCGGGCGCGTTACGAGTCCGCGGCGTCCTACGAGACCCGGCCCGTGTACGAGCAGCGGCCGGTGGGCTACGAGGGGCAGCCCAGCTACGAGGGCACATCCGGCTACGAGGGGCAGCCCGGCTACGAGGGGCAGCCCAACTACCAAGGGCAGCCTGGCTATCAGGGCCAGCCCGGCTATGAGGGGCAGCCCGGTTATGAGGGGCAGCCCGGCTACGAGCGCTCCCCGCGCTACGGGCGGCATTCCGCCCACGGCGCCCGCCCGGGCGGCTACGAGGAGCCGACCCAGCGCGACAGCCAGGCCGGATACGACGACGCGGGCGGCTACGAGGACCCCGCGGGCTACGGCCGGCCGGCCGACTACGACGACCCGCCGACCGGCCAGGGCCCGCCCTCCGGGGCCGGCCGCCACGCCGCCGGCGGCCCGTGGAACGGCGAGCCGGACATTCGCTGACGCTGCGGCCGGCCGGTGGGCCGGCCGCAGCAACAGCAGCCGCTGCCGCCAGGATCGACCCCGCGAGCTCCGCGTCGACGGGCTGGTGGAGGAACGGGCGGAGCCACAGCGTGGCCGGCACCGTGGCCGGCAGCGCGGCCGACCTCATAAGGTCGGGCCTGTGACCGCACCCAACACGACTTTCGACTCCCCGATCGATCCCATCGTCGACGAACTGTGGGATCGCCGGGCCGATCTGACCCCTGACGACGCCGATGCCCGGAAGACCGTCGTCGCGGCCGTCGACGCCATCGACGCCGGGGTCGCCCGCGTCGCGACCGTCGCCGCGGACGGCTCGGTCGTCGTCGACGAGCGGGCCAAGCGGGCGATCCTGTTGTCCTTCAAGGTTCTACCGATGGCCGAGTCGGCCGCCGGGGACTTCCACTACCACGACCGGATGCCGCTGAAGACCCGCTTCGACGGCGTCCGGGTGGTGCCGGGGGCCATCGTCCGCTGGGGTGCGCACGTCCAGCCCGGCGCGATCCTCATGCCCAGCTACACCAACATCGGCGGCTATGTCGGCGCGGGCACCCTGGTCGACACCTGGGCGACCGTCGGGTCCTGCGCCCAGGTCGGCCGCAACGTGCACCTCTCGGGCGGGGTCGGGCTCGGCGGCGTGCTCGAACCGCCGAACGCGGTCCCGGTCGTCGTCGAGGACGACGCCTTCGTCGGCAGCCGGTGCATGGTCGTCGACGGAGCCCGGGTGCGCCGCGGCGCCAAGCTCGGCGCCGGCGGGATCCTGACCGCGTCCACCCACGTGTTCGACGCGACCACCGGCGAGGAGTACCCGCGCGGCGAGATCCCCGAGCGGGCGGTCGCCGTCGGTTCCAGCCGGCTGAAGTCGTTTCCCGGCGGGGAGTTCGCCATGCCGTGCATCCTGGTGCTGCGCACCCTCGCCGAGGGCGAGATCCACGACAAGCTGGCGCTGAACGACGTCCTGCGCGAGCACGGCATCGCCGGCTGACCATCGCTTTGTCGGGCGCGGTGCGTCGGCGCGCGGGCCGTAGGGTCGTCGGTATGGAACTGGATCTCACCGCCCCGGTCGGCGAGCTCACCCGGCAGCTCGTCGACGTGCCGTCCGTGAGCGGCGGGGAGGCTCCGCTGGCGGATGCGGTGGAGAAGGCTCTCGCGGCGGTCGACGGGCTGCAGGTCGAGCGAGACGGTGACGCCGTGGTGGCCCGGACCTTCCTGGGCCGGCCGTCCCGGATCCTGCTCGCCGGGCATCTGGACACGGTCCCGCTGGCGGAGAATCTGCCCGCGCGGGTGGTGGGCGGGCGCCTCTACGGCTGCGGCACGTCCGACATGAAGGCGGGCGTGGCGATCGCGCTTCGGCTGGCAGCCACCCTCCCGCTCACCGGCACCGGCACCGGCGCGCTGCGGCACGACGTCACCTGGATCTGCTACGACAACGAAGAGGTCACCGCCGACCGCAACGGGCTGCGCCGCCTCGCCGAGCGGCACCGGGACTGGCTGGACGCGGATCTCGCCATCCTCATGGAGCCGACCTCCGGCGAGGTGGAGGCCGGCTGCCAGGGAACGCTGCGCGCCGTCGTCACGCTGCCCGGCACCCGGGCGCACTCCGCCCGTTCCTGGCTCGGCGACAACGCCATCCACAAGGCGGGCGAGGTCCTGCGCCGCCTGGGCGAGTACCAGGCCCGGACGGTGACGCTGGACGGGTGCACCTACCGCGAGGGGCTGTCCGCGGTCCGCATCGACGGCGGCGTGGCCGGCAACGTGATCCCCGACCTGTGCCGGGTCACGGTGAACTTCCGCTTCGCGCCGGACCGGACTCCGCAGGGGGCCTTCGCCCATGTCCGGGAGCTCTTCGACGGCTTTGACCTGGAGCTGACCGACCGGGCGGGCGGCGCGCCGCCCGGGCTGGCCGCGCCGGCCGCGGCCGCCTTCGTCGCCGCCACCGGCCGGGTCCCGGTGGCGAAGTACGGCTGGACGGACGTCGCGCGCTTCGCCGAGCTCGGCATCCCGGCACTGAACTACGGTCCGGGCGACCCGAACCTCGCCCACACCCGCGACGAGTACGTCGAGCTCGCCGCGATCGATGAGGGCGAACGGCTGCTACGCCGTTACCTGACCGCCTGACCGCCTGACCGCCTGACCGCCGCCTGGCGACGGCGGACTCTCACCGTGCGTGACTAAGACTGCGGTCGTTAAATGGGCGGTTTGCCCAATTTTGACATGCGGTGGAAGCGAACCGGGTTCCGGTCCGTCCGGCGTGCTCCCGACGGAGCAAAAGTGTCTCGGGCACGGATTTCGTGCGAATCGGTCCAGCAGCGATTTATGTCACGCACGCGAGCCATCACGCGATGCCGGTATAGATCTGGCGATGCCGGGACGTTAGAGTTGGCTGCGCACCTACAGTGCCGGCCGGACGGGGGGTCCGTATAGCCGGTGATGCGGCGAGTCAGGTGGGCTCGGCCGGTGGCCGGGATGCAGCGTCATGTGCCGTGACCAGGGCCGTCGGTGTACAAGTCCGCTTTCCGTCGTCGTCGGCCAACGAAGGTCGTGACCATGGGGGGTCTGCCAGGTGACGGACACTGTCTTCAGCGATGCCAGGATCGGGTTGGGGAGCGACTCGAAGACTGGGCCCAATGGCAACGAACCGGACAAAAAAGACGATGTCTACGACGAACGTACGCTGACCAACATCAGGAGAAGGCTGATACCGACGGGCCCGCAGCAGCTGGCCGAGGCCGGGGCGCAGGCTGCCCCGCCCACGACGGAACAGGCGATCCCGGCGCAGTGGATGCGAGCCCAGCCCGGGGCGCCCGGCGGGTTGGAGACGGCGGAGGGTGACGCCCTCGGCGGGGCCGGGGCCGCAGGTGAGAGCTACGTCTTCGGCGGGCCCGAGACCATTACCGGGAGTGACGTTTCTGGCTGGCCCGGGGCCGCGGGAGGTCGCGGCGCCCGTGGGGATGCTGGTGACGGCAGCGGTGTCCCGCTCGGTCCCGAGGACCGCGCCGGCGAATTCGAGGGCTACCGGGCCAAGGTGCCCTGGGAGCGTCGATTCGGCTGGTTACTGGTGGGTTCGGACGCGGCGGCCTGCGTGATCGCCGCCGGCGTGGCCTACCTCGTGCGGTTCGGCGGGCTGGTCGAGTTCGACCTGAAGCCCATCTCCGCGAAGCCCTATGTGGTGATGTCGGTCGTGCTGCCCATCGTCTGGGTGCTGGCGATGTTCCTGGGGCGCGCCTACGAGAGCCGCTTCCTCGGCAGCGGGTCGGAGGAGTTCCGCCGGGTCCTCAACGCCGCCGCGCACCTGACCGCGGTCGTGGCCGTGCTGTCGTATGCGACCAAGGCCGAGCTCGCCCGCGCCTACGTCCTCATCGCGTTCCCCGCCGCGATCCTGCTGACGGTGCTCGGCCGCTGCGCTGCCCGCGGCTACCTGCACCGCCTGCGCCGCGGTGGCCGCGGCCTGCACCGGGTGCTCGTCGTCGGCGCCGGCGACTCGGCGGCGTCGCTCGTCCGGCTCGCGCGGCGAGACCCCACCGCGGGCTGGTCGGTCGTCGGCGTCGTACTGGACCGCTCGCCCGGTCGGCACAGCCACGACTACGCGGACCGGGGGGGCTTCGACCTGCTGGGTGTGCCCATCGTTGGCACGTCCGAGAGCCTGCACACCGCCATCCGCGCGACCCGGGCGACCACCGTGGCCATCAGCCCGCAGATGGACGGGGAGACGCTGCGCCGGGTGCTGTGGATGCTGGAGGGCAGCGACGTCGACGTGCTGGTCTCCTCGGCGCTGACCGACGTGACCGGCCCGCGGATCTCGATCCGCCCCGTGGCGGGCCTGCCGCTGCTGCACATCGAGGAGCCGGAGCTGACCGGCGCGCGCCGGGCCGTGAAGGGCCTGTTCGACCGCAGCGTGGCCATCGGTGTGCTGCTGCTGTCCGCGCCGCTGTTCCTGACGCTGGCGCTCGCGGTCCGCCTCACCAGCCCCGGCCCGGCAATCTTCCGCCAGATCCGGGTCGGGTGCGACGGCCGGCCGTTCACCATGTTCAAGTTCCGCTCGATGTACACCGACGCGGAGGCGCGCAAGGCGGAGCTCGCGGAGCAGAACGAGCGCGCCGAGGGCCTGCTGTTCAAGATGCGCGATGATCCCCGGATCACGAAGGTCGGCAAGTTCCTGCGCAAGTGGTCGCTCGACGAGCTGCCGCAGCTGCTGAACATCGCCAACGGAACGATGTCCCTCGTTGGCCCGCGCCCACCGTTGCCCGCCGAGGTTGCTCAGTACGAGGACGACGTTCACCGTCGCCTCATGGTCAAACCGGGCCTGACCGGCCTGTGGCAGATCTCCGGGCGATCCGATCTTGAATGGGACGAGTCGGTCCGCCTCGACCTGCGCTACGTCCAGAACTGGTCCCTGCCACTCGACTTCTACATCCTGTGGCGCACCGTCTTCGCCGTACTACGCCGCGAAGGCGCCTATTAGCGAGTCGATCTCGGGTTGATATCGACGCACCTCTTTGCTAGCGCAGCAATTCTTTGATCCCGGTCCACGTCCGCCTGATACTTCTGGCGTCGGGGGACCATGCGCGGGTCGGGCTGGTCACCGACCTTGGGAGGGTCGCCCGAGGTCGGTGCATGCCGGCCGGCGACTCTCGCATCATCAGCCTACGGTCCGATGCTCAGGAATCCGTGCGATGCCAGACAGTCCAACCACCGGGTTCGGGTAGTTTCGTGATCTTCCGGTACTTCGTCCTGTCGTTCAGGATGTCCTGAATCTGCCAGTCGAGGGTTGCTGTCGGCCCGAACCGAAGGACCACGACGTCGAAGTAGCGGTCGGTAAGCGCGTGACGGTATGCATCGAGCCCGGTGTAAGCCGCGCCGTTCCTGGTGTCCTGATAATAGAGAAAATAGGTGCCGTTCCATTGCCAGGGCGCTGTCAGCCCTTCCAGGTAGTAGCGAGGCACCTCGGATTCCTCAACCAGATAATGGCCGGACCCGAACCGGACCTGCGTCATCAGCAGGGCCGTCAGGGGCTTGCTGTCTGCCCAGCCACGGAAAAGTTCATGAGCGTTGCGAACTCCGCTTGCCAGCAACATGACGGCCGCTAGCGAGACCGCCAGTAGCCGCGGTGCCAGCTGGCGCCGCGAGTCGTACAGCTCTATCCGGCCCAAGATGAAGGCCACGCCAGCGCCGGCAAGTGGTGCGGCGAAGACGAGGCCGAACGCAACATGCTTGTGCAGAGAAGTCAGTTCGCCGGAGCGGGCCTGGAAGATGATCGGCAAGAGTGAGGAGAGTAGCAGCAGAGCCGTCAGCGCGGGTCGACGCCTTCCGATGAGCACCATTCCCAGCACGGCTACCAGGAGGGTTGGCGCGGCCCATTCCAGGCCTTGCCGGGCCACCTCGACAGGAGAGGTGGGGCCGAGCGCTTTCCGTGACAGAGTCGTGGTGACAAGGCCGGATAGCTGGTCGGTCCCGGTCAGCCACAACCAGCATCCGACCACCCCGACGGCTCCGAGTGTCATCCCCAGCGCAACGCAGAGTAGTCGACCCGCCGAGCGGGCACGGATCGCTGGTTCCCGGGATCTCTTTCCGCCCAGAAAATCGGGCGCCGACGGCCTTGCCATCCGAAACACCGTCATGAGGATTAACAGCAGGATGGACGGCACAAACAGGGCGGCGACATACTTCGTGACGACGGCACCTGCGAGCAGGAAACCTGAGCAGGACGCCAGTAGTCCGGCGCGCCATCTACGGCCGTTCTCGGCGGCGCGTAGCCCCATCGCCAGCCCGGCGACCAACAGCATCAGAGCCATCGCATCGTAGGTGGCGAAATGCCCGACGAACAGTACCGGGCCGGAGAGGACGAAAGCAGCGGCACCCGCAACTCCGGCGGTCTGCCCGTACAGACATCGCCCTACCGAGGCGACCAGCGCAGTCGTGATGACGCAACAGACCAGACTGAACAGACGGGCACCGGCGAGGCCACCCACCGTGTCGGCCAGAGCGCCAAGAGGTGGATAGACGTATGGAGAGCCCGAGAAATAAGAACCGAAATCCTCGTTAATTGGATTCCCGTGTCGCCACGAGTCCAATATCTGGTGGCCCGCGTCAAGATAGAGCGCCTCATCTTGGAATGCGGTCGCGGACAGACCGAGGGTCATCGACACCTGCACTACCAGTACAGCGGCCAACCCGAAACGCCGGCCGAATAGAAGCCGGGCCCGCTGGCGATGTCGCGTGTCGGGGGGCGCTGCCGCGGTCCACCGATGGTGGGCACGTCGAGGGATCTCAAGGGTTTGGGTGCTCATGAGACCGCTCCGCAGTTTTCGGGGCTCGATGCTTCGGCACTCACGGGCTTGACACCCTGCTCGCCGAGGATTTGAGCCGTGAGATAAGCTCCCGCGCGCCATGCCGCAAGATCCTTGCGAGCAGCATAGGGGTCGGGGCCGTCGGTCTGATAAATTAGACCGATTGCCTGGTAGGCTTTTGCGGCGCTGACTGCAGCACCTATCCAGGCGCCGACCTGATTCGGATCGCCTGCTGCGGAGAAGGTTACCAGTAGCGGCTTGTTCGGATAAGTCAGCTGTATACGGTCGAGTTCCTCCTTTGGCGCCACCCATTGTGTCCCGGGATATTGGATCCAGGTGACAGCGACTACATCGATTTGGTCAGTCGGTGGTCGGTAGCGGGCACCGTCCGATGGAGCGGCGGGCTGCCAGGTCCAGGCGACGTTGTCGGCATGAGCGTGGTCAAAGATGCGACGGATATGCGTCCATGCTCTGGCGGAGTCTGTCGGAACCCCCCCATTGGCCACGGCGGAACTAGCCACGTAGTTACGGTCCACCGACGGCAACACCGTCAGATACAGAGGATGCCCCCATTTCGCGATCTCCTTGGCCCATCGCCGGATGGCGGTGTCCTGGACAGAGTTCACGATGGCAGGCAGCGTAGAGTCGAGCGAGCTCTTTCCGTTGTGGGTGAAAACGAGCGTCAACCAAGGTATACCACCGCTCGTGCGAACTCGATCAGCCCATTCCGCGGGGAAACTACTTCCGATCTCGACGGAACGGGCAGAAATCCCCGTCATGTTCAACTTGCGGGCAAGTTCGACATATCCCGCGTCCGGTCCCGTCGTCACGGCCAAGCCTGCAGGCAGCGCATGCGCGCAGGGGGCCGGATGAAAGGCTGTCGGATGCGGAGGCCGGGCTCCCGAATGGATGCTGAGGGTGAATGAGATTACGCTTACGGCGGCCGCGGTCAGCCGAAGTGGCACCGGCACGTTCACCACGAGCCGCCTCCGGGGGGCTCGCGGAGCCCGGCGTGCGCCTGGGCTTCGGAACGCGTCGCCAAATGTGAGCGAGCAGAATACGACTAGCATTGCGGCCATGTAAATGATCCACGCACCGGCAATAAGGTCAGGTGCGGAAAACCCACGAAAGGCTACAACAGCCAGCCCGAAAAGACAGAGTGCCAAAGCTGCGAGGTGCGGTAGGATTGGACGCCACGACACCGATCCATCGCGTTGCTTTGCAGTGATGGTAAAGCTGCTGCGAGACCCGCTGATCACGGTCAGTGCGGCTGCCGTGAGTGCAGGGAAGGAGATAAATCCGGCAATAATTCCTCGCCAGGTCGACCGGCCTCGTGCCGCCGCCCAAAAAGCCGACTGCCCAAAGAGAAAATAAGGAAGAAAATGTCGAAGGAAGCCGGCCGCATCCGCGCCCCGCACCGCGGGAATCTGCGTCACGACGAAGATGATCGGAGTCAGTAGATAGACAAGGTCGCGAAACCCCGAAATATAGTGGGTGCAGGCCAGGCTGTACTGAAGGCGTTGCGCCCCCGTCAGCCTGCTTCGTGGATGGACAAGGTCTGACCAGTGGGTCTTGAGAACTTCGAAGGTGCCACGCGCCCAACGGTTCTGCTGCTTCAGGTAACTGGCGGCATCGACGGGGCCGAGTCCCTCGGCGAATTTTCCCTCAAGATAGACTCCGCGCCAGTCGGGTGCCAACCGGATAGACGCCGCAAAGTCCTCGGTGACCGAGTCCTGCGGCATCCCGCCGATCGAGTCCAGTGCCATGGCTCTGATCACGACATTTGTTCCGCAGATGAAGGACGCGTTTCGGGCGGCCTTTCCCGGGCAGAGCACATCATAGAAGAGTGCCTGCTGGTCTGCGGCCCAGCGAGCTACCGGAAGATCTGTATTGCGATAGTACTGTGCGGTCTGAACCCAGCCGACCTCAGGATCGGAAAAGGGCGGCAGTGTGGCAATAAGAAAATCAGGGGTCGGCACCATGTCGGCGTCGAAGACCGCTAGCAGGGCGTCTCCGGTGGCACCGACCAGGTGACGAACGTTCTCGATGTTCCCAGCCTTGGCCCCGCCCCCCACCGTTCGGGTGATGCAGGTAACTCCGAGCTGTCTGACGCAGCTTTCCACCAGATGCCAGTCGGGGTTTCCCGCCACGCGCCCGTCATTGCAGACGATGATATGGACCCGAGCCTCCGGGTTCAGCCGCAGGTATTCCGAGCGAGCCGCGATGGCACCGTTGACTGTCGGGCCAAGTACAGACATCGACTCGCCGGCAGTGGGGATCAGAATATAGATTGGAAAGTGGCTTGGGTCGTCAATCTGCCGTAACGGAGGGGGCTCCTTCGGCCAGATGGTTGCCTGTAGCCCGAGTGCGTGAAGGGCCCCGAAGACCTCGGCGACGAGGAGGGGAAGCGCCAGCCATGCTGCCGACCAGTTCGTGACCGAGATCCGCCAAGTAAGGTAGTCGACCGTGCTGAAGAGGACTCCGACCGTACTTGTCGCGATCCACACCTGACTCCGTGGGCGCCCCGAGCCTGCGACGAGGGCGAGAGTCATCAAAGCCGCGGCGCCGGAGGCCCAAGGACCCGGCTGAAGCCACATAAGTGTGACGACAAATGCGATCGCGAGAAGTGGGAACCTGACCCGACGAAGAAGGCCTCGACCGGGTACGGGTTCGCCCGGCTGGTGCCACAGCGGATCTTCGTCGAAGACATCTCGGCGTTCCGGAAGCCTGGCACGGCGAGCATCGGAAGGACGAAAAGTAACTGTCATCTACGGGAGTTCACCCGGCGAAGTATAGGGCGACATCTGGCTCTGGACTGCTTTCGGCTGCGGAAGATTCTGGTATGCCGCCCCCGGTCTGCCGAAGCGGCATGTGGCGGCCTCTTTGTCCTGGCATATGAAGAATTTCTGCGGAGGTAGGTGTCCTACCCCTGCAATTCTTTTTCCAGCGATCGGCCCCCGTGCTGCTCCGGGAAATCCTCGGTCGTACTCTGTGAGGTCGGCCAGTGAGGGTTGCTGATGCTGTGGGGAGCCGGACACCATTTAGCCGCCAGTCCCCAGCGAGTGACTTTCGCGAGGGCCTCCAGGACGACCATGGATGACATCTTGGACTGCCCGGCCTCGCGCTCGCGGAAGAGGATCGGAACCTCCTGGATTCGAAATCCGTGGATCCAGGAGAGGTATGCTGTCTCTACCTGAAAGCAGTATCCGGTAGAAGTGAGCGCGGATACCGGGAGAGCTCTCAGGACATGGTGGTGGAAGACCCGGTAGCCCGCGGTGGCGTCGGCTACTGGGAGTCTGAGTACCCGTTGGACATACCGGTTTCCGGTTCGCGAAATAAGCTTACGCAGTGGGGACCAGCCTGCTGTCGAACCGCCTTTTATATAGCGGGAACCGATTACCAGGTCGGCCTTTGATGCGGCTTCCAACATACGAGGAAGATCGCGCGGATCGTGAGAAAGATCCCCATCGATCTCAACTAGTAGCTGGTATCCTCGTGTGATGCCCCAATCGAATCCGGCACGATAGGCGGCACCCAGACCTTGCTTCGAGCTCCGACTCAGAAGGTGCACTCGGGCGTCCGTGGCCATAACCGACCTGATGATGTCGAGCGTGCCGTCCGTGCTTCCGTCGTCGACCACCAGTATATCAATAGTAGTGTCCGCCGCCCGCAACCCGAATATAACCTGTGCGATGCTTCCCGATTCATTGAAAGTGGGAATTACGCAAAGTATTTTCATTGCGCCGGCCTGCGATTGGGCATGATGGCCCGTCTCGGGCGTGTCGCAACGTCTGTAGGCACCAAGATCCCCCCGGCTTGATGTGAGTCGATGCCGGGTCGAGGTCAGACCTAGCGGTTCCCGACTACTGCCTGGAAGTGTACCCACATCGCCTACCCATACGTGGGCCGGCCATGGTGCGAGTGACTGCAAATCAAGCATCTCGGCACCAAATGTGAAGTTGGTCATATTCAATCTCTGTCGCGACGAGTAGATAACTTCCACAGAAGGAGCGTCTACTGTGAGTTATGAAATGGATGCAGAATGGAGGAGTTGAGGGTTCGGCCTGGGCCGTCTATCACTTAGAGTTACTACTACACTCTATTTTCGTCAAGGTCGGTTAGGGTTGGCGTTCAAGGAAGACGTAGGCCCCTTTGTGAGGCACCCGTGTGCGTGATCAAAATGTGCGACCTCCGCCTTCCTGTGGGTATCGTGTTTCCTATGGTCATCGCGCGTGCTGTAGCCGCAACCTAATGGATGTTTGTTGTTTCTGTTGTGATGAGGCGCCCTGGATGGGCGGCCGCGGTCCGGCCCTATGCGTCGGAGGGGTGTTCGCGCTGAACGCTTTTCCGCGCGGCATATCTTCGCGTCCGAGTCGGTTGCTGCCGCCCTCGGCGGGGCGTCGCGCGCAGTCGACCGGTCGGTTGCCGGCGGGGCACGCTGCCCGGGTATGAAGCTCAGTAGGCGCGCGCGAGAGTCGAGGGCTCGGGCGAGGACGTCGAGGGCTCGGGCCGCCGGGTTGGATGTCGTAGCCGCCGGCACGTTGCCGCGCTAGGTCCACAGCAGGACGCTGACGCTCGGTGACGGTGTCTGCGAACAGGCGAAGTCGCCTCTTGTGGCCCGAACAGCATGCCGACGCGCTGATCGCCGCTCTGCCCGCCCAGGGGGTGCCAGATCTCGGCCGGATCCACTGCGTACGGGCTCCGCGATTACGACTGGGCCGGAGTCGCCATCCGAGCCTGGCAGGCGCCGGCCGGGGCCATTGACTGCCGGCCCGCCACAGCGCTTCTGCCTGAAGGAGTCACTCGCCGTGCGCGACGCCGCCGCTGATCCGTCGGCAGAGGTCGACGATGCGATTGCCGCGATGCAGGCCGAACGGTCCGGATAGTACGCGGTCGTGCGGCGTGCTCGTGTTTTTCCGGACGGGTTGAACTGTGTATGGTGCTTACCGTCCTGGCCGAGGCGCTGGCGTCGATCCTGCCCAGGACCCGAGTCGGCGGCGGTTCTGTGGCAGCCGATGAATCGGATCACATCGGCGGGTCGTGGAGAACATCGGCGGATCTCGGTCGTTGGTGTGGGTGGACGAGTGGAGATCCTCCAAGTTGCGGGAAGTGTGGTCATCCTGACCCGTCCAGCCGGGCACGAGGACGAGGGCGCCTCGGATGCCCAGCCTGCCACGGATCTTGGTCAGCCTGCCGAAGCGCGTGATCTGCGCACCAGCAGATCACGGTGGCTGTGGCTGTGTCTGGGCGCCGTCGTTGTTGTCGTGACGCTGATCGTCTCGACCTTGCGGCTGTTCGTCTTCCCGACGCTCGACGCGCCGTCCAAAGCGGACGCGATCGTCGTGCTCGGCGGCGTGGATGGCGGGTTGGGGCGGGCACTGGCGCTGAGCCGGGCGGGATATGCGCCGACGCTGGTGGTGTCGACGCCGCTCCGCTGGTGCCCATCCGACGCCGAGGCGGGCACCGGGGTGCGGGTGATCTGTTTTCGGCCGGAGCCGTTCACCACCCAGGGTGAGGGCCGTGAGATCCGGCTGCTGGCGGGTCGCGACGGCTGGCGGAAGGTCATCGTCGTCGCGCGGCGGACCCAGGCGACGCGGGCCCGTCTGCGGGTCGACCGCTGCTTCCACGGCGACGTGCAGCTGGAAGCTCCGTCCATGCCAGCACGCGCGCTGCCCTACAACATCGCCTACGAGTGGGGAGCCATGGCGAAGGCCCTCGTGCTGCAACGCAGTTGCTGACCACCGGACGCGGCGAAGCACGCCGGACGAACCGTCAGCTCGCGGGGCCGCTTCCCGGGCGAGGAGCGGGGTCGAGCGCCCGGGCGAGGACGCCGAGGACCGGGTCGCCGGGCAGGATGTCGTAGCCGTCGCCGGAGTCGTTGCCGCGCCACGTCCACAGCAGGACGCCGGCGACGCCGGCCTGCAGCTGTGCGCCGATCTTGCGGTTGACGAGGGCGGCCCGCCCCGGGATCCCGCCGGCCTCCCGCGGGGCGACGCCCATCTCCCCGACGATGAGCGGCTTGTGCAGCGCCGCGGCCTGGCGCAGCCGCTCGGCCAGGCCGTTCCACCGGTCGCCGGGAACCGGGGCGGGGCTGTAGTCGTGGTACTCGAGGACATCGACGCCGCCGATCGCGTGCAGGGTCGCGTACTCGCCGGCGGCGGCGCCGCACTGGCCGGCGCCGACCGTGCCGACGCTGACCAGGTGGTGGGGGTCGACGCTCTTCACCAGGGTGACCATGTCCTGGGCGAACGAGTGCAGGGTCGCGGCGGCGTTCGGGGCGCACGGGCCGCGGTAGGCCGTCGCGTCCTCGGCCTCGTTCATCAGCTGCCACAGGGCGATCGCCGGCTCGTCGCGGTAGCGGGTGACGGCCTCCCGCACCCACGCGCGGTAGCTGTCGGGCTGGCCGGGCGGCGGCGCGGAACGGTAGCCGGTCTGGTACCACTGCTGCGTCTTGTAGCCGGCCTGGTAGGTGGGGAAGCCCTCGCACTGCGGCCACTGGTTGCCCAGGGTCGCGACGATGCGCAGGCCGCGGCTTTTCGCCGCGGCGATCGTGCGGTCGAACGTCGACCAGTCCCGGCGGCCGTCGAGGGTGGTGGCCAGGCGCTGGAAGAACCAGGTGCGCACCACCTGCACCCCGCTGCCGAGGGAGGGCGCGACCTCCTCGAGATCCACCGGTTCCCCGCAGCCGTAGCGGCTGTCGTCCGCGGGGGTGTTCGCGTTCCACACGTTGATCCCGGTGAAACGCCACGGCTTGCCGGCCAGCTCCAGGCGGCCCCCGGCGACCGTGACGAACGCGTCGGCGAGGCTGCCCGGCGATCCTGGCTGTCCCGGGTCGGCGGAACCCTGCCGGCCGGCGGTGGCATGCCCGCCGCCTGTGCATCCGGTGGCGACGGCGCCGAGTACGAGCGTCGCACCGACCACGGCCAACACCACCCGGCGGAGGCGGCCGGAGCTCGGGTGCCGTTCGGGCCGGGATTGGCGCCAGAGCCGGGGCTGGTGCCAACCCCGGCGCCGGGGGGACGGGCCCTGTCTCTT
>NZ_JANEZT010000129.1 GCF_025403405.1 Frankia tisae
CATCCGCTCCCTGCGCACCGCCATCGACACCGCCGCGGCGACCCACCGCCTGGGACGCCGCCCTACACGCACCGGCGTGGCAGGAGGCACCGGTCTGGATCCACGGCGACCTTCTCCCCGGCAATCTTCTCGCCCGCGACGGCCGGCTGCGCGCCGTCATCGACTTCGGGGGCCTTGGCGTGGGCGATCCCGCCTGCGACGTGATGGCCGCCTGGACCCTGTTGCCCGCCGAGGAACGCGAGACATTCCGGAACGTGGCCGGCGTCGACGACTCGACCTGGGACCGGGGCCGCGGCTGGGCGCTGCCTTCGGCCTTATCGCCCTGCCCTACTACCAGGACAGCAACTCCGCCCTCGCCCGCATCGCCCGACGCACCATCGACGAGGTCCTGACCGACCACGAACGGCCGATCACCGCACCTGCTCGGTGGGACGGATCAGGATCTCGTTGACGGCGACGCGGCGCGGACGGGTCACGATGTAGGCGATCGCGTCGGCGATGTCCTCGGCCTGCAGGCTCTCGACGCCGGCGAACACCTTCAGCGCCGGCTCGCGGATCGCCGGCCGCAGATGGTCGGTGAGCTCCGTCGCGACCGCCCCGGGCTCGACGACCGACACCCGCACGTGCCGCTCGGTGACCTCCTGGCGCAGCGACTCGGTGAAGGCGTTCACGCCGAATTTCGTGAGGTTGTAGACGCCGGAGTTCGTCGCCGCCCGCCGGCCCGCCACGGAACTGATGTTGACCAGGTCGGCCACGTTACGGGGGCCGGCGTCGGCGGCGGTGAGCAGGTGAGGCAGCGCGGCGTGCGCGACGTAGAGCAACCCCTGCAGGTTGAGCGCGACCATCCGGTCCCACTCGGCGGTGGGGGCGTCGACGATCGGGCCGAGCAGCATGACGCCGGCGTTGTTCACGACGGTGTCCAGCCGGCCGAGCTCGGCGACGGTCCGCTCGACCGCGTCGACCGCCTGCCGCTGCTCGGTGATGTCGGCGGCGAGGACGAAGGCCCGCCCGCCCTCGCCCTGGATGTCGGCGGCGAGCTGTTCCAGCCGGTCCTTGCGGCGGGCGACGAGCGCGACCGCCGCGCCCCGGCGGGCCAGCTCCAGGCCAGTCGCGGCCCCGATGCCGCTGCTCGCCCCGGTCACCAGCGCCACCGTGCCGGTCAGTCGATCAGCCATCATGTCCTCCTGCACCTGCCGGACGGCGCGAGTTCGCGCTCGGTGAGGACGCTATTGCTTCGAGCACACATCAAGTCAACGCATCACGTCAACGCGGCGCGTCAGCGCGGGCGGCGGGCCTCGATGAGGAAGCGGGTGGTGCGCGCGGTGAACGGGCCGGTCGCGCGGATCCGCTCGTGCAGCTCGGCGAGGCGCTCGCGATACCGCTCGACGCTGAACCCGGGAACGATCCAGATCACCTTTCGTAGGAAGTAGATCACGGCGCCGACGTCACGGAATTCGGTGTGCAGCGTCTCCATCCGCAGGTCGACGACCTCGAGGCCGGCGGCCTGGGCGGCAGCGCGGGCGCCGTCAGGGTGGCGCCGGCCGCCCACCACGGCCGGCTGCGGGCCGAGGAAGTACTCGGTCAACTCGCCGACGCTGGCCGGGCCGACCTGCTGGGACAGGTAGCTGCCGCCGGGGCGCAGCACCCGGACGATCTCCGGCCAGCAGGTCGCGATCGGATGGCGGCTGACGACGAGGTCGAACGTGGCGTCGGCGAACGGCAGCGTGCGATCGCTGTCGGCGGCGACGAGATGGACGCCGCGGAGGCGCAGCGCCACCGCCGCCCGGGCGATGTTGGGCGGCCAGGACTCGACGGCGACCGTGCACCGGGCCAGGCGCGGCACCCCGGCGAGGACCTCACCGCCGCCGGTCTGCACATCGAGGGCTACGTCGGCGCGGGCCATCCGCTCGCCGATCAGGCGGGCGTAGCCCCACGACGGCCGTTGTTCGGTGGCCCGGCCATCCAGCCAGGAGAAGTCCCAGCCGTCGACGGGCACCACCGCGGCCTCGGCGACCAGCTCCTCGAACCCGCGTGGCATCGCCCGATCGTGGCAGACCGCTCCGCCGATGGCGACCGAGTTTCGCCCGGCGACCGATCGCGGATCCACAAGCCTCGGCCCGCGGACCCACCGGCCCCGACCGGCGGGCCGGCAGCCGGCAGTGCGGTCAGTCGCGGCGCAGCGCGGCGATGATCGGGGCGAACGCCTCCAGGGCGGGCTGCAGAACGGTGAAGTAGGTGATGCCGAACCGCTCGCGTAGGCCGCGCACCTGGTCGGCGATCTGTTCGACGGTGCCGGCCAGCAGCGTCGGGACCGTGGGGATCTCCTCGGCGCTCAGGTGGGGCAGCCGGGGCACCCAGGCCGCCAGCGCCGCCGCCCGGTCGTCGGTGACCGTGACGGCCTGGAGGAGCAGGTTGCGCTCCACCTCGCCGACCCGGTCGCCGGCGACCCTGTCGAAGAACGCGATCCGCTCGGCGAACGCCTCCCCGGACAGCGGCCGCAGGTTACTCGGGTTCGCCGGGTCGAAGGCGGCGGCGGTGAACGCGGCGATGTTCGCCCGGCGCGCCGCAAGCCTGAGCATCCGATCCCCGTTACCGCCGACGACCAGCGGCACCGGCTGCTGCACCGGCCGCGGCGCCGCGGCGGGATCGGCCAGGGCTTCGTACACCGCGTCGATGACCCGCTCGAGGGTGTCGACGCGGTCCTTCGCGGTGCCGAACGGGATGCCGGCGGCGGCGAACTCCTGAGCCACGTAACCCGTGCCGACGCCCAGCTCCAGCCGCCCGGCCGTCAGCACGTCGGTGGTCGCGACGTCGCGGGCCAGCAGCGCCGGATTGTGGAAGGCCGCGTTGAGGACGAAGGTGCCGAGCCGCAGGCCGGTGGCGGCCCCGGCGGCGACCAGCGCGGGGAACGGCGCGGGCAGCCCGAGGTGATCCGGGACGAGCAGCACGTCGTAGCCGAGCTCCTCGGCCCGGCGGGCGGCCGCGGACCACTCCCCCGGCGCCGAGACCGCCAGCATGTTCACCCAGAACCGGAACGACCGCAACGGTTCCCTCCCTGTCTGGCCCACCTGGACTGGCGGCATGCCGTCGTCGCACGCAGGCTCCTGGCGATCCCGCCTCGCGCATCCACATCGATCGGCAGCGTCGCCGAAACCCTACTGCGCCGACAACCTTTCATGATCGTCGTCTGCTGTCAGCCGACAGGGACATCCGCCGCATCCATGGCGGAATCAACCTGTAGCGGGCGGGCCCGGTGTTCTATAAGGCCGTGACAGCGACCCGGTTCAGCCGTCAGCGACCATGGGGACGACGGCTGCGTGCCGTCGCCGTCGCCGTCACAGCCGCCGCCGGTGCCGCCACCGCCCCGGTCGCCGTCGCCGAGGCGCTGCACTGGCGAGCATCGCGCCAGCTCCGCGGCCGCAGCCGCCCGAGCGGACGGGGCGCGCAGGCGGTCGTCGTCCTCGGCTTCCCGTCGACCCGCGCGGGCACCCTGCATCCACTCCAACGCTGGCGCACCGAGATCGGCGTGCGTTCGCTCGCCCCGGGTGCGGACAGCTGGATGATCTTCACAGGTGGTGGTCCGCCCGGCGCGGTGACCGAGGCGGAGGCCATGGCCGGGTACGCACGCGAGACCCTCGGCGTGCCCGCGGAGAAGATCCGGCTGGAGACCGCGGCCCGCAGTACCTGGGAGAACATCACGTTCGCGCTGCCGTTCGTCGAGTCGGCGGCCACGATCGCGATCGCCTCGGATCCGCTGCATGCGGCGCGCGGGCGCCGGTACCTGCACCGGATGCGGCCCGAGCTCGCCGCCCGGGTCGTACCCGCCGACGACTACCGGTTCCTCGACCACTGGTGGCTGAAGCTGCCCATCGCCGGCTACGAGATCGCCCGGGCGGTGCTGCGCGCGGCCCAACGCCACGCACCGGCCCCGGCCGATTCGTAGAGTCGCGGCATGGCCCCATCGGAGGATTCCGCCCGGGCCGACACGTGGATCTGGTGCGTGCGGCTGGTCAAGACGCGCTCGCAGGCGACGGATGCCTGTCGGGCCGGGCACGTCCGGCTCAACGGCGAGCGGATCAAACCCGCGCACCTGGTCCATGCGGGCGACGAGATCCGGGTCCGGCTGGCCGGGCGGGAACGGATCGTCGTGATCACGAAGGTGCTGCGGAATCGGGTCGGGGCGCCGGTCGCAGCCGAGTGCTTCGTCGACCACAGCCCCCCGGTGCTGCGCGATCCGACTCCGGCGGTGGCCGTGCGCGACCGGGGCGCGGGGCGGCCGACCAAGCGCGACCGGCGGGTCATGGAGCGGCTGCGCGACCAGCCCCGCCCGCCGGCGCCACCGTGACCCGACGGTGGGCGTTGCGGTGCGATGCGCCCGGTCCACCGGCTTCAGACCGTGCAGTACGCACCGCAACCGGCCCCGCCCTGGTTCGGACTCACTCGTTCCAGGCTTCCGATGTATCACCACCGGGCATACGGCACATCATTGACACCGCCCCGCGGCCCCGCTCCGCCACGCCTGGACCGGCACATCCTCGCCCCCGCAGCCGCGGCGCCGTGCGGGTTCAAGGCGCCAGTCCCCCGGGAGGCTCTGATGGATCGGAAGTGGTGGACGCTGCTGGTCGTCTGCGGCGCCACGTTCATGCTGCTGCTCGACGTCACCATCGTGATCGTCGCGCTGCCGGAGATCCAGAGCGGTCTCGACGCCGGGTTCGCCGACGTCCAGTGGGTCATCGACGCCTATGCCCTTACCCTGGCGGCGCTGCTGCTGACGGCCGGTTCGCTCGCCGATCTCTACGGGCGGCGCCTGCTGTTCACCATCGGGTTCACGATCTTCACGGTGGGGTCGCTGCTGTGCGGGCTCTCGCAGTCGGCGATCATGCTGATCATCTCGCGGGGCGTGCAGGGCGTGGGCGGCGCCGTGCTGTTCGCGACGTCGCTGGCGCTGCTCGCCAACAGCTTCCGCGGCCGCGACCGGGGGATCGCCTTCGGGGTGTGGGGCGCGGTCACCGGCATCGCCACGTCCCTCGGGCCCATCCTCGGCGGATTGATCACCAGCGGGATCAGCTGGCGGGGAATCTTCCTGGTCAACGTGCCGATTGGCGTCGTCGCCGTCGCCGTGACGGTGTGGAAGGTCGAGGAGTCCCGGCCGCCGGCGGCGCACCGCCCCGACTGGCCCGGTTTCGCGACGCTCACCGCCGGGCTGGTCGGCGTGGTCTACGGCCTGATCCGGGCGGGCGAGACGGCCTGGACGGACACCGGCGTCGTGGTCAGCCTGTGCCTGGGCGTGGCGTTCCTCATCGCGTTCGTCGCCGTGGAGGCCAGGGTCGCGCACCCGATGTTCGACCTGTCCCTGCTGCGCACCCCGACGTTCCTCGGCGGTTCGGTGGCGGCGGTCGCGATGAACGGGTCGCTGTTCGCGATGTTCGTCTACCTCGTCCTCTACCTCCAGAACGACCTGGGTTACTCCGCGTTCGGGGCGGGCGTGCGACTGCTGGTCGTGAGCGCGGGCAGCTTCATCGCCGCGTCAGTGGCGGGGCGGCTGACCAGCGTGATGCCTGTGCGGTGGCTCATCGGCCCCGGCCTGGCGCTGGTCGGCGTCGGCCTGCTGCTGATGGCCGGCCTGGACGCGGGCAGCTCCTGGACGCACCTGATCCCAGGCTTCGTGCTGGCCGGGATCGGCAGCGGGCTGGTCAACCCGCCGCTGGCCTCGACGGCCGTCGGAGTGGTGCCGCCGGAGCGGTCGGGGATGGCGTCGGGCGCGAACACCACGTTCCGCCAGATCGGCATGGCGCTCAGCATCGCCGCCCTCGGCTCGCTCTTCGCGGCGCGGTTGGAGAGCGGCGTCAACAGCGGGCTGGAGGCGGTGCCGGCGCTGCGCGGGCAGGGGGCGCGGATCGCCGACACCCTGCGCAACGGCGGCACCGACCAGCTCTTCGCCAGCACGCCCGCGAACGCCCGCGGCCCGCTGGCCGGCGCCGTCCGGTCCGGTTTCGCCGGCGCGATCAACGATCTGCTCATCGTCACCGGGATCGTCGCGCTCGTCGGCGCGGTCTGCGCGCTGGCCCTCATCCGCAGCAGGGACTTCGTCGCCCAGGGCCACGCCGGCCCCGCTCCCGCCGACGGCACCGCCGAGGATGTCGGGGCGCCCTCGGCCGTCGGCTCCGAGCCGCGACCGGGCGGCTGACCGGCCCGGCGGTGCCCGGCGCCCGGCCGGACGCCGGCTCGCTCAGCGGATGGGGGCGGGGATGACCGCGACCGGGCATCGCGCGTGGTGCACGCACTGGTAGGCGGCCGAACCCAACAGCAGGCCGGCGAAGCCGCCGAACCCGCGGGCGCCCAGCACGAGCAGCCGGGCGTCGGCGGCCGCGGCGAGCAGGCTCTGCGCCGCCCCGCCGAGCGCCAGCCGGGTGTCGAGGGTGATGTCCGCCCCGCCCACCAGTCCCTTGGCCACGCAGTCGTCGAGGACCGCGTACGCGGCCTGCTCGAACGCCTCCCGGTCGCGCGCGATGCGGTGACCGGAGTGCAGCAGCGGCGGGGACTGCCAGGCGTGCACGACCCGCAGCGGCGCCGCGTGCAGCTTCGCCTCCTCGGCGGCCCAGCGCAACGCGGCCAGCGACGCCGCCGACCCGTCCACGCCGACGAGCACCGGCCGGCCGGTGTCACCGTCGGCGGCGTCGCCACCGTTCGCCCGGACGACGACGACCGGCCGAGTGGCCTGGTGCAGGCAGGCCACGGACACCGAGCCGAGCAGGTACCGGCGCAGCCGGCTGGTCCCCCGGTAGCCGACGACGATCATGTCCGCGCCCGCGCCCGCCGACATCAGCGCCTCGACGGCGTCGGCGTAGACGGCCCGCTCGGTGACGGGCACCGGCCGGCGCGGGTCCTGGGCGCGCTGGACGGATTCCCGCACCACCGCCAGGGCGGTCCCCTCGATCGTGTGCGGGCCCGGCGCGTAGGCGCGGTCGAGCACCTCTCGCGGGCAGTCGTCCGGGGTCCAGGCCAGGATCGTCTCGAGGCGGTCCCGACGCAGCCACGCCTCCCCGACGGCCCAGTGCAGCGCCGCGTCGGCGTCCCTGGATCCGTCCACTCCCACCACGATGCAGCCCGTGACCTCCTCACCTCCCGGAAGGGAAGTGATTCCCGCGCCGCGTGGTGCGGGTGCCTGGCTCGTCAACGGATGCCTCCTCGCTTCAGGAGCGAGGCGGTCTCACTCCCTCTCCACAGGCAGACACCGCGAGCCCCGCGGCCGGAACGTTCTTCGCCGCGTCCACGCGCCCGGAAGCCGAAGGACGGGGCCTGCGCGCTGCGTTTCACGGTCACGGCAAGCTCCAGATCCCCCGATGGCCGGCGTCCCGGTCCCGGTCCCGGTTCCAGGGTGCTCGCCGCGACCCGGGCCCGCGAGTGCGCTGTGGGCCCGGGCGGGAGATCCGAACGACCCGCCACCGACGGTGCGTTCGACCGCTGTCTCCTCCCCATTCGGGGGATACGGGGCCGCCGCGACACCTCCGTGGCTGGCCCGATCGGGGCAGGCTGTCCACGCGTCGACTCGTCCGGCGCGGTGAGGCCCGCCCGGGGGGCACGGCCCGCCACGCGGGCTCACGACGGCCGCATCCGCCGCGTGCGCCCTGGCAGGGAGGGGTGACGGGCCGCCCCGGATCCGACCCGCGGCCCGCACGGTCCGGATCGGACGGTAGGAAGGACTCCACGGTGGGCGCCGAAGGTCCCTGGGCACCAGGAGGAGGCGGCGCCGAGCATGGCGGATGACGGATGACCCCGCCGCGGGTCGGGCCCGGGACGCGGGAGGCTGCCCGATGAGGGTGCGCGAAGTGAGGACGACGCGGATGCACGCCGTCGAGGCCACGGGTCGAACCGAGCAGACCGGACGCGCCGGACGCGCCGGACGCGCCGAGCAGACGCGAACCCTCGCGGGGCCGTCCGCGCCCATTCCGCGATGACGTGGTGCCCACCACGGACGGATGGCCGTCGCCGGGACCCGCGGCCCGTTCTCACCGGGAACGGTTCGGCCGCAATCCGGACGACGGCTGCCGGCCCGGGCGGATCGGTTATCGTCCTGAAAGCATGGAGTCCGAACGGGACCTCGCCCCGACCGGCGCTGGGACCTCCGGGGCGGCCTGCGGGGAGATCTCCCCGTCAGGGTCGTCGGGAGACCTGATCTTCCCCGCTGTCGCTCGGCTCGAACTGGACGAGCTTCTCTCCCAGCTGGTGGAGCGAGCCCAGGATGTGCTGGCCACCCAGGGCCGGCTGCGAGGTCTGCTGCGGGCCAACCGGATGGTCACCGCCGACCTCAGCCTCGACGTGGTACTGCGCCGCATCGTCGAGTCCGCCTGCGAGCTGGTCGACGCCCGCTACGGCGCGCTCGGCGTCATCGCCCGCGATGGTCATCTCGAACAGTTCATCCATGTCGGGATGGATCCGGGCCGCGTCGAGGCGATCGGCCGGACCCCCCGCGGCGACGGTGTGCTCGGCCTGCTCATCGCCGAGCCGGGGCCGGTGCGCCTCGACGACATCGCCGACCATCCCCGCGCCGTCGGCTTCCCCGCCGGGCATCCGCCGATGCGGGCGTTCCTCGGCGTGCCGATCAGGGTCCGCAACGAGGTCTTCGGCAACCTCTACCTGACCGAGAAGCGCGGTGGGCGGATCTTCACGGCCGAGGACGAGGAACTCGTGCTCGCGCTCGCCGCCAACGCCGGCGTGGCGATCGACAACGCCCGGCTGTTCGGGGAGGCCCAGCACCGCCAGCAGTGGTCGCAGGCGTCCGCGGACATCACCCGGCATCTGCTCGCCGACGGCGACGCCCCGTTGGAGCTGATCGTCCAGCGGGCCCGTGACGTCGCCCGGGCGGACACGACCGCGCTGGCCCTGTGCGACCCGACGGCGCGGGAACTGTCCTTCGACGTCGCCGAGGGTCACGACGCCGACCTGCTGCGCGGCCAGCGGGTACCGATGGAGACCTCGCTGGCCGGGCGGGCGGTGCGGGACCGGGCCCCGCTCGTCGTCGCCGACGTGCGCACGCTGGGCGGCTCCGAGATCGACAAGCTCGACGTCGGCCCGATCATGATCGTGCCGCTGATCGCCTCGGAGGTCACCTCCGGAGCGCTGATCCTCGGCCGCCGCCGCGGTGGCGGCCTGTTCACCGACGAGGACCTCGAACTCGCCGCCGCGTTCGCCGCCCACGTCGCGCTCGCCCTGGAACTGGCCCGCTCGCGGGCGGCGCGGGGCCGGCTGTCGCTACTGGAGGACCGCGACCGGATCGCCCGCGACCTACATGACCATGTGATGCAGCGGCTGTTCGCGGTGGCGATGGGCCTGCAGGGCCTGGCCGCCAGCGAGGAACGGGCGGCGCGCGCGGAGCGGATGAGCACCTACGTCGAGGATCTCGACGAGACCGTGCGGGAGATCCGCCAGACCATCTTCGAGCTGCGCGGCCGGGCGACGCCGGCGACGGGCAGCGGCCTGCGGGCGCAGATCCTCGGCATCATCGACGACATGGCCGGGGCGTTCGGCTTCACCCCGCGACTGCACCTCGACGGCCCGGTCGACACCGCGATCGACGCCGCCGTCGGCGACCATCTCATCGCCGTGGTGCGCGAGACCCTGTCGAACGCCGCCCGCCACGCCCACGCGCGCGCCGTGGAGGTGACGGTGACCGTCGCGAACGGCCTGGTGAGCGTGGACGTGGTGGACGACGGGGTCGGCATGGGGCCGACGACGCGGCGCAGCGGCCTGGCCAATCTGCGTGGCCGGGCCGAGTCCCTGGGCGGAAACTTCGCCCTGGAGCCCGGCCCCGCCGGTGGCACCCGGGTGTGCTGGTCGGTGCCCACCGGCTGAGCCGGGCCGGACCTTCCGGGCCGGACCTTCCGGGCCGGCGTCCGCCGTCGGAGGTCAGGCGCTGCCGCTGCCCGCCGCCGCACCGGACACGGCGGCCGCATCGGACTCGACCTCCTCGTCGGCGAACTCGTTGTCCCGCAACCCGCCGCCGCCGCCGTTGCCGTTGCCGTTGCCGTTGCCGTTGCCGCGGGAATCGTCGTCCCACCCCGGGCCGCCCTCGCTCCGCGGGCCCTCGCTCGTGGTGACGTGGTGCGGATGGGTGCCGGCGGCGGCCTCGGCCTGCTCGGCCTGGCGGGCCGCCATCGCCGCGCCCTGCGCGGCCAGCATCATCGACACCGGCTTGCCGCGTTCGGCGCGCAGCCGGTTGCGGCGTTCGAAGAACGGCTTGCCGACGACGGTGAGCACGAGGCCGATCGCCGCGTAGACGCCGAGGATCGTCGCGCCGCTGCCGGTCCCCGGCCCGACGCCGTAGACGACGTCGCGCAGCACGTCGAGGACACCGGTGCCGAACACGTACGGGTGCAGCCACTTGAACGGCTCGGGCACGAACGCCGCCGGGAACGCCCCGCCCGACGACGGGATGTTGAGGAACACAAACAGGATGAGCGCCGCGCCGGTGACGAACCGGCCGATGAAGTAGGACAGGCCGTTGACCACCAGGCCGACCGAGATCGCCGTCAGCCAGCCGAGCAGCCACAGCGACAGGAAGTGGCCGTGCACGGCGCCCACCACCGGACCGGCGAACAGTGTGCCGAGCAGCGAGAACACGAAGCCGGATCCGACAATCAGGCCAAGGCGGGCGCGGTGCTTGAGCGTCTGGCCCATCATCCCGATGAACATGCCGACCATGTAGCCGGCGATGGTCCAGACCAGCGCGATGTAGAAGCCCGAGGTGCCGTAGGAGTCGTGCTTGGGCAGCGGGGCGAGGTCGTCGACGGCGAGGGTGGTGCCCTCGGCCGCCGCCACCGGGGCGAACGTCTGCTGGACGACCTCGGCGAGCTGGAACTGGGCGCCGCTGGCCACGAGCAGCCGGGCCGGCTGGTTCGCCGCACCGGGGGTGAAGGCCGCCGCCAGGTCACCGTCGCGGACGTCGCCACGGGCGTCGTCGACCGTGCCCGCCACCGACACCGACAGCATGCCGTTGCTGGTGCCCTCGAGCCGCTCGGCGAGGGTCGCCGCCGCCGGGCCGGTCCCGACCACCGCGACCTTGATGTCCTTCGGTGACGGCTGGTGGAAGGCGTTGATGTAGCACAGGCAGAAGGCGACGACGAAAACCAGCGGCAGCCAGAGCTGCAGGCCGATCATCTGGACCGGCGGGGAGAGCCGGGAGTACTGCCGCCGGAAGCGCATCCACGGGCCGAGCCCGGTTGAGGGCGCCCCGCTGGACGCCGGTGTCTCCGAAGTCATAGTCACTTTCCCGCGCATGAAGACCGATGGGGGGCAGGGACCAGCAGGCCGACCGCTGTGCCCGGGATGACGCCGGGGGCTCGGTTCGCTGGGGAGTTCGACCGGTGGTCGCAGTAAGACCTTAACCCAAAGATGAGACTCAGTCCAACATGTGGGCCGCGATACCAGATCTGGTATCCTCACCTCGTGGTGAAGAACCCCGCAGCAATCCCCGCCGACGCCGCAACCCCCGCGCGGGGCACCGATCTGCGCAGTAGGACGAGGCGGGCGTTGCAGGCGGAGATCACGGCCGTCGCCTTCGACCTGTTCGACCGGCAGGGCTTCGAATGCACGACGATCAACCAGATCGCCGCCGAGGCCGGCCTGTCGCGCAGCAGCTTCTTCCGCTACTTCGCCACCAAGGAGGATGTCGTCCTGCTCGGGGTGGAGGAACGCGGCCTGGTCCTGCGCGACGCGCTCGCCGGCCGCCCCGCGGACGAGACACCGTGGCAGGCACTACGCCAGGCGCTCAACGCGATCATCGGGTTCAACGCCGAGAACCCCGAACGGACCCTGCGGCTGTCCCGGATGATGGTCGACACGCCGTCGTTGCAGGGCCGCCAGCTGCAGCGGCAGAACAGCTGGCAGCGGCTGCTCGCCCCCGAGCTCGCCCGGCGCCTCGCCATCCCCCCGACGGACACCGCCGACCCGCGCCCACGCGCGCTGGCCTCGGCCGCGCTCGGCTGCTACGACGCCGCCCTGACGGTCTGGCGCGACTCCGACGGGACGGCCGATCTCACCACCCTGCTCGACCAGGCGATGTCCATCCTGGCCGACTAACCCCACACCCGCCGCATCCGTCCGGGCGAGTCCGAACCGGGGCCGATTGCGGTGCGTTTTGTACGGTCGGACACACGCCCTGGCGGGTCAGCCGACGCGCGCGGCCGGTCCGGGATGCGTGGGCACTCCGTCGACGGACACCGCGACGCGCTCGTCGTAGAAGCAGACCAGGCCGGCGATGCGGGCGCTCTCCGGCAGCGGGGTGC
Organism: Frankia tisae; assembly: GCF_025403405.1. Classification (GTDB taxonomy): domain Bacteria; phylum Actinomycetota; class Actinomycetes; order Frankiales; family Frankiaceae; genus Frankia; species Frankia tisai. Next base: position 12,285 of record NZ_JANEZT010000129.1, read on the forward strand.
GGTAGGTCCAGATGGCGTCGTCGTGCCGCGTCCCGTCGACCTCCACCGAGAAGTACTCGGCGTTGCCCTTGTAGGGGCAGTGCGTGCGGGTGTCCGAGGGGCGCAGCAGATCCTGGCGGACGTCGACGAGCGGCAGGTAGTAGCGCGGCACGAGGCCGGTCTCGAACAGGATCACCGGACGGTGGGATTCGGCGACGACCACCCCGTCGATCTCGACGCGGACGTGCCGGGAGCTGGGCAGCGCGTCGATGCGGGTGTAGGGGCTGCGCGGATGGACGTAGACGGGCTCGTCCTCCTCCAGCCAGCGGTCCACCGCATCCCAGTCGAGGCGGACCAGCTCGCGCAGCCCCTCCAGCGGGGACTGCGGATACGCCCAGGCCGCCGCCGGCGCGGTGCGCCCCTCGACGACCACGTCGTAGTAGACGGCATCGCCGCGGCTCGGGGAGTGCTCCGTGCGGGCGATGGGGACCAGTTCGGCGACGACGTCGGCCCGCGGCAGGTAGTAGGCGGGATAGTGCGGGTTCTCCCAGACCAGCGCCGGGCTGGTGGTGTCGACGACCAGCCGTCCGCCGAGGTAGGCGCGGACCCGCTTGCGCCCCTGCTCCAGCCGGACCCGGCCTCGCGCCTGCTGCGTCGTCATCGGATCGCCTCTCTCGTCGCCTCGCCTCGCCTCGTCGCACTCGCGTCGGCCCCTGGCGGGCCTTTCGCCGCGGGGACGCCGGGCATCATCAGCGCCGTTGATGGAAACCGCCGACAGGCCGGGAGCCTTCCCGCACCCCGGCCGGCGCCCGTCACGGCGCGCCGGCGCCTACCCGGGCAGGCTGATCCGCGGCGGGGGCCTCGGCCCGCGAGGGTGGGGCGAACTCGGCGGCCAGCAGGGCGACGTCGTCGCCCAGCGTCGCCTCGGTCCAGCGCCGCAGGGCCGCGACGAGGTCGGCCAGACAGGCGTCGAGCCGCCGCGCCGGCCCGAAGGCGGCCTGGACGGCCGGCAGTACCGGGAAGAACTCCCGGGTTCGTGGGTGGCGGGCCTCGGCCAGGCCGTCGGTGTAGAACAGGATCCGGTCGCCGGCGACGAGGTGGCTGCGCACCACCGTGGTACCGGCGGCGCCGAGGCCGAGCGGGGTGCGCCGCCCGGTCGCGTCGAGCAGGCGCGGCACGCCCCGGCGCAGCAGCACCGGGTCGGGGTGACCGGCGTTGACCAGCTCCAGCCGGGCGCCGTCGAGCTGCGCGAACACGGCGGTGACGAAGTCCTCCGCCCCGCCCGAGCGGACCACTTCGGCGTCGAGGGCGGCCACGACCTCCTCCGGGTCGGCCAGGTGGCGGGCGACGACCCGGAAGGTGGCCATCACCCGGCTGGCGAGGCGGACGGCGTCGAGCCCCTTGCCTCGGGCGTCGCCGACGAGGATCCGCACCCCCCAACGGGTCTGTGCCACCTCGTAGAGGTCCCCTCCGACGCGGGCCTGCGCGGCGGCGCTGTCGTAGCTCACGGCCAGGCGCAGATCACCCACTCGGGCGGGGACCGCACCGAGGATGGCCCGCTGGACCACGTCGGCGACCCGAGTGACGTCGCGCAGCCGGGCCTCGCGCCGCTGTCGGTCCCGGCTGGCCGCGACCGCGATGGCGCCGCCGGCCGCGATCACCGCCAGCCGGATCATCTGGGCGGCGAGGCTCTCGTGGCCGACCCCGCTGTAGTAGCCGAGCGGGATGGCCTGCAGCGCCCCGAACAGCAGCGCGGCGCCGGCGTACGCGGCGGTCACCCACGGCCCGGTCAGGGCCGCGGCCAGCAGCGGGCTGATCACCAGGCTGGTGATGATCACATATCGCCGGTCGCCGGTGAGGCCCATGCCGACCACGGCGAGCAGGACGACCAGGGGGACGAGTGAACGCATCCAGCTCGCCTCGGACGGGGGCCGGCACCGCCGTGCGGTGGCACGGCGGTCCGCTGACCATCGGTCACGAATCACTACTACGAGTATGCGCGCCCGCGGCGCGAGGAACCTGCGTCGATCATCGACCCGCAATATGGGGTGACCCGACCAGGCGGTGCGATCAAGGGTAATCGGCGGACACATGCTCTTACCAGCGCCACCCCCGTCGCGTCACGTATACGGGGAAACCGTCTGGTACCCCTCAAGGTGAGCGATCCGACCATTGGTGTAACTTTCCGCACTACGTCGGGCCTTGCCCGCAGGGCCCCTCGAGGAAGGGCGGGAAGTGACCGCACCGCACCTGCAGCACGACGCCGCGGACAGCCTGCGGGTCCTCCCGCCTCGACTGGATCCGCGGGGAACGGGACCCGGCCGGTCGGGATGGGGCACGGGGCTCGACGGCCCACCCCCGCGGCGCCGGCGCGGGATGCTGGCCTTCCTCTCCTTCATCTCCTGCTGCGTGCTCCTGGTCACCGTCGGCGGCTGGGCCGCCTACTCTTTCATCAACGGCAAGGTCAACCGGATCGATCTCGGTCTCGGCTCGGACGGCAGTTCCAGCGGGGTAGGGGTGGCGAACTACCTGCTGGTGGGCACGGACAGCCGGGCCGGCACCGGCGGAGAATACGGCGACGTCGCGGGGCAGCGCTCCGACACGACGATCCTCGCCCACCTGGGCAAGGACGGGACCACGACGATGGTCTCGTTTCCCCGGGACATGTACGTGACGATCCCCGAGTACACCGACACCGCCGGCAAGCACCACGCGGCGACGAAGGATAAATTCAACGCGGCGATTTCCTCGGGCGGCCCGTCACTGCTGGTCAAGACCATCGAGAGTCTCACCAACATGCAGGTCGACCACTACATCTCCATGGATCTGCAGGGATTCAAGCAGATCACCGATGCCATCGGGGGCGTCGAGGTGTGCATCAAGCCGTCGAACACGCCGCCCCAGCGCTTCCAGGACGACAACGGCCGGTACCGGGTCAGCACGAATACCAACGACCCGATGAGTGGCTTTCGTGGCGGCCCGGGGACCATCCAGGTCAACGGGGACCAGGCTTTGGCCTTCGTCCGCCAGCGCCACGGGCTACCCGCCGGCGACACCGACCGGATCAGCCGCCAGCAGCAGTTCATCGGCGCCATGTTCCACAAGATCATGAACGGCGACACGCTGACGAACCCGATCAAGGCCGAGCGACTGGTGTCCACCGCGGCGGGGGCGCTCACCCTCGACGAGCACACGAGCATCGCCGACCTGCGCAGCCTCGCGACCCGCATCAAGGGCCTGACCAACGGCGGGATCCGGATGCAGACCGTGCCCACCCACGCCCCGACCCGCGCCGAGGGCGCCATCGATGACAGGGGCGACATCCGCCTGCACGGCAACGGCGCATCCGTGCAGTTCTACCGGCCCGACGACCTGATGCAGATCGTCAGCCCGCTGGGCGGCCGCGTCGAGGGCGCCACTGCCTCGGACGACGCGGGCGCCGGCGCGGGCCCCTCGCTCGCCCCGGGCGCCACCGCGGTCCCCTCGCAGGTGCGCGTCGCCGTCTACAACGGCTCCTCGCGCTCCGGGCTCGCCTCCAAAGTCACCACCGCGCTGACCGGCAAGGGCTTCCACGCACGCAACGCCGGCAACGCCTCGGTGCTCACCCACGAGACGTCCCGGGTCGCCTACGGGCTGGGCCAGGAGGCCGAGGCGCGCACGGTCGCCGCGGCCGTGCCGGGATCGAGCGTGCTGGCCGACCCCAGCATCACCGGCGTCCAGCTCATCCTCGGCTCCGAGTTCACCGAGGTTGTCACGCCGGCCGTCACACCCTCGAGCGCCGGGGCGTCCACTGCCACGCCGGCCCCGGCGGCCGGCGGCGATGCGACGGCGGGCGCCACCCAGGCCCCCGCGACCGCTCCGAACGGCCCGGCCGCCACGCCCGAGG